>JAMXLK010000146.1 GCA_024281075.1 Vulcanimicrobiia bacterium
AACGCTAAGGAAGCCGAGGAAAAGTTCAAAGAGATTTCCGAGGCATACGAAGTCTTAGGCGATCCCGAAAAGCGCAAGAAATACGACGTGCTCGGCCCGAACTGGCAGCAAGCCGCGCAACAGGCCGAACAACAACGGCGTTACCGCACCAATGTGGGCGGACGCGAGTTCGAGTTCGATCTCGGCGGCGCGGGCGGACCCAGCGGTTTCTCGGATTTCTTTGACGTCTTCTTCTCCGACATCGGACGCCGTCAGACGACGCGCGGACGGGGCCTCGAGCGACGCGGCCAAGATCTCGAAACGACGATCGAGCTGGGGCTGCGCGACATTTACGATGGTGGAACGAAAGCCGTTTCGCTTCAAATCGAAGATCTTTGCCCGCACTGCGGTGGTACCGGCACGCTCGGCGGCCGCCTTTGCCCCCAGTGTCACGGCACCGGCCGAATCATCGTGAACAAACGCTTTGAAGTTACGATTCCGCGCGGCATCGGCGACGGTCAGCGCATTCGTCTAGCGGGTCAGGGTGGCGCCGGCATCAACGGCGGTCCCAACGGCGACCTGCATCTCATCGTAACGCTGCAAGACGACCCGACGTACAAACGCAAAGGCGACGATCTTTACGTCGATCTCCCCGTAAGCATCTACGATCTCATCTTGGGCGGCGAAGTCAACGTCCCGACGCTCAGCGGCGAAGTCGCCATGACGATTCCCGCCGGAACGCAGAACAATCGATTGTTGCGGCTATCCGGCCGCGGTATCCCGCACGTGCGCACAGGAGGCAGCGGCGACGAATACGTTCGTCTCATCGGCCAGCTCCCTCAAAACCTCTCCGACAAAGAGAAAAAGCTCTTCAAAGAGCTCTCGGCCCTCCGCAACGGCAAACCGTAGCAACCTGGGCTAGCCGGTGCGGGTTTACCGAAGCACCCACACCGTTGTCACCCTGACCCTTCGACAAGCTCAGGGCGAAGGGTGCCTAGATTAGGAGAGGTTTCGTGATCAAAGAGATTGCGTTCACGGCGTATCCGGCCAACGACGTTGCCGGACTGCGCAAATGGTACGAGGATAAGCTCGGACTCAAGTTCAGCGGCCCATACGAAGAGGAGGGCGTCGAGAAATACAACGAGGCGAACGTCGGCGGCGGATACTTTAGCGTGCTGACGACCGAATGGGCCGACCGTGCGCCCGGCAGCGCTTCGGGCGTCGTCTTTGAAGTCGACGATATCGACAAGACCGTCGCCGATCTGCGCGGGAAAGGCGTGACCGTTGAAGATCCGTATGCCACGCCGGTCTGCAAGATCACGTCGTTCACCGACGGCGAGGGAAATAAAGTCTCGCTGCATCAGGTAACCGTCCCGCACTAACTCGTGCTGAGCTCCGACGACGCATGATGTCCGGCCACGGGCTGATGTGGTCGAACATCTATCAGCCCGAAAAACCTCACGTGAAGCGGCGCGTCGATTGGAAAAGAATCGGCGCGCTCTTCGCCCCGTACTGGCGTCAGCAGGCGACGGTGCTGCTCTGCATCGTCGCCGTCGCCGCGCTCGGGCTCGTGCCGGGCTTCGTCACGGCGCACATCATCGACTCGGCGATCCCGCATCGCAGCCTGCGCGAGCTCGGCATCGACGTCGCCATCATCCTGGCGTCGGCACTCATTTCGGCCGGCATCGGCGTGTTGCAAGGGTTTCTCAACTCGGTCGTCGGCGAAGGCATCATGCGCGACATTCGCACGAGCCTCGTCGAGCATCTTCACCGAATGCCGCTGAGCTTCTTCACCGGAACGAAGACCGGCGAAATCATGAACCGTGTCAGCAACGACGTCGACAACATCGACAACGTCGTCACCGGTACGCTGACGAGCATCGTGACGAACGTCGTGCTCATCGGCACGACGCTGATCGCCATGTTCCTTTGGGACTGGCGTCTGGCGCTGCTTTCGGTGGCGATCGTACCGCTGATGGTCTTTCCGCTCGGACCGGTCGGGCGGCGTATGTATCAAATCCGCAAAAAGACGCGCGAGAAACGCGACGAGATCGAGTCCATCACCCAAGAAACGCTCTCGATCTCGGGCATCACGCTGATCAAGTCTTTCGCGCGGGAAGCCTACGAACGCGCGCGCTTCTACAAGGTAGGAACGCGCCTCATGCAGCTCGAGATCGATCTCGCCATGGTCGGCCGATGGTTCATCGCCTCCGTAACGGCGATGGTCGTCGTCGGACCGGCCCTCGTCTGGTTCGGCGGCGGCTGGCTCGCCATATCCTCGAGCTTAAAAGTCGGCGTCATCGTGGCCTTCGTTTCGTTCATTCAAGGCCGTCTTTACGGGCCGGCCGCATCGTTGGCGGGCATTCAAGTTCAAATCGTCAGCGCGCTCGCGGTCTTCGAGCGAATCTTCGACTATCTCGAGATGAAGCCGGAGCAGTACGAGCCGGCGGGAGCGATCGCGCTGCCGTCCGTGGCCGGCGACATCAGATTCGAAGGCGTGACGTTTGCCTATGAAGGCACGCGCGACGTGCTACGCGGCATCTCCTTTCACGTGCGCCCCGGCGAAGTTGCGGCATTCGTCGGCCCTTCCGGTGCCGGCAAAACGACGATCACGCAGCTCGTGCCGCGCTTTTACGATCCGCAAGGCGGACGCGTCCTCGTTGACGATCACGACCTGCGTACCCTAACGCTCGAATCGCTGCGGCGCGACATCGGGATCGTCACGCAAGAGACGTACCTCTTTCACGACACGGTCGGCAACAATTTACGCTACGGTAAACCCGGCGCTACCGACGCGGAGCTCGAGGCCGCGGCGCGCGCCGCAAACATCGCAGATTTCATTACCTCGCTGCCCGATGGTTACGAAACCGTCGTCGGCGAGCGCGGTCACAAGCTCTCCGGGGGCGAGCGCCAGCGGCTTGCGATCGCGCGCGTCCTGCTCAAGGATCCGCGCATATTGATTCTCGACGAAGCGACGAGTTCGCTCGATTACGAAAATGAAGCCGCGATTCAGCGCGCGCTCGAAACGGTGATGCGCGGCCGCACCAGCCTCGTGATCGCGCATCGCTTATCGACCGTACTCACCGCCGACGTGATTTTCGTCGTCGACGAAGGGCGAATCGTAGAGCAAGGCCGCCACGCAACGCTGCTCGCACGCGGCGGCCTCTACTCACGCCTCTACCGAACCCAGTTCAGTAATTTATCCGCGTAACGCGGAGCTATTTGGCGGCTTGGATGCCCATACTCACCTGATTTATTGCCGATTCGACATCGTTGATGGCGTTGTTGCGATGTCCGGCCTTATCGGGTTGAGCTTGTTTCAGTTCGTTGAGCGCCGCGTTCAGCGAGTTGCGCGCGCTAAGCATATGGTTTTGTAGCGCCAACGCCGTTCCAGCACCGACGAGTGCAAAGATCATCGCAAAGAAGACGGCTAGCGCGCCGATGCGCAGCTTCGACGATTTCATGTAATACGATCCTCCAAGTAGCAGTTAGTAACTTTACACGTTCCAACTGAAGACGACGATACCGTTCGGATTCGACGTCTTCCAACCGCGCCAGAGCCGGTACTTTATGGCGTTGGTCTCAACGAAGGACGAGCCGCCCCCGCCGCCGCCCCCCGCTTCGGGGTCTCCCGAAGATGAGCCGGATGCGGAGCCCGCACCGCCGCCGCCGCCACCGTAATAACCGCCGCCGGCACCGCCGCCGCCGCCACCGCCATACGAGACGCTGCCGCCGCCGTCGCCGCCCACGCCAAGCGATCCGGGAATGCCCGCAGGTCCGTGCCCGCTCGAACCGCCGCTGCCTCCGGCTCCGCCCTTATACTGCGTGCCGCCTCCGCCGCCGCCGCCCGGGCCGTCACCACCACCGGGGCTTCCGGCCGCGGCTTGTTTGCCGCCGCCTGCGCCGCCGGGGCCGCCGACGTCGTAATACTCGTCGCCGTTAGCGCCGTTACCGCCGCCGCCGCCGGCAACGATGATGCGATCGGCCATTTTATAGTTGCTCGCGCGGACGTCCGACGCCCCGCCGCCGCCGTAGCCGTTACAGTTGCAATAACCGCTCGTACCGCCGTTGCCGCCGCCGTTATAGCCGGCGGACTGTCCCGAACCGGCACCGCCGACGAACACGTAAAGCTGTTCTTTGGGGGTGACGGAAATAAACGCTTCGACGAGGCCCGGCCGCGCGCCGCCAGTCGACTCGGGACCTGCGCCCATACCACCGCGCGCGACGATTTTCAGCTGGTGAACGTTCTCAGGCACGATGAACGACTGCCGGTTTCCGGTATAGTTAAACGTTTTATGATGCGTGTACACATCGACGGATTGAGGCACCGTAGGAACGGTGCCGCCGCTGCCGCTTGCTCCTCCTCCGCAGGCGACCAGCATGGCAACACCGATGCCGGCCAATGTGTAACGGCACAAATTCATACTTTTCATCTGCCGTATCTCCTGAAGTGCAAAGGATAACTTCGAGCCGAGAAGGTTCTCGCCTGATTAAGCGCTGCCTGCTACTGCGGGATCTCCATGACCATGGGCTCTACCGGAACCAGCAACCGCGGTTCGGTAGCGGCTTGAATCTCATCGACGCTAATGCCGGGCGCGAGTTCGCGAAGGATCAGCCCGTCCGGCCCGACGTCGATCGTCCCCATGTCCGTGATGATGCGCTGCACGACGCGCCGTCCGGTCAGCGGCAGCGTGCACTCCCGCAAAATCTTGTGCGCGTTGCCTTTGGCGACGTGCTCCATCATCACGATCACGCGTTTGGCACCGTGCACCAAATCCATCGCGCCGCCCATTCCCTTCACCATCTTGCCCGGAATCATCCAGTTGGCGAGATCGCCGCGCTCCGAGACTTGCATCGCGCCCAGGACGGCAAGGTCGATATGACCGCCGCGAATCATTCCGAACGAAAGCGATGAGTCAAAGAACGACGCTCCCGGTAAGACCGTCACCGTCTCTTTGCCGGCGTTGATAAGATCGGGATCTTCCTGACCCTCGTACGGATACGGCCCCATTCCCAAGATTCCGTTTTCGCTCTGCAGCGTCACCGTGACGTCCGGCGGCACGTAGTTGGGAATCAGCGTCGGCAAACCGATGCCCAAGTTGACGTACTGGCCGTCGCGCAGTTCCTGCGCAACCCGGGCGGCCAACTGCGTACGCGTTAAAGCCACGCGAGTGTCATCCTGAGCCTGTCGAAGGACGAGTCGTTACGCGTTCGATGCGTTTGCCTTGCGCGCCGACGTGCACGATGCGCTGCACGAAAACCCCGGGAAGATGCACCTGCTGCGGGTCGATCGCGCCCGGCTCGACGAGTTCCTCGACTTCCGCAATCGTAATTTTCCCCGCCATCGCACAGAGGGGATTGAAGTTGCGCGTCGCCTTATCGAAGATCAAGTTTCCGGTACGATCTCCGACTGAGGCGCGCACCAGCGCAAAATCGCAGACGATTCCCGTCTCGAGCACGTATTCGCGCCCGTCGAAAATTCGCGTTTCTTTTTTCGGCGACGCGATCGCGACGCTTCCGTCGGCGTTGTGCCGCCACGGCAGGCCGCCGTCCGCGACGAGCGTGCCGTCCCCTGCGGGAGTATAGAAGCCCGGAATCCCGCACCCGCCCGCGCGGAGCCGCTCGGCCAGCGTGCCTTGCGGCACGAGCTCCACTTCGAGCTCGCCGCAGAGATACTGACGTTCGAACTCGCGGTTTTCGCCGACGTAGGAGCCGGTCGTTCGCCGTATGCGCTTATGGTCGAGCAGCACGCCAAGCCCCCAGCCGTCGACGCCGCAATTATTCGAGACGGTCACCAGGTCCGAAGCGCCTTGTTCGAGCAGCGCCTCGATCAGATTGTGCGGTATTCCGCACAATCCGAAGCCGCCGACGGCAATCGATGCGCCGCTTGGAATGTCGGCGACGGCCTCCGCGCAGGAAGCATAGACCTTCTCCATGGCGTCCTTATGCGCCGACGGAAACGCAGTGGCCTCCGTGGAACGTGTGGCCCTTATGACGACCGCACAAACTCAAATTGCAACGGACGACGAAGAGGCTCTAATCCTCGCGGCAGTCCGCGAGCTCGTCGCCGAAAAAGTGGCGCCGCGCGCCGCGGAGATCGACGCGACCGGCGAGTTTCCGTGGGATATCAAGGAGCTGTTCGCGCAGAACGATCTGCTCGGCATTCCGATTCCATCGGAATACGGCGGGCTCGGCGGCACCTTTCTAACGTACGTCAAAGTCGTCGAAGAGATTGCAAAGGCGTGTGCTTCGAGCGCGCTCATCGTGGCCGTGCAAGAGTTGGGCATGCTGCCGATCGTCATCGGCGGCAGCGACGAGCAGAAACACCGCTTCTTGCCGAAGATCGCGTCGGGCGAGCATCTCGTCGCCTATGCGTTGACCGAAGTTTCGAGCGGTTCAGACGCGCTCGGTTCGATGCGCACGCGCGCCGAAAAACGCGGCGATGCTTACGTGCTCAACGGCCAAAAGATTTGGATCACCAACGGCAGCGTCGCCGACGTCGTCTGCGTTTTCGCGGTGACGGACCCGGCGGCGGGTTCGCGCGGCGTGACCGCATTCGTCGTTGAGAAAGGCACGCCGGGTTTCTCGGTCGGCAATATCGAGAAAAAGATGGGCATACGCGGCTCACCGACCGTCGAGCTGGTCTTCCAAGATTGCGAAATTCCGGCGGCCAACCGCCTCGGCGAAGAAGGCGAAGGCTTCAAGATCGCAATGAAGGTGCTTGACAAGTCCCGCCCGGGGATCGCCGCGCAGGCGCTCGGAATCGCCGCCGGAGCGCTCGACTATGCCACCAATTACGCGAAGGAACGCGTCGCGTTCGGAAAGCCGATCGGCCAACATCAAGGTGTCGGCTTCATGCTCGCCGACATGAAAACGGAAGTAGAAGCGGCGCGTCTGATGCTCTATCAAGCAGCGCAACGCTGCGACGAAGGCAGCGCCGACGTTACGCTTTGGGCGGCTATGGCGAAGCTCAAGTGCGGCGACGTCGCGATGTCGGTCACGACCGATGCGGTCCAAGTGCTCGGTGGATTCGGATATTCCGCCGATTATCCGGTCGAGCGAATGATGCGCGATGCAAAGATCACGCAAATCTACGAAGGGACGCAGCAAATACAGCGCCTCGTGATTTCACGCAAGCTCGTAGGACGCGCGTAAATGCGGCCGGCACGACTTCTCGGGCTTGCCTTTGCAACCGTCTTCGCTTCGGCATGCGCGCAAGCGCCGGCCGCGCGAACCATCTCGCAGGCCCCCGCGGCCGACGCTGCGATCGCGAATGCGCCGGCACCCGCAGTCCGCGCGCATCGGCACCTGCGCGGCGCGGTTCTCGGGAGCGGGAAAATCCAACACGTCGTCATTATCGTGCAGGAGAACCGCACCACCGATAGCCTCTTTAACGGATTGCAAGGCGCCGACACGGTAAAGTACGGCTACAATAGCGCGGGCGACAAAGTCCAGCTGCAGAGCGTTCCGCTCGCGGCCCCCTGGGACGTGGCTCACTCGCACGTCGCGTTTAACACCGCGTTCGACGGCGGCCGCATGGACGGCTTCAACCTCGAGCAGTCGACTTGCGCGTTGCGGCACACTCGCTGCACCGTTCCAACGTACGTCCGCGCCTATACGTTCGCACAGCATTCCGAAGTTAAACCGTATTTCACGATGGCACAACAGTACGCGTTTGCCGACAAGATGTTCGCGAGTCAAGCGGGGCCGAGCTTCCCGGCGCATCAGTACATCGTCAGCGG
>JAMXLK010000147.1 GCA_024281075.1 Vulcanimicrobiia bacterium
ATGACGGTGATCGCGTTGGCGGGACAAACGCTCGAGCAGAGCTCGCAGCCGATGCAGCGTTCCTTGCCGTCGCCGTAGCGGCGGAGTTCGTGCAGCCCGTGAAAACGCGGCGCGTGCTGTTTTTTGACCGACGGGTATTGAACCGTCGGACGCCGGCGAAACATGAAGCCGAAGGTGATTGAAAGTCCGCGCAGGATTGCGCCGACGTTGAAGAGCCGTTTACGCGTCGCCATCGAGCATCAACCTTTGTAGGCCACGACGATTGCAGTGAATACGAGATTCAGGGTCGCAAGCGGGATGAGCACTTTCCATCCGAAGGACATCAGGCGATCGTAGCGCAGACGCGGCAACGTTGCGCGCAGCCACATGTAAAAGAACATAAAGAACGCCACCTTGATGACGAACCAGGCGACGCCCGGAATCGCGGTCCAGCCGAACGGCGCATTCCATCCGCCGAAGAAGAGCAGCGCCGCAAGGCACGAGACGGTGAGCATATTGACGTACTCGGCGATAAAGAACAGGCCGAATCGCAGCCCGGAGTACTCGGTATGGAATCCAGCGACGAGCTCCGTTTCGGCTTCGACGAGATCGAACGGCGCACGGTTCGTCTCCGCGACGGCCGTGGTGATGTAGATGACGAAGCCGATGAACTGCGGGATAAAGAACCAAAGCCGCGTCTGCGCGTGCACGATTCCGTCGAGCGACGTCGTTCCCGCGAGAATCAGCACGCCGATGAGCGAAAATCCCATCGCCAGCTCGTAACTGATCATCTGCGCCGTCGAGCGAACGCTGCCGAGCAGCGGATACTTCGACCCCGAGGCCCATCCACCCAAACAGATGCCATAAATTCCGATCGACGTGATCGCGAGAATCAGCAGAATGCCCGCGTTGACGTTACCGATCGCCCATGGCGCACCACTGGGTGACGCGCCGAACGGGATGATCGCGTAGACCGCAAACGCGGTGACCAGCGAAATGAACGGCGCAAGCTTGTAGAGCAGCGGATCGGCGGTCTCCGGAGTGAGATCTTCCTTGAGCAGCAGCTTCGCCGCGTCCGCCGCCGGCTGCAGCAACCCCCATGGACCGACGCGATTGGGCCCGGGACGCATCTGCATCCAGCCGAGAATCTTGCGCTCCACGAGCATCGCATACGCGAACGACGTGATCACGACGAAGAGCAAGATCGCCGATTTGATCAACACGATCACCCACCACGGCATCGTTACGTCCTCATGCCCGCAAGCCAGGGATCGTGCTGCCAGGTTCCGCCCCCGGAGAGTATCGAGACAGTGTCACCCTGACCGGTCAGGGTGACACCGGACGCCTTAAACCTTTCGTCGCCGAGGGTGACGTGCGGCGCGCCTTTTGCGACGTGTGCCACGACGATGCGATGGAGCTCTTCGGGTGACGGTACCGTAACGTCGAGTTGTTCGGCGAGGCCGCACAGCATTTCGAGATCGGATCGCACGAAGTCCGGGGCCTCGAGCGCGGCGTTGACGGGCAGCAGATCGCCGGCGAGATTCACCGTCGTGCCGCTCTTTTCAAGCGCGCCCTTCGCCGGCAAGATCAGCGTCGCGCGATCGGCCGTCTCAGCCATGAAGAGATCGCTGACGACCAAGAACGGAACGGCTTCGAGCGCGCGCGCCGCGGCAGCCGGATCGGCGGCGTTGCGCGCGGGATTGGCGCCGAAGATCGAAAGTACCGCAAGCTCTCCGGCAACCGCCGCGTCGAACATGCGATACGTATCGTAACCCGCGTCGACCGATATGAACCCCGGGCCGGTCGACGGCAGCATGCCCATCGCTTCCGCGCCGCGCGCATTGGCCTGTTCGCTGGCGACGTACGTCGCGAGACCCGCGACGCCGGCAAACGCCTGCGCATAGTCGCGCGCCAGCGCGAGATCGTTGCCATCCCAAATCAGCGCGACGGCAGCGGCGTCGCCGACTGCAGCACGTGCGTCGCGCGCGTTCTTCTCCTGCACGATCTTCGCGCCGCGCAGCTGTGCGCTTCGAACGCGCAGCCATAGCACGGGCGCCCGGTCGCGCGGGCTTTGGCCGGCAATGACGATCGCTTGCGCACCGTCGATGCGATCGAGCGATGCGCCCTGCATTCCCGGCGTCGCTTGACGCTGCGCGCCGGCGCGCCAATCCAGATCCGTAACGCCGGCCATGCGAAAGACGTGCTGCAGCACGAACGCCTCTTCGTTCGTCAGCCTGCCTCCGCCGATCGCGCCGACCGCGTGCGGACGTCCGGTGGCGAGCGCATCGCGGATGGCCTTACCCCATAAGATGAACGCATCGTCCCAGCCGATCTGCACGAGTTCGCCGTGCTTGCGAAAGAGCGGCTGTTTGAGGCGGTCCGGCGACTCGTAAAAACCGATGTTATAGCGGCCGCGATCGCAGAGCCATCCGTCGGAGACGGCATCATTCTCCACCGACATCGTGCGCAGCAGCGTGCCGTGCCGTACGTCGGCATACTGTCGACAACCGACGGAACACTGCGTGCACGTTGTCTGCGTTCGATTGAGATCCCAAGGGCGCGACTTGAAACGATACGTCTTCGACGTCAGCGCGCCGACCGGACAGAGCTCGGTGACGTTGCCGGTAAAGTTGTGGCGATAGGGACGACCGGTGGCGGTCGCGATAATATCGCGCGCACCGCGATCCTTCACGACCAGCTGCGCTTCGCCGGCGATGATGTCGTCGAAACGCACGCAGCGCTGGCAGACGATGCAGCGTTCCTCATCGAGCACGATGGTCGGCCCCAGATCGACGGCCTTGGGTTTGGAAAGCTTCGGATCCGCGACGTCGGAGCTGCCGCGCGCATACGCCATCGCGTAGTCCTGGAGATCGCATTCTCCGCCCTTGTCGCAGATCGGACAATCCAGCGGATGATTCACCAGGAAGAGCTCGAGCACGACCGCTCGCGCAGCGTCGACCTTATCGCCGCGCGTGTGAACGACCATACCGTCGGTTACCGCGGTATTGCACGCGATTTGCAGCTTGGGCATTCCCTCGATCTCGACCATGCAGATGCGGCAAAGTCCCGCCGGCCCAAGCTGGGTGTGATAGCAGTAGATTGGAATCTCTTGCCGGATCGTCTTGGCCGCTTCGACGAGCAGCGTTCCTTTCGGCACGGTGACGGGCACGCCGTCGATCGTGATATTGACCATCTCGGTGCTCTTGGCGAGCAGCGGCGCTCTCATGCGTTCGCCGTCTCCCGCGTTTGTACGATCCGCGCCTTGAACGCTTCGGGGAAGCGCAGCATTACCGACTTTAGAAATGGTTCGATCGAATCGCCGAGCGGACAGAGATTCAAGCCGGTGATCGAACCGGCGATGCGCAGCAGCATTTCGTAATCACCGGGAACGCCTCGAGCGTGTACGAGCCGCTCGAGCACGCGCTCCATCCAGCTCCCGCCCTCGCGGCACGGCGTGCACTGCCCGCACGATTCGTGCGAGAAAAACCGCACAAGATTGTAAGCGCAGTTTACGAAATCGGTCGTGTCGTCGAAGACGACGAACGCGCCGGACCCGAGCATCGAGCCGGCTTTTGCCATGCTCTCGTAATCGTACGGCCAGTCGAGCTGTTCTTCGAAGATGCACGCCGAGGAGCCGCCGCCGGGCTGCACCGCCATGAGCGTCCGTCCGGGGCGGAGTCCGCCGGCTAACTCGATGATCTCACGCACCGGCGTACCGAGTGCGATCTCGTAGTTACCGGGCTTCTGAACGTGGCCCGAGACGGAAACGATTTTATAGCCCTTGCTGCGCTCCGTTCCGACCGCGGCGAACCATTCCGGGCCGCGCTCGAGAATCGGCACGAGATATGCCAGCGTTTCCACGTTATTGACGATCGTCGGCTTGGAATACAAGCCTTCGACGGCGGGAAACGGCGGCTTGAGCCGCGGCTCGCCGCGTTTGCCCTCGAGCGAATTGAGCATCGCGGTCTCCTCGCCGCAGATGTAGGCGCCCGCACCGCGGTGTACGGTTATCTCTAGGTCGAAACCGGTACCGAAGATATTCGTGCCGACGAATCCTGCGGCGCGCGCCTGCTCGAGCGCCGCGGAAAAGATCTCGTACCCGCGCAAAAATTCACCGCGGATGTAAATGAACGCGTGGTGCGACGCAATGGCATAGGCACCGATGAGCATGCCCTCGAGCACCAAGTGCGGCGCTTCCTCGAGCAGCATGTGATCCTTGAACGTGCCGGGCTCCGCTTCGTCGCAGTTGCAGACGAGATAGCGGACGTTCTTGTCTTTGGGCAAGAACGACCACTTGCGACCCGTCGGAAACCCGGCTCCGCCGCGCCCGCGCAAGCCCGATTTCTCCGCGATATTCAAGATGTCGACGGGCTGCAGGTCGCGGACGACGCGCTCCCACTGCGTGTAGCCCCCGCGTTGCCGGTAGGCATCGATGCCGCGCAGATCCACCTCGCCGATGCCGGCAGTGAGCACCTTAGTGACCGGCACGCGCGCCCTCTTCGTCGACCCGTTCGACCACGTCGCGAGGCTCGAGCAGGGCGCGCTCGCGCGTGCCCGTGAAGCGAATCACGTTGCGATTGATGATGTTGTCCAGCATGATGACGCCGCTGCGATCGCCGACGCCGCCGGCGTTATCGGGCGATGGGACGCCGGCCGCACCGCGCGATTTTCGCCCTCCGGCAACCTGCTTATCTTGAGGAATCTGCCACGTGCGATCGGGCGCTTCGGTCTGCGCCATCGCCGCGACGGCGTAGCTGCCGGCGCGAATGTCGTCGAGCATTGCGTCGATCTTCTGCGGCGTCAAGTCGTAAACGAATTCGAGATTAACCTGCATGCACGTCGCGCGATCGCACGCCGCGAGACATTCGACTTCCTCGTACGAGAAGAGGCCATCCGCCGTCGTTTGCAAGTGACCGATGCCGAGCTTCTCGCGAAAGTACGCCATGATATCTTCGGCGCCGTTGATCGTGCACGCCAACCCTCGGCAAACCTGAAGCATATACTTTCCGACGGGACGCCGATAGAAGAGCGTGTAGAACGAAACGGTGCCCTCCGCTTCGGCCGGCGTAATGCCGACCATCTCAGCGGCAGCCTCCATCGCTTCGCGGCTGACGTAACCTTCGTGACGCTGGAATAAATGCATGAGCGGTAAGAGCGCCGAGCGCTTGCGCTCGTACTGCGCGATGATCTGCTCGCACCGCGGCCGCAATCGCTCGAGCAACGCCGGAAAGTTCTGCTCGCGCTCGGTCACCGGTCGACCTCGCCGAAGACGGGATCGAGCGAACCGATCATTACGACGAGATCGGCGATCAGGTTGCCCGGAGCGATGCACTTAAGCGCCTGCAAATTGTAGAGGCTTGGGGGACGCGTCCGCACGCGGTATGGCCGGTTGTCGCCGTTGCTCACGATGTAGTAGCCGAGCTCGCCGCGCGGTCCTTCGACCGATTGATACACGTCGCCCGGCGGAACGCGGAAGCCCTCGCTGATGACTTTGAAGTGATGGATGAGCGCCTCCATCGAGAGCGCGATGGTCTCTTTGGGCGGCAGCGCGACTTTCGTATCGTCGATCATCACCGGTCCCGGCGTATCGAGCCGGCGACGAGCCTGCTCGACGATGCGCATCGATTGTTCCATCTCGTCGAGCCGCACCAAAAACCGTGCGTAGGCATCGCCTTCGACGCGGGTCGGAACGTCGAAGTCGTAGGTTTCGTAACCGCAATACGGATAGGCTCTCCGTACGTCGTACGCGACGCCGCTGCCGCGCAGGCTCGGTCCGGTCACGCCGTACTGGATCGCATCGTCGGGGCTCAGATAGCCGACGTCGATCGTGCGGTCTTGGAAGATTGGGTTGGCCTGAAGCAATCCGCGCAGCTCGCGCATGCGGCCGGGAAACTTCGCGATGAGCGCATCGAGCCGCGGCAGCGAGCCGTCGGGCAGGTCGCCGTTGAGGCCGCCGATGCGAACGTAGTTCGGATGCATGCGCGCACCGCCGGCCGCTTCCTGAAAATCCAGAATGTTCTCGCGCAGATCGAAGCAGTAAAAAAAGACGGAGATTGCGCCGAGATCGATGCCGTGCGTTCCCAGCCAGACGCAATGCGAAGCAATCCTGGTCAGCTCGGCGATCAGCACGCGAACGACTTGCGCGCGTGGCGGAATGCGATCGGTTATTCCGAGGAGCCGTTCGACGGCCAGGGCGTAGCAGAGCGAGTTGGACTCGGGCGCCAAATAGTCCATGCGTTCGATCGCCGTCTGGGCTTGCGTCCAGAAGAGGCCTTCGGCGGTTTTTTCGATACCGGTGTGCAGGTAGCCGATTTCAGGGTCGGCCTTGACGACGTTTTCGCTATCGATCTCGAGAACGATTTGCAGCACGCCGTGGGTCGAAGGATGCTGCGGCCCCATCGACAGCACCATGGTGTTGTCGGTACGGCTGACGATGTCGGCCGAGAGCGGCTTTGCATAAACGCTCACGACTCGCGTGCCCGTTTGACTTCTTCTTGCAGCGCTTCAAAGGTGCGTCCGGACGGCGGCGTGCCGGCGACGACGTTGCTTTTCCCGGCAAAGGCCGGCCGCGGCGAACGTTCGCGCGCGGGTCCGCGCATCGGATAATCCTTGCGCAGCGGATAGCCGACCCAGTCGTGCGGCATTTGAATGCGGCGTAGATCGATGTGGCCTTCGAAGACGATGCCGAAGAGGTCGAATACTTCGCGCTCGGCCCAATCGGCCGATTTCCAGAGATCCATGACCGACGGAAGGCGGTCGCCTTCATCGATGCCGCAGAGCACGCGCACGCGAGCGGGCCGTCCGACCTCCGCGACCGGCGCCGGCTTGGGCGCGAGCTTCAATAAATGATAGACGACGTCGAACCGCGGCTTGCGCGAAAGATAATCGACGGCGCCCAAATCGAGCAGCATTGCATAACCATCGCTCTTGAGCGCCTCCAGGCGCGCGCGAAGTTCGGCGGGCGCGACGCGCTCGATCGCGGCATCGTCGAGCGCAGGGCGCACGCTCGGCGGATCGACCGCGGCGCCGGCGATTGGCGGATTTTGGGTGCTAGGCACGGTGCACGCTGCCGATGATTACGCTTTGGCCACGATGCCGCCGCGGCCACCCTGGCGAATCTGCTGCTGGATAAGATTCACGGCATAGAGCAGACCATCGGGTGTCGGCGGACAGCCGGGAACGTAGACGTCGACCGGAATGATCGTGTCGACGCCTTGGATGACGGCGTAGTTATCGAACATACCGCCCGAACTCGCGCAGGCGCCCATCGAGATGACCCATTTCGGATCGGCCATTTGATCGTAGAGACGCTTGACGACCGGCCCCATCTTCTGTGCGACGCGGCCGGAGACGATCATGAGATCGGCCTGCCGCGGCGAACTGCGAAAAACTTCGGAGCCAAGACGCGCGATGTCGTACTCCGCCGAGGTCACGGTCATCATCTCGATCGCGCAGCATGCCAGGCCCATCGTCAGTGGCCAAACGGACGAGCTCTGCGCCCAGCGGGCGACGTCGTCGAGCCGCGCCAACATGAACTGCCCCGGGCCTACGGACATAGCGTCCTCAACGCCACACGAAGCCGCCCTTCTTCCAAACGTACGCGTAACCGATGCCGAGCACGATAATGAAGATGACCATCTCCAGCAGGCCGAAGAGACGCAGCGCGTGCAGCTTGACCGCCCAGGGATAGAAGGACGCAGCTTCGACGTCAAACACGACAAAAAGCATTGCGATCAAATAGAATCGTACCGGGAAACGCCCCGCGACCGGCGACGTGGGCTCGACGCCGCATTCATACGCTTCGCGCTTGTGCGGATTCGGCCGCGAGCGCGCCAACAGACCCGGCACGACCGTAAAGGCCAATGCCGCGGCAAATGCGACGCAGAGGTAGATCGCGACCGGACCGTACGGATTCATGGCTTGTGAAAGTTTTCACAAGCGATGGGTCACACCTGTTCGCGGCGGGACCTAGCGTGCCTCAGACCGTAGAATCGAACATGCGCCGTGTCGTTTTGGGAATGCTGATGCTCTTCGCCCTGGGCGACTCATGCTCGCCGCCGCCGAACGTCGTCGGCGTCCAAGATTTCGGCCGTGTCGTCGGGCGCGTCCTCGATGCGATGACCAACCGTCCGATTCCAAACGCATTGGTCTCCGTCGGCTCGCTCTATACGGCCAACGCCGACGTGAACGGCGCCTTTACCTTGCGCGCCGTGGCAGGCGATCAGACGGTGACCGCGCGTGCGCCCGGCTACTCGACCGCGACCGCAGACACCACGATCGCCAAAGACGACACCGTCTCGATCGGCTACATCCGTTTGGTGCCGCTGAACTATCCCGCCGGCCAGCCGACGCTCGCGCCGCCGTCGACGCCGACCCCGCGCGCCTCGCCAACGCCCGCTCCGGTCACCACCGCAAGCCCGGTCCCGGCCAGCCCGACGCCGGCGGTTTCGCCCGTTCCGCGAGCCACTTAACTCAAGCGAAGCGTCGCGAGGTCGAGGTCGTATTCGATCGAGCGATAAATCTCGTCGGGAATCTCGCCGGCGCGGCGCATTTCCGCGATCGCTTGACGCTCGGCCGCTAACGCTTCTCTCTGCATCGATCGATCGAGCCGGATCTCTTTCGCTTCGGCAGCATCGGGATCGACTTCGCGGCCGTGCAGCAAATTGATGCGCTGCGTGTACTCCTCGAGAATGTGGTCGATGACTTCGCGGTCGAGCGGCGTGGCTCGGCGCGTCTCCTCGGCGCGCAGCTTCGCGACGCCGGCTTCGAGCGCGCGAATCCGAAGATTCGCCTCGCGCCTGCTGCTCCGGCTGGTTTCGGTGACGCCGAGCCGCTCGATCAACGGGCCGAGCGTCAGGCCTTGAAAGACCAGCGTCACGAAGACGACGCAGAACGTGAGGAAAATCAAGACGCTTCGTTGAGGAAACGCCGCATCGCCCAGTGTGTAGGGCAAAGCCAGCGCAATCGCTAGCGAGATGATGCCGCGCATTCCGGACCAGCCCAGCACGACGAGCTGTTGCCACGACGCAACGGGGTCGCGCTCGCGCAGACGCCGGCTCAACATGCGCGGAATATATGCGGCCGGAAAGACCCAGAACAGCCGTACGACGATGACGGTGACGCTGAGCAGCAGTCCATAGAGAACATAGTCGCGGACGTGCGGCACGAGCGCCAGCAAAATGACCGGCAGCTCCAAGCCGATCAACAAAAATGCGAACGCGTTGAGCACGAAAATCAGCAGCCGCCAAACCGACGTCGCGAGAACGCGCGATTCGGAATCCATGAAGCTCGAGGACCTTCGGCTCAACAGAATCCCTGACGAAACCGCGGCGAGCACGCCCGAGACGTGAAGCTCTTCGCCTGCGAGATAGGCCGTGAACGGTGCGAGCAGCAGCACGACGCTCACGATGAGCGGATCGCCGAAACCGACGCGCATGATGTAGCGCAGCACGCCCTCCAGCAGAAAGGCGATGAGAACGCCGATCAGAGTTCCGCCGGCGGCGACGATAACGAATGCCACGCTCGCACGCGCCAGCGAAAAGCTTCCCGTGATTGCCGCAAGCAGCGCGAACCGGTAGAGCACCAATGCCGTCGCATCGTTCACGAGACACTCGCCGGTAATGATCGCAACGATGCGGTGCGGAATCGCCAATCGTTCGAAGATTGCCTCCGCTGCGACGGCGTCGGGCGGCGAGACGATGGCGCCGAGCGTGAACGCGAGCGGCCACGTAAATTCGGGCAGGGTAAAGTGCGCGACCACTCCAACTGCCGCCATCGTCACGAGCACCAAACCGATCGCGTAGAGCGTGATCGGCCGCGCGTTCCGTTTGAGATCGAACCAATCGGTGGACCACGCCGTACCGAAGAGCAGCGGCGGCACTACCAAAAGAATGATCAGCTCGGGATCGGGATTGGGGTGCGGAATGTTTCGCGTAAACGAAAGCAGGATACCACCGATGACGAACGCGATCGGGTACGGTATCCGCAACCGCTTTGCCAGAACGGCGAGAACGGCGGTGACCGACAAGAACGTGATGAGAACGAGCGCTTGCGACACGGTTACCGCCTAATCGGCGTCGATCGGTTCGCTGAAACGCCGCAAGTCGAGCGCGTAGCCTGCGACGACCAGATAGACTTTGTCGGCACGCTTAGCCAGCCGCTGTGCCATGCGACCCATCGCGTCGCGAAAGAGCCGCGCGGCGGCCGCGATCGGGACTACGTCCCAGCCGATCTGCTCGCTCACCGCAACGACGTACGCCTGTGAGTCGAGCATCGCATCGACGAATGCCGCTGCCTCCTCGTCGAGCTGCGCTTCGAGCACGCTGTAATCGACTTCCAGCAAATCGATCCGTGCGGCAATCTTTGCGGCGAGCCACGTTCCCAGGGCGTCGACGACCAAACACGCTCCCGCGGCCGCATTCCGAAACAGGTCGAGTTGCGCGGCGTCGGTCATCGTGGCGGTTTCGATAGTCGGCCATTGCGCGGGGCGGTCGCGCACGTGACGCACGAGGCGGGCTCGCCATTCCGCATCTTCGAGCGCGCTCGCCGCAGTCGCGACGTACGTAACCGGGCAGCCGCTCTCGCGCGCCAGCCGCACGCCGAATGCACTCTTGCCCGAGCAGACCGGTCCGGTAATAAAGATGACCGCCATCGCGGCCCTCCATTCGACTCAAAGCGGCGTGGCGCCCCGTTGCGACGAACGCCTGCAGCATGCTGTTGAACGTCGCGAGCGTCGCGCTCGGCATCGTAATCATCATCGCGGCGCTCAACGACGTCTTTCAATCCGTGGTGATGCCGCGCGCCACCGGAAGGGGATTTCGCGTAAGCTTCTACGCTTGGCGGATCATGTGGAGAATCTGGCCGCGCGCGGCGTGGCGGCTCTATCCGCGCGACGAAGACCGTCGCGAAGACTTCCTTGCCGTTTTCGCGCCGTTCATGCTTATCGCACTCATCGGGCTTTGGGTGGCGCTGTTGATCGTTGGTTTCGGCTTCGTGATGTGGGCGTTTCGCGCCGGTATCGCGCCCGCGGACCGTTCCTTCGGAACGATGCTGTACTTCGCCGGAACGACGCTGCTGACGATCGGCTTCGGCGACGTCGTTGCGCGGGCGGCGCTGCCGCGCCTCGCTTCGGTATGCGCCGCTCTAGCCGGTCTCTCGTTTCTTGCGATCACGACGGCCTATCTATTCGCGATCTTCGGCTCCTTTCAAAATCGCGAAACCTTCGTCGTCGGGGTTGCGGCACGTGCCGGCGCGCCGCCGAGCGGAGTCAACTTGCTCGCGATCGCCGGATACTCGCGCACGGTTGAGGACCTTCCGGCGCTTATGATCGACGCGCAGCACTGGGCGGCCGCGGTGATGGAGAGCCATCTCGCCTATCCGGCGCTGGCGTTCTTCCGCTCCAGCCACGACGAGCAATCGTGGGTTGGAACGCTCGGCACGCTGCTCGACGCCGCGACGCTCTTGATGACGAGCGTTGAGGGTGTCCGCGATGGTCAAGCCCGCATTTTTTATAACGTCGGCCGTCATGCGGCGCGCGATCTCGCGCGCTACTTTCGTGTCGGCGGCCTCGACGAGGACGTCGGCATCGAACGGGCCGAGTTCGACCACGCCTGCGAACGGTTGTCGGCGGCGGGTTATGCGATGCTCGATCGCGACGATGCCTGGAAGCGCTTCGCCGGACTACGGTCGGGCTACGCGAGCCGCCTCAACGCGCTGGCAGCGTTTTTTGCGATTCCGCCGCTGCAATGGATCGGCGATCGCTCGACGATCCACGCAACACCACACGGAGAGCTTAAAATCCGTGACCTCGGTCGTAACGGTGGAGAAAGCGCTTGACGTCGTCGATCGGTACGGCGAAGCCGATGCTCCGCTCTTCGTCAAACCGCGACTCCGCGACACCGACGACTTCGCCCGTGTCGGCGATGAATACCGGCGCTCCGCTCTCGCCGGGAACGATGGATAGCGTCACTTCGAGCGCGTCCTTACGGACCGACGAAAGACGTCCGCTGTCGAGCGACGTTGCGAGGCCGAGCCCCTCGTCATCGAACTCGTCCGGAATCGGATAGCCGAGCAGTCCCACCTCACGTCCGATTTCGCTCTGCAAGTGCGACGACGTCCCCAGCGAGATGGCCGCAAGCCGCCGGCGCGGCGTGCGAAGCAGCGCGAGATCCAGATCGTCGTTCTGCGCGATGACGCGTACCGGCGCGTGCGACCGGTTTCCAATGGTGATGCGCAGATTCCAGGCGCCGTCAATGGCGTGCTGCACCGTGAGGATGTCGCTGCCCCAATCGCCGGAAGCGACGACGAATCCGGTCGCGTATGCGTCATCGTACTTGTCCTTCTTGCGTTCCGGCGGAATGCGCATCGACAAGAGCACGACGGCCGGCCGCAATCGTCGCACCGTCGTGACGAACGCATCGTCGGAGTTGCGGACGCAACCTGCAAGAAATACAACAGCCAGAATCGGGGCCACGAACCGAACGATCATGCGAAACAATCGACGATTGCGGCGCGCAGCGCGTCGAGCCCTGCGCCGGTCTTGGCGCTGACGTACAACGCATCGGCCTCGGGCATGTGCGCGACGCGCAGATCGCTCTTGTTGAAGATGCGCAGACGTGGAGCACGGTCGAGCTCGAGCTCGTGCAGAATGGTTTCGACGGCACGGCTCTGCCGCTCCCATTGCGCGTTGCTTGCATCGAGCACGTGCAGGAGCAGATCGGCATCGCGCAGCTCTTCGAGCGTTGCGCGGAAGGCGTTGACGAGATCGGGCGGCAGATCGGTAATGAAGCCAACCGTATCGGCCACGCGCACGTACGCACCGGGCTTGAGATAGACGCGGCGTATCGTCGGATCGAGCGTCGCAAATGGGCGGTCCGCAACGTAGGCGTCGCTGCGCGCCAGCGCGTTGAGCAGCGAGGATTTACCGACGTTCGTGTAACCCACGAGCGCCACGAGCCGCTCGCGATGCGGCGCCGAACGGCGCACCGCGCGCTGTCGCCGCACGTCGCGAAGAAGCCTGTTGAGCACCGCAATCCGCGTGGCGATGCGCCGGCGATCGACTTCCAACTTCGTTTCGCCCGGACCGCGCGTTCCGATGCCGCCGCCCAATCGTGAGAGATCGGCGCCGACGCCGATGAGATTCGACTGCCGATACCGCAGCTGCGCAAGCTCGACTTGCAGCTTGCCCTCGCGGCTGCGCGCGTGCCGCGCGAAAACGTCGAGAATCAACATCGTGCGGTCGACGATCGGCAACGGAATTAGCTTTTCCAAGTTCTTGCGCTGGCGGGGCCGCAGGTCGTTGAGCACCAAGAGCAGGCGCGCGTCAAGCTCTTGCGCCAGCTCCGCGATCTCGCGCGCCTTACCGCTTCCGACGAGGGTCGCGGGATCGACGCGATCGCGGCGCTGCACGATCGTCTGCAGCGCCGTTGCGCCTGCGGCTTCCGCAAGCGCTTCGAACTCCGCAAGCTCCGCTTCGATCGACTCGGCGCGCTCGCGGGTCTCGACCGCGACGACGAGTGCCTTGTCGTTCAGCGTGCGGTCGCGAGCGGACGTATTCGTTCGATGAGCCATTGAAGACCGTCGTTATAAGCGGGCCCCGGACGTTCGATGAGGTCGGGATTTACGGTGTAGACGTGACCTTGGCGAACGGCATTCAAGCTGCGCCATGGCTCGCGATCGAGCGACGCGCCGAGATGAATCGCGGCATCCGCAACCAGGAGGTCGGGCTGCCGGCGAACCAGCGCTTCGGGGCTGTACTCGCCGTACGCAGCGCGTAAGTCGTTTGCGGCGTTCCTTCCACCGGCAAGCGCGATGAGCGTCGTGATGTAGGAGTTCGCGCCGGCGGTCCAGATCGGACCGCTGCCCAGGACGACGAACACGCTCGGATGCCGGGCGTACGATTTCGTTAGCGCCGTTAACTCAGCCGTTTTGCGCTGGAGCGCGGCGATCGTCGCTCGCGCTTCGCTCTGCCGGCCGGTGAGCGCTCCGAGCGTTTTGATGTTCGCGAAAATGCTCTGATACGAATCGTCCGGCAAGAGAACGACGCGCAGGTGCGCGCGGCGCAGCGGTTCGGTCAAACGCTCTTGCGCCGGGATGCCGATGACGACGCTCGGACGAAGCGCCACGATCGCTTCGGCATCGACGCTGCTCGAGTCGGCAACGCGCGGAAGCGACTTTGCTTGCGGCGCATCGGTGAAGGCCGAAACGCCGACGAGTTGGGAGCCGGCACCGATCGCATACACATCGTCCGCAAACGAAGGAACGAGCGTGACGACGCGCGGCGTGCCGGCGGAGGCCGCCGACGCGAGCACGCACCACGTCACGGCAAGGACGGCGAACCGGTGCATCACCCCGCGACTACGCAGGAAGGAAGGCGCCGACCTTTGCGCAATGCCGCGCGCAGCACGTTTGCGCGGGGAAGCCGGTGTGAGGCCGGCACGGTCGCGCCACTGTATGCGGGAAACCGCGAGTCAGGATACCGTCGCAAACGTCGTAACCCGATCCGCCTCGCGTCAAGGAAGGGATTGCGATGTTCCTAGTTCTTCTCGCGGTCATTGCCGCCACGCCCTCACCGTCACCCTCGCCGACCGCCATGCCTGAGATCGCGCACGTCGTTACGAGCGATCGGGGTTTGGAGGCAGCCGCGCGCGCGGCGCGCACGACCTACGTCGTGACGGCCGCCCAGATCGATCGCGACGGCGATCGCACCGTGGCGGACGCAATTGCGAACGTGCCCGGGATTAACGTCGTTCGTTACGGTGCATTCGGCGCCGCGGCAACGGTCGGTATTCGCGGAAGCTCCGCGTCGCAAGTTCTCGTGTTGATGGATGGTCTGCCGATCGCAGGCGCACAGATCGACGATATCAACCTCGAGCAGCTCGCGGTCGCCGGAGTCGACCGTATCGAGATCGTCGAAGGCGGCGGCTCGACGCTCTACGGCTCGGGCGCGATGGGTGGCGTCATCAACGTTATCACCGCAGAATCACGGCCGCTGAATGCAACGCTCTCCACCGGATCGTTTAACGAGCAGACCTACCTGATGCAGACGCCGTATCTTTCGTTTCAGCGTACGTATGCGACGAACGATTACTCGGTCGAAAACGGGTCTAATCGCGCGAACGCGCAAGCCGGTATGACGGCCTTCGCAGCGCGCTACGGACACACGATCGGCGCGCTCGATTTCACGGTCTCGGGCGATCTGCTCGACGCATCGGCGGGAGCGCCCGGCGAGTTGGGCTACTTTTCACCGACGAGCGAGCAAAGCAACGTAAACCGCAACCTGCGTCTTGCGATCGCGCACGCCGGCTCTCGCGCGACGACGTCGCTCGAATTGGGCGTGTCGTCGCAAGATCTTTCGTATACGTGCAACACACCCGTGGATGCAAACTGCCCGAACTCCGCTTATCCGACGCCGGGCCCGGGCATGTCGTCGAATCCGCCATACGCCCAAGTGCTATACGACCAGCACTGGATGGCGAGCTTTCGCAACGTAGTCGGCAGTGCTACGCAGCGGCTCGTCTACGGGATCGACGCGATGCGCGGAATCGCGCGTATCGATCAAGGAACCGGCGGCGGGTCGTCACAGGCCGCCGATAACGCGCCGGTCTTCGACCCGTATGCGCAGACGGCCGCATACGTACAGTCGCAGTGGTTCGGCGCCAACGGAGGGCAGTTCTATGCGGGTCTGCGCGGCGAGCGCGACGGCGGCGCCGGGGGTGCCTATTCACCTTCGATTGGAGGCATTGTGCCGTTGGGTGAATCCCTGCAACTCAAGCTCAACGCCGCGACCGCGTTTCGCGCGCCCACCGCCGAGGAGCTTTATTATCCCGGCTTCTCGAATCCGGATTTGGCACCCGAACGAACGCGCGTCGCCGATGCGGCACTCGTCGCGCCGGCGCTCTGGGGCGGCGTGAAAATCGGTTGGTTTACGACGAGCGGCTCGAACCTCATCGTTTCGCCGCCGCCGTACTACATCCCCGAAAACGTCGGGCACGCATCGATTCAGGGACTCACGCTCGGCATCGCAACGCCGGTGCAGCATGGCTACGCCGCGACGCTCGACGTCACCAATCTTTACCGCGCGCAAGATCTCGATACGAACACGCGGCTACCCGGACGAGGACCGGTCTTTGCCGTGAGTCTCGGCTTGCGGTACGGCGCGCCGCAGACGAGCCGCTTCGACGGCTTCGGCATCCTCGCACACACGCAAGGCCCCCAAGAGAACGCGGATCCGTATCTCGCGCCGCAGTACGCCGTGTACCAACCCTCGACGTTTACGCAAGTCGACGCATATGCCGCATACCGCATCGCCCCACATCTGCTCGTCGCGCTGCGTGGATACAATCTCGGCAACGACCGGTACGCGATCTACGCCGGCTATCCGATGCCGGGGCGATCCCTTACGCTGGAGCTGCGCGGCCGTTGAAGCCGCTCGCCGCGTTCGCGCTCGCGGTGCTCGTTCCAGCTGCCGCGGCGGCGAGTCTACTGGTCGGCGGAACGCCGCTTTCCGTCGCACAAGTTGCCGGCGCGCTCGCGCATCCGCATCGCGACGATACGCTGAACGTCATCATCTGGCAGCTTCGCCTACCGCGCGTTTGCATTGCGGCAACCGTCGGCGCTGCGCTCGCGCTCTGCGGCGCGATGCTGCAAGGCATGCTGCGCAATCCACTTGCCGACCCGTACCTCACCGGCGTCAGTGCGGGCGCGGCGGCGGCAATCGCAGTTGCAATGCTTGCCGGAGCATCGGCCGCCGCCATTCCGGCGATCGGCTTCGTTGCAGGATTGGGCGCAGCGCTCCTGGTCGCCACGCTCGCGCGCCGAGGCAGCGGAATCGACTTAAACCGCCTGATCCTCGCCGGCGTTTCGCTTTCAACCCTCTTTGCAGCCATCGTCACGCTGGCGGTGGTTCGCGCGCAATCGAGCAACTATGCCGGCACGATCGTCGCTTGGCTGGCGGGTTCGATCGCGGGCCGCGGCTGGCACGATCTGCTCACGACCGCTCCGTATCTCGCCGCCGGCGGCTTCCTGGCGGTGCTGTCCATTGCGCCGCTCAACGCGCTTCGCATCGGCGATTTGCGCGCCCGCGCCGTCGGCGTGGACGTCGAGCGCGCGCAGTGGCTTATTCTTGCCGGATCGTCGCTGCTCGCCGCGAGCAGCGTCGTGCTGGCGGGGCTCGTCGGGTTTATTGGCTTGATCGTGCCGCATTTGGCGCGCCGTATCGTCGGTTCCAATGCCGGCGCGCTGCTGCCGGCGTGTGCGGCGATCGGCGCAGCGCTCTGCATGCTTGCCGATGCCGTCTGCCGCAGCATCGTCGCGCCGGCGGAATTGCCGATCGGCGTTTTGCTCGCCTTTATCGGCGTCCCCACGTTTCTCTATCTCTACCTTCGCCCCGCGGCGGCGGCCGCGCGAACCGCGCGCCGATGATCGAGCTGCACGACGTCGCGCTCGACGTCGGCGGGCATCCGCTGCTGTCGAGGGTGAGCGCGCGCATCGAGGCAGGCGAGCTCGTCGTAGTGATTGGGCCGAATGGCGTCGGAAAGACGACGCTGTTGCGCGCGCTGGCCGGCGTGCATCACGCTGCCGGCGGAACGATGCGCGTCGACGGCATCGCAATCGGCGCGATGACGGCGTTCGAACGCGCACGCCGCATCGCACTGGTCACTTCAGACGACGTGCTGCTCGATGCGCTTGCGGTGCGCGACGTCGTCGCGATCGGCCGCTTTCCACACCATCGGTGGTGGCAGTGGCGCAGCCGCGAAGACGACGATACCGCCGTCGTTCGAGCGCTCGAAGCGGTCGGCATGAGCGATTTCGCGGAACGGCTCTTTGCAAGCTTGAGCTCCGGCGAACGGCAGCGGGTTTGGATCGCGCTCGGACTGGCGCAGGAGACGCCGATCCTGCTGCTCGACGAGCCGACGAGCCATCTCGATCTGCGCGTCGCTCACGAAATCCTCGCGCTGCTGCGCGAACTTGCATCGAGCGGAAAGCTCGTCGTCTGCGCGTTGCACGACATCAACGAGGCCGCCGCGTACGCCGACCGCATCGCGTTGCTCGGCAACAAAACGATGCTCGCAATCGAACCGCCCGAATCGCTTCTCAATGACCGGCGTCTCGACAGCGTTTACGGCATTACCATGGAGCGAATTCGCATCGCTTCGGGCGGCGTTCGAATTTACGCTAAGGATGGCCGTTGGGTGTCACGCGAACGTCGGAGCCGAGCACCCAACGGGTAACGCCGCGCTGCGGGCCGCTTGAGATCGTCACGCCGACGGCCTCTTCGGGATGCTGGAAAAGCGGCGATTCGATATAATCGCCGACACACGAAATCACGGTTCCGCGCGTCCCCGGGGCGACTAGAATGGCATGCGGCAGCAGCGCCTGCGCCTCGTCAAACGACGCGCCGTAATAGGAGCGCAGGCGCGCGCGCGAATCCCAAATCAGCACGGACGGATCGTCCGTGGTGCTGTAGAGCACGACTCTATCGCCGCGATGCTCTTTGCAGTCTGCCCAAACTGCAATCGGCGCGGCGGCCCAGAAGACGACGAGCAGCACCGATACGGCTTTACGCATAGACGCGCTCCGTATCCAAGACGCGGATTGCGAGTATCGCAAGATCGTCCCGCAGGCGGGGGCCGCTGCGCGCGCGTGCTGCCTCGACGAGATCGTCGGCGAGCTGCTGCGCATGCGCGCCGGCTTGCTCGATGAGCTCCATGGCGCCGGCGCTCTGCAGCGGTTTGCCGTCGCGGTTGCGGACCTCGGTCAAGCCGTCGGTCGTGAGCACGAGCGTGTCGCCCGGCTCGAGGTCGATGATTTTCGAGTAAAACGGCTCTTCCATCACGCCGACGACCGGTCCGGTTACCGAGAGCTGTTCGACGCCGTTGCTGCGGCGGAGATACGCACAGTCGTGGCCGGCGCTGCCGTACTCCAATCGAAACGTCGCCGTATCCAAGACGCCGACGAACATCGAGACGAAGAGATACGGATTTCCGACGGCCTTTGAAAACGCTTCGTTGAACTCGGCAAGAATGGCCGCGGGCTCCGAATGCCTCAGTGCGATGGCCCGCACCATGAACTTGATGAACGCGGTGAGCACCGCCGCGTCGACGCCCTTGCCGCTGATGTCGGCAATCAAAATCAGCGCGCGGTTGCCCGAGAGCCGGTAGACGTCGAAGACGTCGCCGCCGACCGCGAGCTGCCGCGTCGCGGAGCAATACGCGCTCCCGACCTCACAGTGCGGCAGCGGAACCGACTCGCTGCGAAACGCCCGCTGCAGAATCTCGGTGATGGTACGCTCTTGTTCGAGCTCGCGATTGAGCCTCGAACGATACATATTGAAGAGCAGCGCGAGCGTGCCGAAAATCAGCACCCAGAAGGCGCGCACGTAGGCCGAACGATTGAGCTGATTTTGGGTGCTGGCGACGAGACGCGCCTCGACCGCCGCAAGCGCGGCCCGGACGTCGGCAACGGTGCGCGTCTCGTAATCCGAGAAAAGCTTATTGCGTTTGTCGAGTGCGACCAACCGTGCGCGCGGATTGCGCAGCAATGGGCGCGCGACTTCGCCGCGCCAACGCGATTGCAGTGCGGAGTACGCGCCGAGCAAGACGCCGGCGCCGGAAAGCTGCTGATCGTGAAGGATGCCGCGAATGACCTGCTCTTTAGCGTCGTAACCCGCGGCGGCTTGATGATACTGCGCGACGTAGAAGGGATCGCGCGTCAGCGAGTAGCCGCGCAACGAGTTCTCTTCATCGATCTGCAGGCGTAAGAGTTCCTCCAGCTCGATTTGCGCTTGCTGGATCTGCGCTTGACGCGAAAAGGTGTGCGCGATCTCCGTCCGCGTCTCGAATGCCCCTTGCACGGCGAAAGCGAGCGTGACGAGAAGAAACGCGGTAATTAACAGCGTCCCGGTGATGTTTGCGAGCGGCTCGTTCTTCACAAAGGCGTCACGCTCGCGCGGTCGAAGAACCGCAGGCTGTGCGACTCGACCCCACGATTTTCAAGTCCTACGACGTCCGTGGGGTTTATCCATCCGAACTGAGCGACGACGTCGCGTACGCCGTCGGACGCTGCTTCGTACCACTGTTGGGCAACCCGACTGCGGGCAACGCGCGAGCAAAGGTCGTGGTCGGACGCGATATGCGGCCTTCCGGAGAAAAGCTGTGCGACGCCTTCGCGCGCGGCGCGTCGGACGCCGGCGCCGACGTAGTGGACATCGGCATGGTCTCGACGGACGCATTGTACTTCGCCGTTGGTAAATTTGCGTTCGACGGCGGAGTGATGATTACGGCTTCGCATAATCCGGCACAATATAATGGCATGAAGTTCACCCGTTCGCAGGCTCAAGCGATTTCGCTCGACACCGGTCTGGCAACGATACGCGATCAGCTGCTTTCAGAAGAGCTTCCTCCCAAGAGCGCTGCGGCGGGCACCATCACTCATCGTAACGTTTTGGACGATTTCGCGCAACACTGCCTATCTTTCGTAGACCCCTCAAAGATCAAGCCCTTCAAAATTGCGGTCGATGCCGGCAACGGCATGGCGGGGGAGACGGTTCCCCACGTCTTCAAAAGCCTGCCATGCGAATTGGTGCCGCTCTATTTCGAGCTCGACGGAAGCTTTCCGAATCATCCGGCGAGTCCAATCGAGCCCGAGAACATGATCGACTTGCAGGCCGCGGTTCGTAAACACGGCTGCGATCTCGGCGTTGCGTTCGACGGCGATGCCGACCGCATGTTCATCGTCGACGAAAAAGGTTCTCTGATCGACGGAAGCACCGTAACCGCGCTCGTCGCGCTCAACACCCTCAAAAAACACCCCGGTGCGAAAATTCTCTTCAACGTAATCTGCAGCCGCAGCGTCCCCGAGCTCATCGAAAAAGCCGGCGGCGTCCCGGTCCGTTCGAAAGTCGGGCACTCGATCATCAAAGCGGTGATGCGCGAAGAAGACGTCGTCTTCGGCGGCGAGCACAGCGGGCATTTTTACTTTCGCGATAACTGGTACGCGGATTCGGGCATGATCGCGTTTCTTCAGTGTTTAGAGCTGTTCAGCGAAGCGAACGCTCCCGTGAGCGCGGTGATCGCGCCGATCGATACGCGCTTTCGGTCCGGCGAGATCAATAGTCACGTTGCCGGAATACCGGCGACACTCGCCGCAATCGAGCAGCATTATAAGGACGCGCAGATCGATCATCTCGACGGCGTCACAATCTCATATCCCGACTGGTGGATGAACGTTCGCCCCTCGAATACCGAACCGTTGCTGCGGCTCAACGTCGAAGGTGATACGCAGGCGTTGATGGAGCAACATCGTGACGAGGCACTGGCACTGATTAGGAGTTGACTGTGGCTGCAACGCTGCTCGGCCCCGCCTTCATCGCCATGGGCGACGGAACGTCCACGTTCGGACGGCTCGCCGTGGAGGATGGACGCGTCGCCAACGTACTGCCGGCCGATGGCCCTTCCGATCACCCGCTGCCGCCCGGCAGCAGCATTGCTCCCGGACTGATCGACGTGCACACGAACGGAGCGAGCGAATTTCTCTTCAACCGCGATCAGGGGAACGCGCTAGGTCCGGCCGGTGCGTCCTATGCCGCTCGCGGAGCGACCGGTTTCGTTGCGAGCGTGATGACCGCACCGTGGGAGTCGATGCTGCACGCGGCGTCGGAACTGGTGGAAGCGGCAAACCAACTCGAGGAGGACGTTCCGTCCGGCGCGCGGTGTCTGGGAATCCATTTCGAAGGGCCGTTCCTCAACCCGAAGTTTCGGCGTATCCACCGGCACGAATGGCTGCTCCCGGCAACGCAGGCGCGGGCACGAGAGATGGTCGATGCCTGCAAAGGCGGCTGTCTCATGGTGACGATGGCGCCCGAAGTCGACGGCGCAGCGGACGCCTTGCGGGTCTTCTTAGAGAACGGCATCGTGTGTTCTGCGGGACACACCGGTGCGCGTTACCGCGAGGGCATGCTCGCGATCGGCTTGGGTTTTCGTTCGCTCACGCACGCGTTCAACGGAATGCCGCCCCTCGACCACCGCGATCCGTCGATCTTGGCGGCGTTCATTCAAGATCGCCGTACGCTCGTGCAGGTTATCTGCGACGGTATCCACATCTCTCCCGTGATGATCGACATTCTGCATCGCACGCTCGGCGATCGCGTCGTGCTGGCGACCGACAACATGCCGGCCGCCGACCCCGGTTATCACATCGAGGGCGGCGTGATGCGCGCCGCCGACGGTACGATTGCCGGAAGCGCGCTGCACATCGACGAGGCGCTGCGCAATTACATGTCGTACGCACAGATTCCGTTCGCGCGGGCGATCGTCGCCGCGACCTTCGCGCCGGCGCGACTGATTCACCACGACGGCGAGATGGGACGCATCGCGCGCGGCGCACGCGCCGACCTTTCCTTCTGGGATAAAGATTATTCGGTGATCGCGACGATGGTTGGCGGACGCTTCGTCTACAACCGTCTGGAAGTCGCCGTTTAGGGAACTGCTGCCAGCTTTTCGTCGGTGCTTTCAGAAGCATCGGCGCGCCGTAACGCGGAGCGCAACATAGCGATCGCCGCATAAAGCACGACGACGACGACCAACCATCGTACCGCGGTGAGCGGCAGCGACTTGACGATGTACGCGGCGATGAGAACGCCCGGAATCCCACCCAGAGTCAGACCTAAGGCGGCACGCATCGAAAACGCTTCGTACCGGATGAAGCGCAAGCTTGCGATCGGCATCAGAAACGCGCACGAACCCATCATGATGGGAAAGGCCGCCTTCGGGTTCATGCCGAGAAGACTCACCAAAATCATGGCCGGCGCGTACATGCCGATACCGATCGTCATGAGCGCTCCGAGAGAAAAACTCGCGACGATCCCGATAATAAGACGCGTGCCGGTCAACCCCAATGCGTCGCCGGTCAGACCGAAATAGCTGCCGCGCAGATTGCTCAGAACGAACAACGCCGCAGCGGCGAGCAGCGCGACGCCCATGCCGATCTGAACGTAACGCCGCGGTAGGCGCGACACCACACCCGCCCCAAGCCAGGCGCCGGCGACCGCCGCGACGATGAGCGAGATGAGCGTCAACGGCACGACGCTGATGATCAGAATGTAGATCCACGCTTCCACAATGGTCGGCAGCGTGTGTCCGACGTTGAGCGTACCCGGTATGCGCTCGTCGGGAACGAGTCGCAAGAACTTAAATAGCGAGGTCGTCGGCGCAAACGACCCTATTCCGAGCGTATCGAAGAAGTTCGTCACGAACCCGATTGCCGACTCCACCGGCTTCGGCCACCCGGCCTTCAGATGTCGGGCCGCGCGGACCAGAGCCGCGATAATGACGATTGCGACGATTGCGAGCCCGACATGCAGGATCAGCTGGACGGTCATGTCTGCAAGCGTACGCCCATAAGCGCCCGTCGCCTGCTACGAGGCGGCGAGCTCGCGCGTAGCGGCGGCGTTGAAGTACGCCGCGCGCGGATGGTGCATGACGATTGCGGCGGTCGACTGCTCCGGGACGATTTGGAATGCTTCGGTAAGCGTAACACCGATTGCCGTTCTTGCATCGAGCAAGGCAAAGACGGCCGCGTGCTGTTCCAAATCGGGGCACGCACCGTAGCCCCACGAGTAGCGCTTTCCACGCCCCGGCGCCAAGCCGAGCTCGCGCCGAATGCGGCGATGCGTATGCTCGGCGAGCGCCTCGGCCGCTTGCACGGAAAAGCCGTGAAGAAAATACGCTTCGCTGTACTCGCCTTGCGACTGCAGCGACTCGGTGCGGCGACTTGCATTCGTTCCGATCGTGACGACTTGAAGCGCCACGACGTCGGCAGCAGCGCCATCGACGGGCTCGCGCAGATAGTCCGCTAAGCTCAAATGCTCGCCGCCCGCCTGCCGCGGAAACGCCAAACGCACAGTCTCTCGCCGCGGGTCTGCAGGATCGTACAGAATCACGTCGTTGCCGAGTCCGGCCGCCGGGAAATAGCCGTAGACCGCGCGCGGCTGGAGCAGCTCGCCGCGCGATGCCTCTTCTTGATAGCGCTGCAACCGCGGATCGAACTCTTCGGCAACGAGCCGGTCGAATTCGGCGCCCTTGGCATTGGAGGCGCCCCACGATAAGCGATAGAGGCTGCGCAGATCGAAACACTCCCAGAGTTCCCGCAGATCGATATCGCGAACGACGTTCGCCCCCCAAAACGGCGGTTGGGGAACGTCGGCGACCTCACTCTTGACGGCGGATCGAAGCGCGATATCGCCCGTCGTTGCCGAGCGGTGACGCTCGCGCTGCGCGAATGCTTCGCGCCTGGCGCGATCGACCAACTCGTCGCGCCGTCGCGCATCGCCGGTAATTGCATCCATGAGATCGAGGCCTTCAAAGGCGTCGCGCGCGTAGAAGCAGCCCGGCTCGAAGAATCGCTTGCCGTCATCGAGCAAGGCGATCCGCCGGCCGAAATCGCGGTTAATCGCGGCACCCCCGATGATGACGGGAAAGCGCAGCCCGCGCGCCTCTTGTTCTTCGAGGCAGATCGGCATCTGCTTACTCGTCGAGACGAGCAACGCCGACAGGCCGATGGCGTCGGCGCGCACCTCGACGGCTTTCTCCAAAATTGTGTTGACAGGTACTTGTTTGCCCAGGTCGTGCACCGTGTAGCCGTTGTTGACGAGTATCGTGTGGACGAGATTTTTGCCGATGTCGTGCACGTCGCCGAAGACGGTCGCCAGCACGACGGTGCCTTTCGTCGTGCCTTCGCGCCGTTCGAGAAACTGCTCGAGATGGGCGACAGCCTTTTTCATCACCTCCGCGCACTGCAGAACGAACGGCAATATCAGCTCGCCGCGCCCGAAGCGATCGCCGACGTCCTTCATTGCCGGCAGCAGAATGGTGTTGAGCACCTCGATCGGCGTGTACTGCTCGAGCGCCTCGTCGATCTTCGCTTCGATTCCGTCTTTGCGCCGCAACAGAATCGCCTGATGAATCCGCTGTTCGATGGGGAGCTCCGCGTCGGGCGGTCCTTCGACTACATTCCCTTCGGTCGCTCCGCTCAGGATGACACTGTTTTCAAAATGCTCGATTAGGCGCGTCAACGCGTCCGGGCAGCGATTGAAAACCAGATCGTCGCAGAGCGCACGCACCTCGGCATCGACTTCGAAATATGGCACGATCTCCTTGGGATGCACGAGCGCGCAATCGAGCCCGGCTTGCACGCAGTGATGGAGGAAGACCGAGTTGAGCGCCGCGCGTGCCGCCGCTTTGAGACCGAACGATACGTTCGAGATTCCAAGCGACGTCAGCGTTCCCGGCAACTCGCGCTTGATCGCCCGAATGCCTTCGATCGTCTCGACCGCCGACGCGGCAAACTCTGCTTCGCCGGTTGCCAGCGTGAAGGTCAAGGGATCGAAGATCAATGCGCCGGCCGGCAGACCGTATTCCGTGACCGCGATGTCGTAGATACGTCGCGCAACTTCCGCTTTTCGCGCGGCGGTTTTTGCCATGCCGCTCTCGTCGATCGTCAGCGCGATCACCGCGGCGCCGTGCTCGATCGCGAGCGGCAGGACGGCATCCATTTTCGCGCGCCCCGATTCGAGATGCACGGAGTTGAGGATCGCACGGCCGGGATAGTTCTGCAGCGCGACCTCGAGCACGCGCGGTTCGGTGGAGTCGATCGACAACGGCGCTTCGATCGATTGCGCGAGCCGCCGCACGATCTGTCGCATCTGCTCGTCTTCGTCGGCGCGTTCGGTGAGCGCGCAGCACACGTCGAGTACGTGCGCGCCGCCCTCGACCTGCTCGCGGGCGACGAGCGTGACGTCGTCGTAGCGATCCTCCAAAAGCAGACGCTTGATCTTGCGCGAGCCTTGCGCGTTGATGCGTTCGCCGACGATCAAAGGTCGCGGTTCCTGGTCGAGCGCAACCGCGGTAATCGCGGATGCCGCTTCCTGCGCGAGCGAAGCGTTCGGACGGGTTTTGCGCTCGATTTGCTCGATCGCACTGCGCAGCGCCGCAATGTGATCCGGCGTCGTTCCGCAGCATCCGCCGACGACGTTGACGCCGAAATCACGAACGAAGGCGGCCAGCTCGGCGGCGAGTTCTTCCGGACTCTCAGGGTAAATGGTCTCGCCGTGCGGCCCCATCAGCGGAAGACCGGCATTGGGAATCACGCTCACGAAGGCGCTCGACCGCTCGCAGAGATACCGAATCGAGTCCCGCATCTGCGCGGGCCCGGTCGAGCAGTTGAGCCCGACGACGTCGACGTCGAGCGCGTCGAGCACGGCGCGAATTGCGCGGATATCCGTTCCGAGCAACATCCGGCCCTCGGTGATCAGGGTCGGCTGCGCTTGAATGGGAACGCGGCGCATGCCGGCCGCGAACTCGCGCCGGATACCGGCGATCGCGGCCTTGAGCTCGAGCAGATCTTGCATCGTCTCGAGGATCAGCAAATCGACGCCGCCTTCGATGAGTGCGCGCGCTTGTTCGGCGTAGGCGTCGCGCAGTTGCTCGTACGTCACGTTCGAAAGCGCGGGATCGGACGACGAGACGAGCATGCCGGTCGGGCCCATCGAACCGGCAACGAAACGCGGGCGGTCCGGGGTCGCGCATGCATCGCACGCTTCGCGCGCAATCGTCGCGGCTCGGAAGTTGATCTCGTGGGTCTTTTCGCCCAGCGAATACTCATCGAGCTTGATGCGCGAGCCGGTGAACGTGTCCGTCTCAACGACGTCCGCACCGGCGGCCAGATACGACTCGTGGATGCCGCGCACGATCTCCGGATGCGTCAGCACGAGCGCTTCGTTGCATCCCTGATACGCCGGGCCGCCGAAATCGGCAGGGGATAGTTCGAGCGCCATGAGTTGCGTGCCCATGGCTCCATCGAAGATCAAGACCCGCTCGCCGAGCAGGCGCAGGTATTCAGAGGGCGGCGCGAATTTCTCCGACGGCATGTCCGGCCCGATTATACACTTTCGGATGGGCGAAACGATCCAGAGCCTGCACTTGCGCGTCGTCCAGGACGCCCAGCCGGCGTAACATCGCAATCGACGAGGGAGCGCGCGCGCGCGACGTTCCGTCGAGCACCTTGGAAACATAGCCGAGGCCGGCGGCGATCGCGCCGACCCCGTGCACCCCTTCCGCGCCGCCCTTCGATAGGATACTTCCCGCGCCCGCAGCCATTAATTCGGTATCGAGCTGTCGCGTTCCAGCGACGTACGCCGGATGCGAGACCATCGCGTTACGTACGACCGCGAGCGCTCGCGCGTCGGAATCCGATAGATCGTCCAGCGTCGCGAGCCGCGCAAACGATCGGGCGGCATTACGAAGGCTGGTCGCGTAGACCGGGATTCCGCAACCGTCGACGCCGAGGGGCCATGCCGACGCGTCGTCGTCCGAAACGCGCGCACAGAATTCCAAAATTCGCTGCTGCGCGGGATTGGTGAGCTCCAGATAGCTCGCGGTATCTGCGCCGATGACTTTGCAGAGCGCGAGAATCCCGGCGTGCTTGCCCGAACAATTGTTGTGCAGCGCCGTTGGTTGGCCGCCGGCGCGCCGCAGAGCATCTGCGGCGCTTTCATCGTACGGCCAGTGTACGCCGCACTGCAGGTCGTCGACGCTCATGCCGATCTTGCCGAGAATCGAACGCACCGCTTCGACGTGCATCGGCTCGCCTGAATGCGAAGCGGTCATCACGGCGATTTCACGGCCGTCGAGACCGAACGCCGTATCGACGCCCGCCTCGATTGCCGCGGCGGCTATGAATGGCTTCGCGGCCGAGCGCAAGTAAACGGGTGCGTCGACGTCGCCCGCAGCGTTGAGGACACGCCCTTGGGCATCGACCGCGCACGCAGCGATGCGATGAGCGGACTCGACCAGCTCGCCTCGCGTTACCTCGACGACGATCTCCGCGCCGGGAGTCAAACCAGTGCGGGTTCGACGATCGTGGCTTCCTGCTCCGCGAAGACGGGATTGCTCAGATAACGCTCGCCGGTGTCGCATGCGATCGTGACGATCGTTTTACCACGCGATTCCGGACGCGCCGCCACTTGCAGTGCGGCCCAGACGTTCGCACCGCTCGATATTCCGACGAGCATGCCTTCTTCGCGCGCGAGCCGGCGCGCCGTTGCGATAGCATCGGCGTCGGTAACGCGGATGACTTCCCCGTAGATTTCGGTGTTGAGCACTTTGGGAACGAAGCCGGCACCGGTGCCTTGAATCTTATGCGGCCCCGGTTTGCCGCCGGAGAGCACCGGCGACGCGTCGGGTTCGACGGCGATCATTTTGACGGTCGGCTTGCGGCCTTTGAGCACCTCGCCGACGCCCGTAATCGTGCCCCCCGTTCCGATCGCCGAAATAACGACGTCGACTGCGCCGTCGGTATCACGCCAAATCTCTTCCGCCGTCGTACGGCGATGAATCTCGGGATTTGCGGCGTTCTCGAATTGCTGCGGCATGAAATACTTGCCGCTCGTGCCCGCGACGATCTCGTTTGCGCGTCGCAGCGCGCCAGGCATGCCTTCCGCGCCCGGCGTCAGGACGACTTGCGCGCCATACGCTTTGAGCAGATTGCGCCGCTCGATCGTCATCGTGTCCGGCATCACGAGAATGAGCGGATAACCTTTTGCAGCCGCAACGAACGCGAGGGCGATCCCAGTATTTCCACTCGTTGGCTCGATGATCGTCATGCCCGGAAGCAGGCGGCCGTCCCGTTCGGCCGCTTCGATCATCGCGACGCCGATGCGGTCTTTAACGGAGCCCGCCGGATTGAACGACTCCATCTTTACCAGAATCGTCGCCGGAAGATCGCGATTGAGCCGCGGTAACTTCACCAACGGCGTATTGCCGAACGTGTCGGCTAAATTGTCGTAAATTCGTGCCATGGTACCGTGGTTAACCCCCGCTTGGAATCGAACGTTTCAGCCCGGGCGCTAGGAACCGATGTCCCAGAGCAGCCCCAGATCCTTCTTGGAAAAGGACCGGAACGCGATGAGCGTTTCGGTGCTCAGGATGCCCTCGAGCGCGGCAACGCGCTCGGTGACCAGATCGTTGAGTTCTTCGTGCTCCCGCAGGCGTGCGATCGCAATCAGATCGAACGGCCCCGCGACCGAATAGACTTCCGCGATGCCGTCGATCGCAAGCAGATCGTCGGCGATCGTTCGCAGCCGCGGACGCTCGACGTTCATCAAAATGAATGCGGTGACCATCGCTATGCGGCTCCCGTCGGCACGGCGAGGACTCCGCTGCAGTTCGGGCACCGATCGTTCATCGCTCGCGCGCAATCTTCGCAAAACGTGCAGTCGTACGAGCAAACGCGCGCATCCACAGCGCCGGTCAACATGCGGCCGCAGCGCTCGCAGGAGCTTTTCATCTCGAAGCCTATATGCCGCCAATCGCGCCCGCCCCTGTAGCGCAAAAGGAGGAAGCGCATGAAAGCTGTGGTTGTCGAACATCGCGGCGAGACCGGCTCGCTCAAGGAGATAGCGGCACCGCGACCTGCCGAAGGCGAGATTTCGGTTAGGGTCACGGCCGCCGGCGTGAATCCGATCGACTGGAAAGTGCGCGACCGCGAAGATGAGCCTCTACCATTTATTCTCGGGCGGGATTTTGCCGGGGTCGTCAGCGCGCTGGGTCCGCGAGTTTCAAAATATCGCGAAGGAGAACGCGTCTTCGGTTGTGCCGACCATGGCACTTACGCGGAGTACACGATCGTCCCCGAGAACGGGCAGGGGCAGCCGATTTCAAAGATCGCGGACGCGGTCGGCGACGCCGATGCCGCTGCAATCCCGACGGCTGGGCTAACCGCACTGGCAGCGATCGAAGCGCTCGGCGTTGCAAAAGGCACTACCCTTTTGGTACTTGGCGCGACCGGCGGAGTCGGCGGCTTTGCGGTGCAGATCGCGCACGATCGCGGCGCGCACGTGATCGGCACGGCGCGCGCGTCCAGCGAAGACTTAGCACGCTCGCTCGGTGTTGACGAGTTCGTCGCTTACGATCGACAGGACGTCGCGCAAAGCGTGAAGGAGGCGCATCCCTCCGGCATCGATGCGGTTCTCGATCTCGTGAACGACGCGTCCGCGATCAAGGCGATGGCGGATGCTCTACACGAGGGTGGTCGCATCGTTTCGACGATTCACGCGGCTGACGTCGATTGGTTCGCTCAACGAAAAATCGCCGCTCTGAATATTGTAGCCGCCGATACGCCGCAGTATTCGCACGCCGGATTACGCACGCTGCTGGAGCTCGTCGAACAAGAGCGGATTCGCGTCATCATCGCGGAGGAACGTCCGCTCGCGGAAGCCGCCGAGGCACTAGAAGAGAGCAAACGCGGCTCCGTCAACGGCAAGAT
>JAMXLK010000148.1 GCA_024281075.1 Vulcanimicrobiia bacterium
TCGACAACGGTTGGCAAGGATTTCCTCCATAGACGGTGATGATGATGAACTATATCTCATTAACTTTCCCCGGCGCGCAAGGGTTCGACCCGCCTGGCGCTCGGCCTGTACGCAAGGCATGGAGGCCCAGGTTGGTCGAATTGGCCTGCCGTTATGGATGCGTTGGACCTTACCAAACGACCGCCGAGAAGTCCGCGCGAGCTTCTCCCCGGACTCAAATTGTTCATGGCAGCCCGAACGGTCGATAAGCTGCGCGCGACCTTGCCCGGCGGCAACATCGGAGAGTATCAGATCACCGGATTCAGTTCGAGCCTGCTCAATGCGCTCGGTGTTGCCGAAGGAGTGCTCCGCAAAGTCATTGCGCAGGCCGGCTCTGACGAAGACGTGGCAGCCTGGATTCGGGAGCACACCGACCCAAACCGCTACGCCGAGATCAACGCAAAACTCGAAGGAAGAACGGTCGGAGAACGATTGAACGACCCCGATTTTTTACAGCGCTATCCAAGCGCACGCAATCTGCCGCCCGCAATGTCGCGGCTCGACCATTTAATTGCCGACGACGCGGAAGCTTTTGGAGACAGAAATAATTAGGAGCGCTCCTAGGCGACGGCGTCGCGGATATCGGCGCGAGCGCGGGCATAGCCTACTAGCCTATCGATCAACGCTTCGAATGAAATGCCGACTGCCGCGCAGGCATCCGGAACCAAACTCATCGGCGTCAGTCCCGGCAACGAATTGATCTCGAGCAGGTGCGGACGCCCGTCCGCCGTCACGATGAAATCGCTGCGCGAGTAATCGCGCAGTCCCAGCAAACGATGAGCCGAAAGCGCGAGCATCTGCAGTCGCGCGGCGAGATCTTCGTCGATCGGCGCCGGCACGATGTGCGTGCTTCCGCCGGGCTCGTACTTGGCGTCGTAACTGTAGAATCCGTCGCGATTGGCAACGATTTCCACGACCGGCAACGCCTCTTCGCCGAGCACCGCGCACGTAAATTCACGCCCTTCAACGTACTCTTCGGCCAGAATTTGTGCGAACGACTTCGACGCGTCGAGCATCGCGTTGGTCCACTCTTCGTGCGTGTGAACGATCGCAACCCCGGCCGACGACCCTTCGAAGCGCGGTTTGATCACCAACGGCAGGTCCAGCGAACCGGGGAGCAGCGGCAGCGTGCCGCCCGTGAGATCGAACAGATCCCAGACCGGCGTCGGCAGCCCTTCCGCCGCCAGCAGCTTCTTCGTGAGATGCTTGTCCATCGAAAGCGCCGCCGCTTCGAGCCCACTTCCAGTATAGGGAAGGGAGAGATACTCGAGCAGCGCTTGGACGTGCCCGTCCTCACCGCCGGGGCCGTGCAGGGCGATGAAGACGATGTCCGGTTTGAGCGTACGCAGCGCATCGAGAAAACGTTCGTCGTAATCGAGCGAGTGCGCGTCGTATCCGAGCGCACCGAGTGCCCGAACGACTTCGGAGCCCGAGCGGATCGAGATCTCCCGTTCGGCGCTATCGCCGCCCATGACGACGGCGATGCGCTCTTTACCGCCGGCATTACGTTGCATCGATAAAGACTCCGACTAAATGCACTTCCAGTTTCAGTTCGACGTTCCAGCGATCGCGCACCGCACGCCGCACGCGCGCCAATAGCGTTGCGACGTCCTTCGCCGTCGCGCTGCCGAGATTGTTGATGAAGTTTGCGTGCAGCGGTGAAACTTCAGCATTTCCTTCGCGCCATCCCTTGGCGCCGGCAGCCTCGATGAGGCGCGCGGCTTTGTCGTCGGGCGGATTGCGAAAGCACGAGCCCGCGTTGGGCAATGCGATCGGCTGCGTCTCTTTACGCCGCACGAGTCGCGTTCGCATCTCGGACCGCACGTCGCCGGAAGTCGAGCGCGCAAACTCCAGCACGACGCGAGAGACGACCACGTCGCGCGCGAGCGTCGACTGCCGGTAGAGATATCGCACGCTCGTGGAGTGCGCCGCCGGACGGCTGGGAGATTGCACCCATACTTCTCGCACGAACTCGCCGATCTCGCGATCGGTTCCGGCGTTCATGCGAAGCGACCCCCCGACGGTGCCCGGAATGCCGGCGAGCGATCCGATTCCCTCGGCGCCGGCTGAAGCGGCCTTTGCCGTGACGAGCGCCATGTCGGCCGAGCCGCCGGCCTCGACGATGATGTGGTCCGCTTCGACGCGGACGCGCGCGGCGGCGAATTCGCCGGCGAGCCGCACCACGATACCTCGCACGCCTCCGTCGCCGACGAGCACGTTGCTGCCCGCACCGATGATCCACCACGGCATTGCCCGGCGCAGACAGAATCGCAAAAGCTCCGCAAGCTCGTGTTGCGTGTTAACCGTCGCCAAGGCGTCGGCAGGGCCGCCGATCTTCCACGACGTGTACGGCGCGAGCGGTTCGTTGAAGCGAACGCGCTCGCCGAATATTTCGAGCAGCGCGGCGCGATCGGCGTCGCCCAATAGCGTTAGGACCGCTTGCGCGGTCGTGACGCTCACGCGCGGGCCGCGGCGCGGCGCTCGACGGGCGGCGTGAAGCGCTCCGCCAAACGCGCGGCGACGTCGGTGATGTCACCGGCACCGAGCATTAACAGCATTGCGCCGCGCGGCGCTTCGTCGAACAACCGCTGCTCCAGGTCGTCGATGCCGGAAGCGTATGCAACGTGCGCGCCCTCTGCAGCCAGCGCTTCGCCGATCGAGCGTTCGCTGACGCCGGGAATTGCCGGTTCGCTGGCGGCGTAGATCGGCGCGAGATAGACGCGGTCGGCATCGTGCAGCGCCGCCGCAAACTCGCGCGCGAGAAAAGCGGTTCGCGTGTAGCGATGCGGCTGAAAGGCGACGATGAGTTCCCCGCGATGATACTGCCGCGCCGCCGCGATGGTCGCGCGCACGGCCGTGGGATGGTGCGCGTAGTCGTCGACGATCGTGATGCGTTCGTTGGCGAGCAATACCTCGAAGCGGCGGCGCACGCCGTGAAACGCCGCGAGTGCCGAGTCGATCGCGCGCACGGGTACTTCGAGTGCATGCCCGATCGCGATGGCGGCAAGCGCGTTCTGCACGTTCATCGCGCCCGGTACGCGGAGATGAAATCGTCCGAGCAAACGATCGCCGGCGATGGCATCGAAACGAGCGCCGAATCCGGAGAACTCCACGTTGGCCGCGCGTACCGTCGCGCTGCAATCGAATCCGAACGTGACGATGCGAGCGCGCAGGTCGTGGGATTCCAGCGACGCCGCCAACGGGTTATCCCGGCCGATCACGGCGAGACCGTCATCGGGAAGCTTTGCGAGAAACTCCGCAAAGGCGCGCACGAGGCCGGGCAGCTCGTCGTCGCTACTCAGATGGTCGTTCTCGATATTCGTGACGACCGCCATCTTCGGTTCGAGCAGCGCGAATGAACCGTCCGACTCATCCGCCTCGGTGATGAACCAGGGCGACGTGCCGTCGTGCGCGTTACTACCCAGGGCGACGTCGATGCCGCCGAGTGCAAGTCCGGCATCGATTCCTCCGGCACGCAACACCGCATGCGTCATCGCCGTCGTTGTCGTTTTGCCGTGAGTGCCGCAGATCGCGATGCCGCGCCGGGCGCCAATGAGCCGCGCCAGCATCTCGCCGCGATGCAGCATCGGGATCCCGCGCCGCATCGCGGCGAGCGACTCGGAATTGCGCCGGTCGATCGCGGAGCTGACGACCACAACGTCGGCTTCGCGCACGTTCCGCGCGGCGTGTCCGATCGTGACCCGCACGCCGGCCGCGCGCAGTTCGTCGATCAGGGGCGTTACGCTCAAGTCCGAGCCGGAGACGGATTCCCCGCGCGAGCGCAAGATACGCGCGATCGCGCTCATCCCGATGCCGCCGATTCCGACGAAATGATACCTCACTGCTTGCTCCTTCGAGAGAGTAAGGCATCTACCCGCGAAACGATTGCGGCAACGGGATCACCCGCTCCAAGGCTCGCCGCCGCCGCGGAAAGTGCACGTAAGCGGTCCGGTTCGATGGTCTGCGCCAGCAGTGCCGGCATACGACCTGCCTGCAGCTCGCCGTCGCTCAGAAGGACCGCCGCACCGGCGCTTTCGAATCGCGCGGCGTTCGCATCTTGATGACGCTGCGCCGCGTGCGGATATGGGATGAGAATCGATGCTTTGCCGAGGGCGGCCAGCTCGGCGAGCGTTGAAGCGCCGGCGCGCGCCATGACGAGATCCGCGGCCGCATACGCATCGGCCATATCGTCGAGATAGGCGACGGCGTGCGGTAACGCCGCACGCACGCGGTCGTAGTCGGCAGCACCGGTCAGTGCGAGCAGCTGCCAGCCGGACGGCACTCCGTTGCGGGTCACCAAGTCGATCAGTGCGTCGTTAATCGCTCGCGCGCCTTGACTGCCTCCGATGGCGAGGAGGGTGTGAAGCGATGGATCGAGTCCGAGACGGGCCATTGCTGCATCACGCGCCGGTAATTTCCGCAGCGACGCGCGGACCGGAACGCCGGTCGCGCGATACTTGCGTGCAAAGCGGCGATCGGGCGGCAGCGGCGGTCCCCAAACTTCATCGACCATCGGTGCGAGAATCCGGTTTGTCAAACCCGGTTCGGCGTTCGGCTCCAAGAGCACGATCGGTGCCCGTGAAAGATGTGCGAACCGGCGAATGCGCGCCGCCAGCGCAACCGGAAAGCAGACGTAGCCGCCGGTCGCGATCACGAGCTCGGGACGCATTGCCGCGAGCAAACGCAGGCTCTGCATCGTGCCCTTGACGTTATCGGCAATCGTTCGGAGCAGCTGCCGCGTAATTGCGCGAGGCAACGCCCGGCTCGCGATCGGGAGCAGCTCGTAGCCTGCCTTCGGGACGATCTGCGCTTCGAGCCGGTCGCTCGTGCCGATGAACGTGATGCGCGCACCGCGTCCGCGCAACGCATCGGCGATTGCAATGGCCGGATAGAGGTGCCCACCCGTTCCGCCGCCGGCGAAGACGACGGTCACGAACGCGTGATCCGGCGATGCCTGCCTACATTAGCGATGAGTGCGACGCCGACGAGGCTCACGACGAGCGAACTTCCGCCGAACGAGATGAACGGCAGCGGAACGCCCGTCACCGGCCAGGACGACGACACGACTCCGATGTTGACGAACGCTTGAATCGTGATCATTGCCGCGCAGCCGATCGCGAGAAAGAAACCGAAGCGATCCGGGGCCGCGAGCGCAATGCGGATCGAGCGATATGCCAGCGTGATGAAGAGCGCGATCACCGCAAGCGTGCCGATAAGGCCCAACTCCTCGCCGAGCACGGAGAAGATGAAATCCGTATACTGCTCCGGCAGATAGAAGAACTTTGCCCGCGACGCACCGAGGCCGACGCCGAAGAGTCCGCCGCTCCCCAGCGCGAGCAGCGATTGTACGATGTGAAAGCCGGTGTTGAGCGGATCTTTCCACGGATCGAGAAACGCGAAGATGCGCGCGCGCCGGTACGGGCTCGCAAGCACCGTCAGCGCTGCGAACGGCACCATCGCGAGGATGACGGCCGCGAGATGGACGAGGCGCGCGCCGGCGGCGAAGAAGAGCGCGAGCGCGATGAAGAGCATGAGGCTCGCGGTGCCCATGTCGGGCTCCCTGAGCACGAGCACGGCCATAATAGCGACCGGAACGCAGAGGGGAAAAAGCCCGCGCGCGAGCGACGTAATTCGCTCACCTCTGACCGACAACACCGCCGCAAGGTAGATGACGAGCGCGAGCTTCGCGAATTCCGACGGCTCTAAGCTCACGCTGCCGGTGCCGATCCAGCGCCGCCCTCCGTTGACGCCGAGGCCGATGTGGGGCACGAAGACGAGCCCGAGCCCGACGATCGCCGCGAGCAAGAGATACGGCGCGATTGCGCGCAAACGGCGGTAATCGATGCGGTAACATGCGTACGCCGCGACCAGGCCGACGCCGAGCCACAGAAGCTGGCGCTTCAGATAGTAGGCGATGTCTCCGTGTTGTGCGTATGCCGTTGCGCTCGACGCCGAAAATACCATGATTAAGCCGATGCCGATGAGTGCGGCAACGGCGGTGAAAAGCACCGGGTCGAGCGGTGCCGGAGCGAACGCAGGCGGACGCGGTGCCGCGTCGCGCTGCGCGCGCAGCGTCGCGGCGGTGCTATGCACCTGCGGGCTCGCGCAGCGCTTGGACGGCGGCGGCAAACCGGTCGCCGCGTTCTTCGGCCGAGCCGAACATATCGAACGAAGCACACCCGGGAGAGAGTAGTACGATGCCGCCCGGCTCGGCGAGGTCGCTCGCGTGCCGCACCGCATCGTCCATTGAATCGGCGATGATGCTGCGCACGCCGCGCGCCGCGCGCGCGATTTCGGGCCCCGATTCGCCGATCGCGACCAGTGCGGCGGCGCGCCGGCGTATCTCCGCGCCCATGTCGGAAAAGTCGGTTCCCTTCGACCGTCCCCCGGCGATCAGGACGATTGGAGCCTCGTACGTACGCAACGCCGCGATGACCGAGCCCGGATTGGTCGACTTCGAATCGTCGACGTAGCGGACGCCGTCGATCTCCGCGACGGTCCGCAGGCGATGCGCCATGGGCTCAAAACTCCGTATCGCCGCGCGCAACGATTCGGGATTGCAGCCGACCGCGAGCGCTGCCAGCAACGCGGCCATGGCGTTTTGCACGTTGTGGTCGCCCGCGAGCGGAATTTCGTCACGCGGCACGATCGCGACCGGGCGCGGATCGCCGGATACCGGCGCATAGGTGATCACTCCGTCCCGCAGATAGATCGTCGCTTGATCCGGCCGTTCCAGCGAGAACCAGAGTTGGCGCGCTTGTACGCGCGCGTCCCCGTGATGCCAGTGGAGCGCGCTGATGCGCGGATCGTCGAGGTTGCCGACAAACCAGTCGGTCATGGACTGGTTGGCGCAAATGCGAAACTTCGCCTCGGCATACTCGTCCATTGAATGATAGCGGTCCAAGTGATCCGGCGCAATATTCAGCAGTACCGAAACGCGCGGTTTGAACGCGCGAATCGTTTCGAGCTGAAACGACGAAACTTCCGCGACGATCCAGTCGCGTTCGCCGGCGCCGCGCACTTCCTTGATCAGCGGATTGCCGATGTTCCCGCCGACGCGCACCGATTCACCGCAGCTGCGAAGTAAATGACCGATGAGCGCCGTCGTCGTGGATTTCCCTTTGGTTCCCGTCACGGCAACGATCGGCGCATCGCAGAGTCGATAAGCAAGCTCGATCTCGCCGAAAACGGGCACGTTGGCCTCGTGCATGCTACGCACGACCGGAGAAGTCGGCGGAACGCCCGGCGATAGTATCGCGCACTCCAGCCTACCAGCGACGCTTGCAATATCCGCCGGTGCGATGAATCGCGCGCCGAACGCGTTTGCGGCGGCGATGGGTTCGGTGAGCTCGGCGAGCGGCTTCTCGTCGGTTGCGTACAGTGTGACGCGATGCTCGGCGAGTACTTCGATGCTCGCCAGCCCGCTGCGGCCGAGGCCGATGATGAGGATCGTCTCGCCGGCGCCGAATTGGAAGGCCTCGCTCATCGCACGATGGCCCATCCTACCAACGAACAGAGCAACGATGCAAGCCAGAAGCGAATCGTCACCCGCGTCTCCGGCCAGCCGCCGAGTTCGAAGTGATGGTGCAGCGGACTCATTCGAAGAATGCGGCGTCCCCGTGTCGCCTTGAAGTACGAGACCTGCGCGATGACGGAGAGGGCCTCGGCAACGAAGACGCCGCCGATCAGGATGAGCAAGAGCATTTGGCCGCTCGCAATCGCTATGCCGGAGAGCAAGGCGCCGAGCGCGAGCGAGCCGGTGTCACCCATAAACAACTTCGCGGGATGCAGATTAAAGAGCAAGAATCCGGCGCAGGCACCGATTCCGGCTGCCGCACAGATTGCCGGGCCGGTCAAACCGGTCGCCCCCGTCATCGCCGCGAGCACGAGCAGTGGCGGAATCATCGTGCCGGCCGCAAGTCCGTCCAGACCGTCGGTCAGATTGACTGCGTGCGCGGTCCCGGTGATCGCGAGAATTCCCAATAAGAGCCAGAGCCAGTGTGGTGCCGTTACGGTGAGCCAGGGTGCGTGAAAGAGCACGTTGGGGTACGCAAAGGCGGGCGACGCCGCAATCTCGCGCATGAAAATCGCTCCCGCGAGCGCGGTCGCCAAAAATTTCGTCCGCGCCCGCACGCCGCGATTCGCACCGTGCCGCAGTTTGGTAACGTCGTCGACCGCACCGATTCCGGCGCAGAGCGCGACGAAGAAAACCAACTCCGCCAAGAGCGGTGCCCGGCTGACGGCCAGCGCGCCGAAGAGCACCACGACGAAGACGATTCCGCCCATCGTCGGCGTCCCGGTTTTCGATCGATGCGTTTGCGGCGCATCCTCGTAGGCGTGCTGCCGTACGTCGAGCCGCGCGAAAATGAAGAGCAGCGCCGCGCCGCCCATCGCCGAGACGAGGAAGCCGAAGAGCATCCACAGTCCGAGCGCAGCCGGTGATGGATTGCTCACGACGATTGAATCTCGAAGAGCGGATTCGGGCCGGCACCGCGCCATTTGAGCACGACGATCGGCGTCTGTTCGTCGCTGTTGCCATGCGGATTATCGAGCAGCGCCGCCTCGACGTTCTCGCGGCGTACGCCGGCGGAACTGCCTAAAATTTTTGCTCTGCCGAGATCGTTCGCGTCGACGACCGCGCACGCCACGCCGGTCGCGCGCGTCACCGACGCCGCGAACCCGTCCGCGTCACGCGGAGCAAAGACGATCGCGCGCTCGTATGGCGGCATCGTTCCGGTATATCCGTCGAACGCGGCAACGGCATCCCCCATCACGCGATAGAATGCGCCGCGCTGCCCCACCAGGCGCGCGGCGAACTGTAAGAGCGTCGCGTAAATTACTTTGCCGCGCCCGACACGATCGATCACCAGCTGAATCGATTCCGGTTGGCTGATCGTCGCCATTGGATCGGCCCGCCGAGCGATCGTAAACGCGAGCCACGATGGGCGCACGTGTTCCGCCGCAAGCAGTTCGTTCTGTGCGATGGCGACGGCGGTCTCGGAAACGGCGACGACGTCTCCGGGCCGGCCGATTCCGCGCACGCTGCGCGCCACCAGCTCGACGAGATCGTCGCCGGGCCGCACGAGCGGCGTGCGCACCGGTATCGCAGTGAGGCCGGGCGGCAGCTCCGATCGCGTGACGCGCAGCGTGCGAACTTGGCTCACGCGCGCAGCTCTTCGACGATTTCTTCCAATTTGTATTTACGCGAGCCCTTGAGCAGGACGACGTCATCGGCGTGCGCGTGCTCGCGCAGCCATTGCGCGGCCTGTGCGTTACTCTCCACCCGAACGATCTGGTTCGTGTCGAAACCGGCCCGCGTCGCGCCTCGCGCAACGTCGTTGGCGTATTCCCCGCAAAGGAGAAGTACGTCGACAAGCCGCGCGGCGTGCTCGCCGACGCGCTCGTGCAGGATCTTCGATTCGTCGCCGAGCTCGGCCATGCTCCCGAGCACTGCGATTCGGCGGGCAGCCGCCTCGCCGCCGAAAGCCTCGAGCGCGGCGATCATACTGCTGGCGTTTGCGTTGTACGCATCGTAAATCAGCGACATGCCGCCACTGCTTGCAACGCGATCGTAACGCCCTTCCGGCAAGCGCGCGCCGGCGATTGCTTCGGCCAATCGCTCGGGAACGATGCCGAGCTCGATGGCGCCCGCGACTGCCGCCGCCAGATTTGCGCGATTGTGCTCTCCCGGCACGCGCACGTCGACGTCCAACTCGATGGTGCGATCGTCGCTGCGGTGAACGAGCCGCCGCCCGGCGAACGCGGTTAGCACGTCAAAATCCTGCGCTGATTCGAGCGACGCGAGCTCGCCGGCGAACCAGTGCGGCGCGGCGGCCAGAGTGCGCGAACGCCGGCGCGACGCAGCATCGGCGGCATTGAGAATTGCGCGCGCTCCACGTGCGAAGAGCGCCCACTTCGTCTCCTCGAGCCTCTCGCGCGATCCCATGATTTCCAAGTGCGCCTCGCCCACGTTCGTCAAAATACCGAACTGCGGCCGCGCGATCTCGACGAGCGCGGCGACGTCGCCGTAGTGGCGCGCACCCATCTCGACCACTGCTACGTCGTGGTCGGCGTTGGAAAGCTCGAGCAGGAGTTTGCTGACGCCGATTTCGTTGTTCTCGTTGCGCGGCGCCGATAACACCCGGCCGGCATATCCGTGCGCCAAGAGCTGCGCGAGAAACGTTCTGGTCGTCGTCTTCCCCGCGCTGCCGGTTATCCCGATCACCCGCCCTTCGAAGAGGCCTCGTGCGGCGCCGGCGAGTGCCATATACGCCGTTCTCGTCTCGCCGACGATCATCGCAGGAGTTCCGGATACGCGCCGCCGCTCGTCGTCGATGACGAGCATTGCCGCACCGCCGCGCACGGCCTCGGCTGCGAAATCGTGACCGTCGAAGTGCTCTCCACGTAACGCTAAAAACGTGTCTCCGCGTCGTAGATGCCGCGTGTCGGTGCAGAGGCGCAACTCCGCCGGCGCCGCTTGCGCGTCGATGAGCGTTGCGGCCGTTGCTTCAACGGCGAGCTCGAGCGGCAATTTCATCGCGGCGCGCGCGCGGCGAGCGCTTCACACGCAACCGCCGCATCGTCGAACGGTAAGATCTGCTCTCCGATGATTTGATAAGTCTCGTGGCCCTTTCCGGCAACCAGCACGACGTCGCCGGACCGTGCCTCGGCAATCGCCCGTTCGATCGCGCGGCGGCGGTCCGTTTCCACCTCGTAATTGGTGCCTTCGATGCCGGAAACGATGTCATCGATGATGAGCAGAGGATCTTCGCTGCGGGGATTGTCGCTCGTGACGTACACGCGGTCGGCAAGCGCCGCAGCGATCGCTCCCATTTGCGGCCGCTTTCCGCGATCGCGATCGCCGCCGCAGCCGAAGACGACCGCGAGTGATGCGTGCGTGGTTTCGCGCAACGATCGCAGCGCATTTTCCAGCGCGTCGGGCGTATGGGCGTAATCCACGATGACGGCGACGCCGCCGGCCGTCAGCCGTTCCATTCGCCCGGCGACGCGTTCGACGCGTTCCAGCGAGCTCGCTGCGATTGCATCGTCGATACCGAGAATCCGCGCGACGCCGATCGACGCGAGCGCGTTCCAAACGTTGAACCGGCCGGGAAGCCGTAGTTCGAATCGCCGGCCGTCGAGGGTGAAGAGCGTACGATCGGGTTCCGACACGATCTGCTTCGGAACGAGCATTGCGTCGCTGCCGGCGCCGTACGTAACGACGGTTCGCCCTTCGTGCTCGAGCTCGCGCGCCCACTGCGCGCCGTACGGATCGTCGACGTTCAAAACGCTTGCCGGAGCGAGCGCGAAGAGGTTGCGCTTCGCGGCCGCGTATGCCTCGAGCGTTTGGTGAAAATCGAGATGATCGCGAGCGACGTTCGTCAGCGCGGCCACGCGAAATCGCACGTCTTCGACGCGATCGAGCACGAGCGCGTGCGAGCTCACCTCCATCGCAACCGCCTTTGCGCCGTGCCGCCGCATTTCCGCCAGCAACCCGTGCAGCACGGGAGGCAGCGGCGTCGTGTTATCGAGTGCCCAGCGGTGCGCGCCGAACTCGGCGCCTATGGTGCCGAGCAGTCCGCACGGCATACCGGCTCCGTTGCAGATCGCAGCAACCATATGCGCGACCGTCGTCTTGCCGTTCGTTCCCGTGATGCCGACGACGTCGAGCCTCTGCGACGGATCGTCGAAAAAGGCCGCCGCTAAACCGGAAAGCGCGCGGCGCGTGTCGTCAACGAAAATGACCGTCACGTCCGGCGGGACCTCGTCGATTCGTTCGTCTACGACAAGGGCCCGGGCGCCGCGCGCAAGCGCGTCGGCGATGTGCCGATGGCCGTCGGATTGCGTTCCGTGCAACGCGATGAAGAGCGCGCCGGGCTCGACCTTTCGCGAGTCCATTTCAATAGCCGTGACGTGGCGGCCGCAATCGCCGGTAACGCGAGCCCCCGGCAAGCGTTGCAGTAGCGGTTCCAGGGCAACCGGTCGGTCAGCGTTCACGGTGCGCCGGGTCGGCGCTCGGCAATACTCCCGCATGAAGCATGGCGGCACGGGCGATTTCGGCAAAGGCCGGAGCAGCGACCACGCTCCCATAGTACGAGCCGAGCGGCCGTTCCACTTTCACGTAGATCAAGTAACGCGGGCGTGGATACGGCACCATGCCGATGAATGAGGCGGCGTAGAATCCGGAACGGTACGCGCCGTCGACGACCATCTCGGCGGTTCCGGTTTTTCCGGCGGTAGCGTAACCCGGAACCTGCGCCGTTGGATCTCCGGTGCCATGCAGAACGACCGAGCGCAGGAACTTGCGCAGCTCGGCAGCCGTTCGTTGCGAAAAAATTCGCCGGACGGCGGTGGGTTGGTAGCGCTGTAACAGGTGTCCCTGCTGATCGTAAACGGCGCGCACGATCCGCGGCTGCATCAGCATGCCGCCGTTTGCAATGGCGCAATAGTAGCGCGCCATCGCTAAAGGCGTCACCGAGACACCTTGTCCGAAAGACATCGTAGCGAGCGACGAGCCGCTCCATTGCGAAGGCGGCGGTACGATCCCGGGGTTCTCGCCGGGTAATCCCACGCCGGTGACGGCACCGAAGCCTGCCTTGCGTTCCATGTTGTAGAGCGTCTTGGCGCCGATGGAGAGACCCACTTCGGCAGCGCCAACGTTGTGCGAGAACTCCACGATTTGCTCGAGCGTCTCGCTGCCGCCCGTCCCTGCCATGAAGCCGTCTTCCGCGTTGTGAATCGTCTGACCGCCCACGTCGAGACGATCGTGGGCGGGGAAGCGGCTCGCTAGCGTAACCTTCCCGGATTCGAGCGCTGCCGCCGCGGTTACTAATTTGTACGTCGACCCCGGTTCGTATGCGTCCATCACCGCGCGATCGCGGCGTGCCGCATCCGGGTATTTCCAAAATCGGTTTGGGTCGAAGTCGGGCAAGTTTGCCATTGCGAGAATCGCGCCGGTCCAGGGATCCATGACGATCGCCGTGCCGTCGAGTGCGTGAAACGCATTAAACTGTTTTGCAAGCGCCCGCTCGGCAACGAATTGAAGATAGGGATCGATCGTCAGCTGTACGTCGAGCCCCGGTTGGGCCGGCGTGACGACGCGCTCCCGGCCGAATGGAATGGGACGTCCGAATTCGTCGGCTTCGAGCATCACGTGTCCGGATTGCCCGCGCAGGACGTCGTCATATGCGTACTCGATGCCGTCGAGACCGTTTTCGTCCGTTCCAACGAAACCGAGTATCGTAGAAGCAAGCCGTCCCGCCGTGTCGATGCGCGAACCCGTCTCTTCTTCTTTGAGGTCGATGCCGAGAAGATTGAGCCCGCGAATCCGTGTTGCGGTTTCGTGCGAAACCTTGCGGGCAAGCCAGACGAACCAGAGATGACGGTCGTGCAGTGCCGCGATCGTCGAGCCGTCCAACCGGCCGAAGACGCGCTGCAGTTTCGCGACGGCCGCGTCGGGATCGACGATTTCGCGCGGAACGGCGTAGACGCTCTCCGACGGCAACGAGCGCACGAGAACGTCGCCGTAACTATCGAGGATGCTGCCGCGGCGCGCAAAGACTTCGACGGTGTCGGAACGTTGGGCGAGCGCTTGGCGCGCGTACATCGCACCTTTGACGGCCTGCACGTCGACGAGTCGCCATGCAAGAAAGAGCGCGACGAACATACAGAGATAGAAGAAGATTCGCGCTCGCATCGGCGCGACGCGTTCGAAGGTGCGCTGATGCATGCCGGTCGCCGTGGCTATTGCCGGCGGCTTACGGCCGGAGCGAAGAGGCCCGCCAACGAGGAAAGAACCGCAAAACGCGGCCGCTCGGACGCGACCCGCGGCGGCGCGATCCGCACTACCGCGAACGTTTGCGGTTCACGCATGCCCATGCGCGCCGCAAGTGCCGCAAGGCGGTCGTCCGAGCGCAACGCGGCAATCCGGTCGTCCAGACGCATCGTCTCTTCTTGAAGCGCCTCGCGTTGCGCGCGCTCCTTGGCGACCGCATAGCTCAATCCCGTCAAGCTCGCCGTAAGGACGACGTACCCCATGAGGAGCGCCAGCACGCACATGACGCCGGCGAAGACGCGGCGCACGGTCGCGGAACGCGCGCGCGACTTACGCACGATCCGGCGTTGCGTTGCTGCACGGATGCGACGCGGATTTTTGATGCGCGCCGCTTGTTGGATAAAGTGGGGCTGCACCATCTCGCTAACCCGCCTTTCGTTCCGCTGCGCGCAGCTTGCCGCTGCGCGCGCGCGGGTTGGCCGCTACTTCAGCCTCCTCCGGAATCACCGGACGCCGCGTCAGCACCTCGAGATGCTCGTCGTCGCGGAAGTTTTGCTTGACGATGCGATCTTCGAGCGAATGAAAGCTGATTGCGACGATTCGGCCCGTGCGCCGCAAACGCCCGACCGCGCCGTTGAGCCCTTCGCGCAGCGCGTCGAGCTCGTCGTTGACGGCGATGCGCAGCGCCTGGAAGACGCGCGTCGCGGGATGAATGCGCTCGCGCCTTCCGCGGCGCGCTACGACGCCGGCGACCAGCTGCGCGAATTCGGAGGTCGTACTCGGCAGGGTTCCGCGCGAGCGGCGCGCGACGACGGCGCGCGCGATGCGCCGCGCGCTTCGCTCCTCGCCGTAATAGTAAAAGATATCGGCTAGTTCGGTCTCGCTCGCGGTGGCGAGGATCTCGTAGGCACTGCGCCCGATTCCCGGATCCATTCGCATGTCGAGCGTTGCCGGACGCCCGAGCGAAAAGCCGCGTTCGGCGTCGTCAAGTTGCATCGAAGAGACTCCCAGATCGAAGAGCACGCCGTCGACCGACTCGATCGCGCACCGGTCGAGGACGCTGGTAATGGATCGAAAGTTGGAATGAATGAAGGTCAATCGCGGATCGCCGATCGCGGCCGCGCGTTGTTCCGCCACGGGATCGGTATCGATCGCAATCAACCGGCCCGCTCCGAGCCGGCTCAAGATGAGCCGTGAGTGCCCGCCCGCACCAAAGGTCGCGTCTACGTAAGTACCGCCGAAGCGAACGGCCAGGTATTCCATGGCCGGCGCCGCGAGGACGGGAATGTGATTCACGATTGCGCCACATCCCGGCTCTACAGTCCCAGCTCTGACAGAAAGGTGGGCAGCTCGCCCGTCGGAGGCTCTTGGAAGTCGTAGCGCTCCTTCGCCCAAATCTCGATGCGCGTCAAAAGGCCGACCGAGACGACGTTTCGCTCGATCCCCGCATACGAGCGCAATCGCGCCGGGACCATCACGCGTCCTTGCGCATCGGATTCACTCTCTTCCGAATGCGCGAAGAGATAGCGGACGTACCGGCGGTAGCGCTCGTCCTTCTCGGGTACCGCCTCGAGACGCGCGCAGAACTCGACCCAGGTCGGCATGGGATAGAGCGCGAGACAACTATCGGGTGGCGCGATGGTTAGGACGAACGGCGACCCTAACCGCTCGCGAAAGCGCGCGGGCACGATAAGCCGGCCCTTATGGTCAAGGGCGTGTTGCTCCGAACCGGCGAAGCGCGGCAGTTCCGCGTGCACATACCCTCCGAATGGCACCACTAGGCACTACTTCACACCACTATACGCCCCAGCTTTCCTTAAGGCAAGGTAAACCCGAACGTTTTAACGCCCTGGCGCTCTCTTAGTAGGAGTGCTAAAAGCGGCCGTCAGGCCAGCATCGGTTCGATATCCGACGACGCGGTCGGATAGGCGAACAGGACTCCTTGTAATACCGATGCCGGAATCTTCGCTCGAATCGCCAGCGAGAAGACATTCACGAGTTCCTCGGTGTGCGGTCCCAGCACGTGCGCGCCCAACACGAGGTCGCTCGTTTCTTCGATGAGCAGCCGGTAACGCGAACCCCGCGCGCGCACGCTGCGCGACGAGTACCATTGCGTCGTGTCGGATTCGTGCACCGCGAACCGTGCACCGCGCTCGCGCGCTCGGTCTTCCGTCAAGCCGGTCATGCCAAGCGACGGAATCGTATACACGATGCTTGCCAGGCCGGAAAAGTCCAGCGAGAAGCGGTTTCCCTCGACGAGGTTACGCGCCACGAGATCGCCTTCCGCCGCCGCCGTCGGCGTGAGCGGCAGTCCGCCTCCGTCCGCACAATCGCCGACGGCATACACGTCGGGATTGCTGCAGCTTTGGAAGTATTCGTTGACCGCGACGCCTTTGTCGGTGTGCGTGACGCCGCCCGCCTCGAGATCGAGCCGGTCGAGATCCGCGACGCGCCCGGCTGCATGCACCGCCGCATCGCAAAGCAGCACGAACTCTTCGCCGTCCCGGAGACCGCTGACGCGCACGCCGTCGCGCGTCCGTTCGATGCTGCGGATGTCGACGTTGACGCGAACGTCGACTCCCACGTTCGCACCGATCTCGACGAGCCGATCGACGAGCGTACCGTCGAAACCGTTTAGAACGCGCGCGCCGCGCTGAAGAATCACCGGCGCGGCCCCCGCACGCGCCGCGACGTGCGCGAGTTCGAACGCAATGTATCCGCCGCCGACGAACGCGATGCGGCGCGGCATCGCATCGAGGTCGAGAAAATCTTCGCTGGTGATGAGGTACTCCTCGCCGCGCAGTTGCAACGGAGCGGGATGCGCGCCGGCCGCCAGAACGACGCGGCGCGCTTTGATGTGCTCGTTCGCGACCGCGATCGTCGTCGCGTCGACGAAGCGAGCCGTGCCGTGGTATGTCACCACGCCGGCGTCGCGAAGATTGCGCTCGCGCTCTTCCGGAACGGGTTGCGTGAACGAACGCTTGAAGCGCATCAGTCGCGGCCAATCGATTGCGATCTCGCCGGCAATTCCATCTTGGCTCATGCGCTGGGACCAATCGATCAATTCGGCTGCGTGAACCAAAATTTTCTTTGGGTCGCAACCGCGCAGCGCGCACGTGCCGCCGTAAGGACGATCGTCGACGATCGCAACGCGCCACGACTTTTTAGCGCACGCTTGCGCGACGGTCGCACCGGACGCTCCGGTCCCGACGACGACAAGATCGAAGTCCTTCACGGCCGCATCCCCATGAGCTTCACGGCAAGCTCAGCATGCGTCAAGGCTTTGTGGGTATGATGCTCGCCATATACGACCGGACGCGTTTTCGCCATTGCGATCACTTTCACGATGCTCGGAGGGAACAACCATCGGACAGTTGCGCAGCAGTGACGGCCTGCCTGCCAGGCCCCACCGCCGAAGGAGAAGAAAGGCGCCGTTGCGATGACTCGACTGCTGGGATACTGCGGCCTCTTAGCCCTGCTCTATGGATGCAGCAGTGCGGGCTACTTGCCGTACGCTCCTCACGCGCTCGATCCGACGGTTCTCAACTCGCTCGTCTCCAGCGCATCGCAAGCCAACGGCGTCCCGGTCGGCCTCGTGCGGGCGGTCCTTATGGCGGAATCGGGAGGCAACCCCTCGGCCATCAGCGTCGCCGGCGCGCAGGGACTGATGCAGCTGATGCCAGGCACGTCGGCGGGTTGCGGTATCGCCAATCCGTTCGATCCCACGCAGAACCTGCAATGCGGCACGGGATATCTGAGATCGCTGCTCAAGCACTATCACAACGACGTCACGCTCGCGGTGGCCGCATACAATGCAGGCCCCGGAGCCGTCGATCGCTATCACGGCGTTCCTCCGTATCCGGAGACGCGCGCGTACGTCGTGCGCGTTCTCAACGCATACCACAGCTACTAAAGGTTCCCCATTGGCGACGCTGACGCACCGCCAGCCGCTTCCCCGAGTCCGTTCGGCGCTTTGGCGGTTGCCGATTCTCGACAGCTATCTGCTGCGCGAGATGACGGGCCCGTTCATGTTTGCGTTCGGAGCGTTCTTGCTTTTTTGGGCGCTCAATATCTTTTTTCTGGCGGCCGACTACATCATCAATCAACACGCGCCGTTCTTTTTAGTGTTGCGGTTCGTCGTTTTTCGAATCCCTCAAGCGATCCCGATGGCGTTTCCGTTCGGTTGTCTCTTCGCCGCGCTGCTCGCAATGGGCCGCGTGATGGGCGATAACGAGGTGACCGCGATGCGCACCTCGGGAATTTCCGTGCTGCGCATTGCGATCGCGCCGATCGCGTTCGGCGTCGTCATGTTCTTGATCGCCTACGGGATGAACGAGTACGTTGCTCCCGCATCGGTGGATCTGTCGACGCGCACGTTCTACCAGATCATCTATCATACCGACGCACTTCCGGTCGAACCGCAGTTCTTTCGCAAGGATCCCGACACCGGAAATACTTTTTACGTTGGCCAAGTCGCGCCGGACAACAAGACGATGCTCGACGTCCAGATCTTCAAGCCGGCGAAGTTCGGGCCGTGGAACGAAACGCTGCAAGCCAAGACTGCGTCGGTTCAGATCAGCAGCCTCGTGCTGCACGACGTCATCGACACCCGATACAATCAGGACGGATTCGAGACGAATCAGCAGCACGTCAAGGACGTCAAGATCGGATTGCCGCTCGGCGAGACCGCTTCACAGTTCGTCAGCCAAGTGAACAACGATCCTTGGACGATGAGCAGCAAGTCGCTCCGCACGCAAGTCAACGCGCTGCAAGCGCAGGGAATCGGCGGAACGGCGATGGGGAACTTGCAGATCAATCTGGCGGACAAGCTCGCTTGGCCCTTTGCCTGCATCATTGGAGTGCTCGTGGCCGTTCCGCTGGCGCTGCGCTTCGGGCGGCGCGGGCGAATGCTCGGCATCGCGCTCTCGATCGTCGCCTTCTTTGCGTACTACCTGATGGTTTCGGCAGCGTCGGCGTTCGGCCGCAACGGCGCGCTGAATCCATACCTCGCGGCCTGGCTGCCGAACATCCTCATCGGCGTCGCCGGCACCCTTCTACTCTGGCTGGAAGAGCGTTAGGAGCCTTCGCCGGCGGTGTGGTTCGGGAAACGAAATCGGTGCGGTATCGCCGCAGTGGCGGCGCTCGCCGCCTCCATCAGTGCGGCCTTGCCCAATTTCTCAGCCGCGAGCGAAGCGCAATCGCAGCAGAGTGCGCTAGCGCTGCTCAACGGGCAAAGCTGCGCCCAGCATTATAACGACGACGCCCCGAGCGTCGCGCAAGCGACGGCAAGCCCCACCGGCAGCCCGTCACCCGCGCCCGTAAGTACCCCGGGTCTGCCCGGGGTCTCGCCCGGTATGAGTAACGGGACCTACACCCTCAACCGGACGCCTCCGCCGGCTCCGGGCACGACGCCGGGCGTATCTCCCCCGCCGATCCCGACCGCGACTCCCGGCGCCACGCCGACGCTGCAACCGGTCTTTCTGCTCCGCGGCGGCGAAACGCCGCCGCCGATCCCGCCGGCCGGCCAAGCCACCCCGGCGCCGACCCCTGAGCCCACCGGCGTCCCGACGCTCGCTCCGGGAAACGTCGCCGTCATCTCCGATAAGTGGTCGGGCAATCGCGCGCGAGGACAGCCGAGCGATGCGATCGGCAACGTGCACATTTACTATGGCGACGAAGAGATCGTCGGCGAACGCGCGCATTTCGACGGCGTTCGCACGATCACGATCACGGGCAACCCGTTTCTCGTCAATCACGAGCACAACTCGGTCTTGACCGCCGACGTCATCACGTTCGACACCGTCTCTCAGACTGCCAAGCTCGAAAACGGTAAGGGCGCAAGCGATGAAGGCGTTCAACGCGGGTTGGTTCATTTTTCCGCCAGCGACATGCACACCGATCCGGACGGAACCGCCCATGGCATCAATCCCTACGTGACCACGTGCGAGAACCCACGCGGCGGTTATCACATCACGGGCAAGAGCATGGAGGTTTACCCGGGCGACAAAATCGTGATCGACAAAGCGGTACTCTGGCTCGGCGCGGCCGCCGTATTCTACCTTCCCCTGCTGATCATTCCGCTGCGCAGCGTCGACCAGCAGCGCGGCCGAAATCGGTGGTTTCCGGAGGTCGGCTATAACTCGTACGAAGGCGCCTGGATCAAGATTCAGATTCCGTTCGGCAAGGACCAATATTATTACGGCTATTACGTCGTCAACTATTTTACCAAGCTGGGATTGGGCTTGGGTTACGTCGGTTTTTACGCCGCGCACAACGGGCGCCGCAGCGCGAGCGTCAACATCTACACCATCAACGGAACCGGCGGACAAGGTCGGCAATATAACGCTGCGATCGCCGAACAGGAGAATTTCAGCCCGCATCTGCGCAGCAATTTTCAGTTTTCGTATCAATCGAACTACGGACCGCTGATCACGGTTCCGCCGAACGAATCGCTCACCGAAGCAATCGTCCATCAGACGGCGCAGACGTCGCAGAACTACAGCTTCAGCCACAGCTCCGTCGGCGGACAATCGAGCAGCGACAGCTTCACGTTCACCGACACCCGGCAGTTCAACGAAAATCTCAATCAAACGGTGACGTATAACTTGAGCGATAGTAATGCGAGCTTCGGCGGCTTTACGTCGTTCAGCAATCAATCGGAGTTCGATTACCTGCTGCAATACACGACGTCGGGTGCCGATTATCAGATGGAGTGGGATAAAATCTATTCGCAGGAGGCCACCGGGATCAACAAGATCCCGGAGTTCAACGTGCGGCCCACGAACTTTTTCGAGCATTTCATCATTCCGCTTTCCGCGGAGCTCACCGTCGGCGAGTACAGCAACCCGTCCGGACAAGGTTTCCCGCGCGCGCTCGCGACGTGGCGTGGCGACGCTAATTTAGTCGCCGGCCCGATCGAAGCGAAGGTTCTCGGCAGCGATTTCCAAGGAACCGTGACGGTCGATCAATACGCCTACGGCACGGGCGACCTCAAAGCCGCGATCGAGCAAGACTTGAGCTTGACCACGCCGATCGGCAAGCACGTCGTCAACACGTTGACGTACAACGAGGCCAACTATAACGGCCCATCGCTCGTGCCGTTCCAATATCTCGATCAGCAGCCGACTCAAAATACGAAAAATGCGCAAGACATGCTGCGCCTTTTCAACGACGACGTCTACGCATTTGCAGTCGGCTGGTCGACGAACTTCAACGGTTTGGCACAGCCTTTGAGTTATCAGCTCACGGCGCGCCCGTCGCCACGGTCGGTCGTGATGCTGGCCGGTTCGTTCATCCCCGGACCCGGCCAAGGCTTCACGACCACGAACCTGCAGCTCTCCACGCCATTCGGGCGCGACGCGTCGCTGCAGTTCGTCACCAACATCAACTGGCGTCCGTCGCTGGGCTTAGGCGAGTTTTTCTCCAACAAGATCGTCTATTACACGCGCACGATCGGCAACTGCTATCAGCTGATGGTGCTTTACAACGAATCGCAGCAAGCCGTCAACGTCGGCCTCAACCTGCTGGCCTTCCCCTCGCAAACGGCAGTCTTCAACATCGGCCAACCTCAACAGGTCATTCCGACAACCTTCAACTTCTAGATTTCGTCGTTGCCGCGAGGGCGCATGACATATTGCGTCAGGGCCGCTCGTCGCTCGCCTCCTGCTCGCTCCTGCTCATCCGCGCTCGCGCCTCCTGTTAATGAAATTATGACTTCCTGTCAAAGGCGCTCGCGTCGGAAACCCTTCCGCAACACGTCATGCACCCTCGCCGTAACGATTCAAAACGGCAGTTAAAGGTTCTCTTCATTCAAAGGCACCCTCATTGCAACGAGGCTGCCTTTTAACGAGATAGGATGTTCTGAGGCGGCGGATGTGGGCGATGAGAAGC
>JAMXLK010000149.1 GCA_024281075.1 Vulcanimicrobiia bacterium
GTCAGCGCAGCGAAGGACTAGAGTTCCAACTGCAAAAAGGCGATTTCACGCGCGACGGTCTCTCGGGTTTGCTCTCGTTCGCCTACACCAACTCGTACGTGCACTACGGCCCGATTGCGGCCGGCGCGTCCGGTACGACGGTACTCGGGCCCATTAACGATGCAATCGCTCAATACAACGCGTACACAAAATACTGCGCGACGCATCCCAGCGGCCTGAACACGATGTGCGGCGGGTCCACGTCGACCGGTCAGACTGCGAAGGCCTGCTATGGGCCGCACGGACATCCGCATAACGCGCTTCCAAACGGCTCATGTGCGCCCCGTGACATCGCGAATCCTTACTGGAACCAGGCTCCGCAAGCGCTCATCAATACGGGGCAAAACTTCCCCACCTACTCGACCTTCCCGGGCGCTATCGGGCTCGCCGCACAAGGCTTCGGGTCGCCGTATGTCGGGACGATGGTACTCAATTACCGTCACCAGAAGCTCGCCGTCACGCCGTCGCTGCAGTTCCAAGGCGGCGGCAAGTACGGCATTCCGATTACTGAGGGCGGCATCGATCCTGCGAGCGGTTGCGGCAAGCCGCTCTTCGGCGATCGGTACAACGCATCGACGTGCCCGGGATCAATCTACATTCCGAACCCGTACACGGGTGTCTTCGATCCGATCGGCGCCTTTACGGAACCCAACGAGCTCATTGCGAACCTCCAGCTCTCCTATGACGTCAGCCCGCATATTCAACTCGTGGGACAGCTGGTCAACATCGTAAACTACTGTTGGGGCGGTTCGCAGACGCCGTGGACGTTCTCGGACGGCAACATCTGCGGGTACAGCAACGTGCAGGGAACGGTCTATCCCGTTGCACCGCTGGGAACGCCGGGTGCCATCGTCAATCCGCCGGGCTATCCCGGGTCGCGAATCCAGCCGTTCCGCCGCTTCCCGTACGAACCGCAGTTAGGACCGGCGATCATTTCCGCGCTCAACGGCACGTATAAGACGCCGATTCAGTTCTACCTAACGGCGAATGTCAGACTTTAACGAGTGATGGACTCGGCGAGGTGGGCTAAATCAACCAAGCCCACCTCGCCGACCAACGTATACTGCACGCTGCCGTCGCTCCACGAAAGCACGCCGGTCGCGTTGTCTTCGGCGTACTCTCCGGAGTGGTCGCCGATCCGCATCGACTGAAGCTGCGTTGTCGCGGCCTCGAGCGTTGACGCCCTCGAGCTTTCGAAGAGCGAAAACGTCCGGATGCCGTCGGAGTAGAGCAGATGCAGCATGCGCACGCCGTGCAATTCGACGAAATCGCCTTCGACGGGCGCGAAACCCTCGGGAAGCTCGCGGGGCGCGTGCGCTGCAAAGCCTGCGGAAGTGACGACGGCGTCGGGCTGTTCGGGCGTTTCGGCAAGCGTCGGATCGCGAACGACGGCAAAGTTTTTCGGCAGCGAGAAGTCGGCTTCGGTAAGCTGCGCCGGATAGCGGATCTGTTCGAAGCGCGTCTCGCTGACGAGAGCGCCGCTGGGGCCGAACTCTTGGCGGTCCAGAGCGACCTTGCTTGCGGCATCGACGCGAACGAGCATCGTCATTCGACCGCTGTACTTATTGATGAGCGCCAGATCGACGGTATGCCGGCCGGCGACAGTGTCGTCGCCGCGCCGCACGACGCGATAGTTTTCGCTCAGAAGCGCATACTCCGAACCGAGCACGCGCGAGTCACCGACGGCATCGTTGCGGCCTTCGACGATGCGGTGGCGCGGGCTATCGAGGGAAAACGTGAGATCGCCCTTGGAGACGACGGTATCTCCCGCCAGCGCTGCCGGCGCCTCGTAATCGCGTCGCGTCAAATCGGGCGCTCGGTGCTCGACGCGATACACGTCGGCCTCCGATGCGCGGCTGCCGATATGGACGACTTGCACCACGCCGGCGTAAGAGACGTTTGCGGGCGCGACGATTGCCGCAAAGAGGAGCGGATCGCGATTCTCCTTAGCGGTCGCAAATCCAAGGCTCGCGGCAACGAGCACGGCGACGACCGGCGTGCTAAGGCGTCGCATCGTCCGACGTCAGCGTAAGCGGCGGTGCGGCGTCGCCGAACGGCGCGCTCGCCGCCATCGCGGCATGGTTGTTTACGTAGTCGGCTGCTTTGATAGGTGTCGCGATGGCAGTGCGATGCCATGAATCGTATCCAACGTAGATCGCGAGTGCCGCGACGGCGGCCACCGGAACCAGCATAGCCGGCCGAAATCCCAAAAGCACCCGTTGCCACGCTGTGGGCTGCCGGTCGACGGCGGTCGTTCGGATCCGCGTCGCCAAGCCGGGCGGCATCTCGCGTTCGGTGGCGCGCGCGTAGGCTCGAAGCGCGTCGGTGATCGCGACCTCTTCGGCTCGCTTGCCCTCGCATTCGGGGCAAGTGGCAAAATGGGCGTAGATCGCCGCGTCCTCGGCCGGCGAAACCTCGCCGTGAAGATAGTCGACGATACGTTCTATGCTCGGATGCGTTTCATTCATGATGATGATTTCGTATAGCGATTGACGAGCTTCCGTAACTGGCCTCGAGCGCGGTGAAGCCGGGATCGTACCGTCCCCACCGAGCATCCGACTACCTGACCGATTTCCTGATAACTGCACCCCTCCACGTCGGCCAGCAGGACGATCTTTCGTTGTTCGGGCGTCAAGCCGGCAAGCGCTTTAGAAACGGGTTCGCTCAGATGCGCTTCAACGTACTCTTCGATCGGCGCAACTGCCCGCTCCGGAATCTCTTCCTGATAGAAACGTCCCTTACGTCGCCGAAGTTCGTCCCGGTGGAGGTTTGTAACGATCCGGTAGATCCAGGAGAGGAAGGACGTCCCCGGCTTAAAGCTCTCCCAGGCCCGAAAGACGCGAATGAACGCCTCCTGCGTCAGGTCGCTCGCGTCGGCGTCGTTTCCCGTCAAGCGGTAGGCAAAATTGTAGGTTGCCTTGCCGTACTGCTCAATGGCACGCTCCAGAAAGGCCTGTTGCTCCATGCTGTCGCCGCTAGGCTTCCTTGGTAAGCCCCCCAGTTCATCTTGGGTGCGACCAGAGGACGCGGCCGACGACCCAGAGTGCGGCGAACGAAATCGCGGTGAGCAGCGTGAAGAGCGTCAGCTCGAGCAGCGCGATCCCGGTAGACTCACTGCCGCCGCAGAGTGCGACCGCTTCGGCGATGAGTGCGAGCTTGAATCGCTCGAATGGATTGCTGGCGAGGCCCGAAACGGCGCGCGCTTCTGCCAGCGCGCTCTGCGGATCCCAATCCGCGGTCTGCACGACGGAAGCGATGTGTCCGTCCGGCGCTACGATAAAGAGCCGGTCGTCGTGCAGAAAGTTGTTGGAGCTCACGCGCATCGAGCTAATATTGAACGCGTCGATCAGCCGCTGAATCGTCGAGCCGGTTCCGGTCAGCAGGCTCCACGCTTCGGAACGTGCGCCGTAGCTGCGCGCGTATCGGCGCAGGACCTCCGGCGAGTCGTACTGCGGATCGAGCGTAATCTCGGCAAGCGCAAAACGTTTTGGATCGACGCGTTGCTGGAGGTCGGCGAACTTTCCGCTGATCGCCGGACAGAGCGTGCGGTCCGGGCAACGCGTAAACATAAAGGAAAGCAGCAGCGTTTTTCCGCCGAAGTGCGACGCGAGCTGCAGCGCTCGTCCGTCTTGATCGACGAGTGTCGCAACCGGAAGCCGTCCGCCGATCTTGACGGGCACCGCACGTGCACGATCCGGAAGGCCGGGCGTGAAAGCGGCCGCCGCGATGGCGTCCAGGAGCGTCGGAGGCGTCGTCGATCCATCGAGCAGCGCATCGACTGGTGTGCCGACAGCGAAGGAGCGGGCGGGTGCAACGCGATACCGGCGCGTTTGCGGCCGCAGCATTCCGACGACTGCATCGGTCCGGACGATCGCCGTGCGGCTGTCCAGCTGCTGCAAAACGATGCCGTGAACCGGGACGACACCGAAAACGGCGGCGAGGAGCAGCGCGTGCATACAGCTATTGTACCAGGGGTTGAGGAGACGCGGGCGCAACGAACGTCGCGGTGGGGGCAGCCGTTTTCATCGTCCGCGTGCTCTTAGGAGGGCTGCTGATTATGGCAGGCGTTCTCAAGATCGGGCATCCCGCCGAGCTGGCGTCGGCTATTGCCGGATTCCGGCTGTTGCCGCCCGCGGTCGTTGGGCCGCTTGCGCTTGCGCTGCCGTTCGTCGAGTTGCTTTTGGGCGCGTACTTGATCGCAGGTTTGTTCACTAAAACGATCGCGCTCGTTGTGGCAGCACAGTTCATAATTTACGCCGGCGCGATTGCATCCGCAGTGCTGCGTCACATCCCCGCTAGCTGCGGCTGTTTCGGCCCGAACGATTCGGCTACTGCGGATTGGCCCCACGTAGCATTCGATCTGCTGCTGGCCGCAGCGGCAATCTTCGTGGCCTCTGCTGCGCCGGGCGCACTTGCGGTCGATCGCAAGCTTCGCCATACATGACGAAGCAGTCACTCCTTTTGGTGACCATCGTTGCATTGGTGATTATTGCCGTCGGCGCCGTGATGTATTACATTTTCGGCCCCGAGCATCGCCGCGTTCAAAACGCGTCAACCTCGCCGGTGGTCGGAAAAGCGCAAGTCGGCCAGCCCGCGCCGAACTTCGTCGTCTCGACGACGGCCGGACTCTTCGATCTCAGTAAGACGGATAAGCCGGTCTTTCTCGAGGTCTTCGCGACGTGGTGCCCGCACTGCCAACGCGAAACGGCGGTGATCGACCGTCTCTTCCACCGGTACCGCGACAGAGTCGACTTCGTCGGCGTTTCGGGAAGCGACACCGCAATGGACGGCACCTCGGCTTCGTCGCAAGCCGACCTCGTGCAGTGGCGGCAGCGCTTTAATGCCGAGTATCCCGTCGCGTACGATCCGTTGCTCAACGTTGCGAATCTCTACCTGCAAGGCGGATTTCCGACGCTCGCAGTCATCGGTCGCGACAAACACGTGATCTATCTCAGCAGCGGCGAAGTATCCTACGACGAGCTTCGTGCCGCGATCGACAAGGCGCTTCGCTAAAGACCTGCGGGAAGCGTGTAGTTCGGCGGCGGAACGAGCGGCGTTCCCACTTCGAGCACGATCTGCTGGTGCGCGCGTAGGGGAATCGTCCGCGGATCGCCGTCGTATTTCATGCCGTTGACGTATGCCGTGACGGGGCCATTGAACCCCGCGACGCCGGCGTTCGTCAGCGGTTGTCCCCAGATATCGAAAAGCATTCCGAGCGTATACGGGCCGCCTTGCGGAGGACTGATATCCGGCGCTTCGATGTGAATGATGCCGCTGGGATCGTGGGTGTGAATCCAATAGAGGCAGCCGCCGGCCAAGTTCGGTGCGAGTCCGATAAACTGCGGAATCTGCATCTGTTTGCCGTTGTAGAAGAGTGCGAGGTGGCTGTGTACGTGAAGCACATTGTACTCCATCGCGCCGCACGCCACGCCGTCGACCGGCTGCCCGTGACCGCCCTGAGGCGTTACGGGGTACTTTGACTTGACGAACTTTGTGCCGATACTCTCGCCGTTGCTCACTTGAATCGGTTTTGACGTTGCGGTCGGGGCCGGCGTCGGTGTTGCGTATGCCTGCTGGACCGTCCTGTTTTGCCACCAGTTAAATCCGGCGAAGCCGAGGATCAAAGCGACGAGGGCGATGCCGATGCCGATATAAACCGGGCGCATCGGGTCTCGGCGCGGCGGGGGAGCCTCGCCACTCCGTTGCCGGCGGCGGCGTTCTGCGCGACTGGGTTCGGGCATGCGATCCTTTCTAGGAGGCGGCGTTCAAGGGTGCGGCGACCGGAACGTCGGCTAGTTCAAGCGGACGCGAAGGCACCAAGTAATTAACGACGTAATCCGTGACCGCGTCGCGCAGCGGCGTGACGGCGCGGTCGTAACCCGTCGCATAGAGCCGCGCCATCCGCGCGCGCGTATGGTATTGGTACTTTCCGCGCAACGCCGGCGGCATCTCGACGAACTCGATTCGCTCGGGCAGACCGAGCGCGTGAAAGATCGGCCGCACGAGCTGCAGCCACGTATGCGCGCTGCCGGATCCGACGTTGAAAAGACCGGTGGCGTCCGATTCCGCCAAATGCAGCGTCATGTCGACGGCGTCCTTGACGTAGATAAAGTCGCGCTGCTGTTCGCCGTCCCGGTATTCGGCGCGGTAGCTTTTGAAGAGGCGGACGCTGCCGCGTTCGACGATCTGGCCGTACGCCTTATGGACCAAGCTGCGCATCTCGCCTTTGTGATCCTCGTTGGGACCGAAGACGTTGAAGTACTTCAGACCGCAAGCCCTTTGATCGAGCCCCGTGCGAAGCGCGTAAAGATCGAAGAGATGTTTGGAATAGGCGTACGCATTGAGCGGCCGTAAAGTGTGAAGATCGGCCTCATCCGAAAGCTCGGCTTCGAGTCCGCCGTAGGTTGCGGCCGACGACGCGTAGACAAAACGCGCCTGTTGCTCGATCGCCCAGAGCGCCAGACGCTTCGTATATTCGTAGTTGTTGCGCAATAAAAACCCGGCGTCGTTTTCCGTGGTCGACGAGCAGGCTCCTAAATGGAAAATCGTTCGCACGTCGCCCAGGCCGCGTCCGGCTTCGATTCGGCACTCGAGCTCGTCGGCATCGAGGTAGTCGGCGAAGCGCAGCGGCACGAGGTGTTTCCACTTTTCCGAGAGGTCGAGCCGATCGACCACCAGGATGTCGTCCACACCGCGCCGGTTCAGTAGCCATACAATGGCACTGCCAATAAGGCCGGCGCCACCCGTGACGACGATTCTACCGCGGCTGAGGTCGTGCATCGCTCCGGAGTTTCCTAATCGCCCGCGGCCCGCAAAGGTCCTTCCTTAGACTCTGATGAGACTAGTGAGCGTGACCGGCGTGGTTCGCGGCCGCTACCGGGATGGTCGCCACGCGCGCGGCATCGGCGAGTAGGGTAGCGGTATCGGCAAGGCCGCCCGCTCCGCGCGCCGTCCATCGCAGGCGGACGTTGCCGCTGCGATCGAGCATCAACTCCGTTTCATCGCCATCGCTTGGCGAACGGAACAACGCGAGGGCAATCCGGACGTCTTGCGACACCGCGACGATCGCCGGTACTCTCTCGGTCGCCGGGCTCGGTCCGACGGCAATGACGTGTAAACGAGCGTTAGGCGAATCTTCTAACCGCGTCAATTGCTCGAGTCGTGCGCGGGGTGCGCGAGTTTCGAACAAGACCAGCAGAACCGGTCCGCTCTTGAGCGTCTGGCTCAAGGTGTTTTGCGCGCCGTTCTGCTCGAACGCGAAATCCGGCACAGGCGCCGCCGTCGTGCTGATGCTCGAGCCAACGTCGCGCGTGAGCACGCCGGCCGCCCGCGCCAGCACAAAGTTTATCAGATCCCACCGCTCGTCCGGATTGAGCTTGCCCGCGAAGCCCGGCATGACCCCATTATCACGGCCGTAGCTGATCCACCAATAAATTTCACCGACCTTGTGGGCGAACAGATGAGGCTCGGTCAAATCGGCGGGGCGAATCGGAAGCTTAGCTGCAAGCGGGCCGTCACCGCGGCCGCCGGCGCCGTGGCACACGGTGCAGTTGTTGGCGTAGAGCGGCGCACCGCGAGCGACGGACGGCGCGGCATAGCTCTGAGTCGAGGCGTAAAAACTCGTCGGATACGCAGGCACGATCGGCGGATTCTCACTGAAATCGAGCCGGAACGGGAGCGGCCAGCGCGGCTCGGTGTGCAGGCCGGGCGTCAATATCCCGATCATCGCGACGACGGCGAGCACGAGGATGCCGAGACTCGCTTCGATCGAGGCGTTCCGGCCGATCTGTCCGCACGCCCGCAATCTGACCGGGCCATCCGTCGTAACGTCGTCGAGACAGGGCAGCAGCCGGCGCTGGTTGACGCCCGCGACGGCAATCATCGCTGCGAAGAAGAAGATTTTCAGCAGCAAAAGCTGACCGTACAAGGTTCCGAGCAGCGCCGGAACGCTGCCGGCTAGGAACCACGTATTAACGACGCCCGTTGCGAGGAGCGTTCCGACTGCCGAAAGGCCGAGGACCGAAAATCGCAGCGTCGTCGCCCGCGCGACGTTCACCGCTTGCGCGCTGCTATCGCGCCGCGCGTGAACGAGAAATATGACGAGCGGCAACAGCGCGCCGAGCCACGCGCCCGCAGCGAGCAAATGCAAGATGTCGGCGGGTAGGTGAAGCGCATCGAACGGCACGTCTTCGGTCGCCGCGCCATGGCCCGCCCACGCCAGCGCGGCAACGAACGCGGCGGCCGCACCCAATCCGATCCACGCCGCCACGTGCTTGAGCGTGCTGCGCTGCAGGGCGAGACAGAGTGCCAACACGACGATCAGCGCGGCGCGGATTGCCCAAACTTGGCCGAATCGCGTCTGTGCCAAGACGGTGCCGACGACGCCGCCGCGTAAAGCGGATATGGGCGGCATTCCGCCCATATTCGATGCAACGACGACGAGCCACGCGGCGCCGCTTGCGGCCGCTAGGATCAGGCTCGCCCACGCGAGCGCAGAAAGCCGTCGATCGATCCGCCCTTGAAGCGCTTGCGCATCGTTGAGTCGGTGAAATGCCGGCCATTCGATCAAACACCAAAATACGAACGTGCCTACGAGCGAAACGGTCGCCGTATAATGGAGCAGGCGCGTCGCGCTTAAGAGCGGATCGATTGGTTCAGACCTTCCCTACGTGAAACTTAAAGTCGCCCTCGGTCGTGTGCGTATCGACCGAGAGCGCATGCCATTTCACGGTATACGTTCCGGGGGGCAGCGGCTTCAGCTTGACGTCGAACTCGGATTGATTGCTCGGATCGACGGCTGCAGGACCGTCATTCATCGCCGCGCCCGATTTATCGGTGACGTTGACCCAGCTAAAAGCCGGCTCGAGTTGTTGTGTAAACCACAAGTGAATGACGCCGGGCGAGTTCGGCACCGTGCTGCCCACCGCCGGATCGGCATGGTCGAGAAATGCGTGCGCCCGCACCACTGCAGGCGCGATCAGCAGTGCGGCGAGCGCGACGCTCGCGGTAATTAATCGCATGATCATGATCCCCAAAGATTCGTCTTAATGATAGGCCGGCCGAACCAGCTCTTATAGAAGGCGTCGAGAAACATATGATACTGAATGATGAATCCGGTGCCTTGCGATTGCCGGGTGAGTCCGTTTGCCGGAATTACGGCCTCTGCGCCGAGTTGCCAGGTGCTCGTATCGTACAGAATTCCCGGTGATATCGTCCCGGTCGGTGGACCGCCGCTGTCGGAGGTGCTCATCGCGACTTCGACGATCGGCGTCATGCGCATGAGAAACTGCGGCGCGTGCAGCGCTCTTACGTTCTGCTGGAAGTACGGCAGCGAATACTGCAGCGAGAACGCGTACGACCAGCCGCTCGGGCTAATAGCCGGATTATCGGAAAAGTCGCGACTCAATTCACCGGTGATTGCAAACGGTCGCAGATAATCGGATGACAAGTCGCCGAAACCCTTGCCGAAATAAAAGGTCGGTGACGTGCTGCCGATGCTGTTAATGACGCCGGCGTCACGCAAGCGCGTCGAGCCGGTACCAATTATCTCGCGGACCACGCCGACGGAAAAGGTCAGCTCTTCGTGCGGGGTCCGTTTGAAGCAGGGATGCTGATCCTTGAGCGTCAGCGTGATATTGTCCCATCCGTTGAACTTCTGCGTTGGACTGCGTTGCGTGAGATAATCGCCGTTGATACCGATGCCGAGGTCTTCGGTGATGGTTTTGTCATATTCGTACCCGTACGAATTGTTTTGCGACGTCGGCGTCGGCGTCAGGTTGATGGTCGGCAGCGAGACTTCGTCGCTGACGCCCGGGTCGTCCATGGTGAGCGTTGTCGGAAAGACGCGATCGCCACAGACGACGTGTGCCTGCGCGGGCGACGACGCCATAAAGACAAGAAGTGGAAAGGCGAGTGCGGCGACGAGCGCCGCGAAAAAACGTGACAAAGATTCCTCCGATCTGAGAAGAGTGCGATCAGAGCGCCGTTAGGCGCAGGTCAAGACCGCGATCGGAGGCGGCCGCGCGAAGCGGCGACGGGTGAGCAGGATCCGGCGCCGGGTGACGGGCCGGTACGAGCGGCGTTGCCACAAGGGCGCACGCGGCGAAAAGAGAGCGCTCGTCACGACCAAGACGGCGCGCGCGATTGCGCCGGTAATAGCCCGGGCGAGCCAAGTAACGGCAAACGAAACGCCGATGAGCGCGGCCAGCGACGCGGCAACCGGTGCGGCCGCATGACCCGGCTCGATTGACTCAGCGGTTACGAACCACACACCGGCGGCCGCGAGCACGACGCTTCCGTCGGGCAGTCGTTCCCGCAGACGCGAAGCCAAGACCGTGCCGTCGCGCAGCCTCCCGGCGTCGCCCCATGCGAGGGCGCCGAAGAAGGTCAAGAAAGCGACGAGACCGGCAAGCGCGAGTTGGATCAGGAGCCCGTGATACGAGCCGCCCATCGCGTGGCCGCTGCCGTAGAGAGCGGCGTGAGCCGCAAGCGAGGCAAGCAGCCCCAGGGTTATCCCGCCCGGAACCTTCCGCAAGGTCACGCGGGTCATTTCTATGGCCCGGTGAGGGGAGACCTGGGGACGGCGTCGTACCCATCCGTCCCCCTTGGCGAAGGTCGCCCCGGTGGGTATTGCACGCAAGAGAAGAGACGACGATGAGTACGCGAGCGCTGGTAGAGAATGCGGACACCGTCAGTCTGGTTTGCGCACTGCTCGTGCGCTTTCCGGAGCTGACGTCGATTCGGTGCGGTCCGACGGACCGGACCGTTCGTTTGACGTTCGCAATCCGGCAGCGGCTCGATAAGTCGGCGCAGCGCGCGCTGGGCGAAGCGGTCGAGGAGCACGTTTGCAGCTTCCTGGCACTCTCTAAGGAAGAAGCGCACGTCCTCAGCGTCGAGTGCGAGGCGGACCGGGCCTTAACGTTCGTTCACGTGACGCGCGACTTCGACACGTTTTCGAAAGACGAGCTCGAGCTTCAAGTGGGCTTTTTCGCCGAGCGTTGCGGCGATGCGCTCGTGCGCAATCCGCACCCCGACGATCATATCGAGAACGATCCCGCCGCCGAGGATGAGGCGGCTCTGTACTCCATCGAGGCGCTGCGCGATCCCGCGCAGTCGAAGAGTTTAGTCGGCTTTAGAGAAGAAAAGCGCGTGCTCGTCTACTTCCTGAAAGCTCAAAAGAAAGCGAAGGCGTCGGCTCGCCGATAGAAAGCCCCCTGAACCTCCTGCTCATCGGGGACGTCGTCGGTGCCCCGGGGCGCGAGGTTTTGAAGCGCTGCGTGGCATTGCTGCGCGAGCAGCACAACGTCCACGCTTGTATCGCCAACGGAGAAAATGCCGCGGGTGGATTCGGCCTGACCGCGCAAACCGCCGAAGAGATGTTTGCCAGCGGCGTCGATTTCATTACCGGCGGCAATCACACGTTCGACAAACGCGACTTTGCCGAATACCTCGAGAACAGCAATCGCGTCATCCGTCCGGCCAACTATGCGCCCGGAGTGGCGGGTCGCGGCGCGGCAACATTTTCGGCCAACGGGGTGACGATCGGCGTGCTGAACATTATGGGGCGCACGTTCATGCCGCCGTCCGACGATCCGTTTCGGTGCGCCGACGGCTGGCTGCGCGAGCTCCGGGAGCGGACGCCCGTCATCATAGTCGACGTTCATGCCGAAGCGACCTCGGAGAAGGTCGCGCTGGGGCGATATCTCGACGGCCGGGTCTCGTGCGTCTTTGGGACCCACACTCACGTTCAAACTGCCGACGAGCAGATACTTTCGGGGGGGACGGCGTACATCAGTGACCTGGGCATGACGGGCCCGACCGATGGGATCATTGGAATGGAGTCCGGCGCGGTGTTGGACCGGTTTTTGACCGGTCTATCCGAGCGCTTTAGCGTTCAGAAGAGCGGCCCGAAGCAATTCTGCGGGGCCGTGGTGGCGATCGATCCGAAGTCGGGCAGGGCCAATGAGATTAAGCGCATCTTTTTGAAGGGTATCGCATGAGCGTGGCAGTGACCCTAAAGGTCTCGGCAAAAAGCAATCCCAACGCGGTGGCCGGGGCCCTCGCGGCGGCGCTGCGCGAGCGTGACAGCTCGGAGCTGCAAGCCGTCGGCGCGGGAGCGATCAATCAGGCCGTTAAGGCCGTTGCCATCGCGCGTAGCTACTTAAAAGGCGCCGGACTCGATTTGGTCTGCACGCCGTCGTTCGTCGTGGTGGCGATCGGCGAGAGCGAGCGGACCGCCATTTCACTCTTCGTCGAGCGGCGAAAGCTGGAAGAAAAGGCCTCCGAAGTTGAAGGTTGACCTGCATTCGCATACCGCCATGAGCGACGGAACGCTCACGCCGCAAGAGCTGGCGGATTTCATGGGGGAGCGGGGTGTCGAGCTCTTCTCGATCTCCGATCACGACACGCTCGGCGCCTACGGCATGTTCGAGCCGCCCGCCGGCTCGCGCGTCATCCCTTCCATCGAGATCAATACGACCTGGCGGCAGAACGAAGTCCACGTGCTGGGATATTGCGTGCCGCTGGGGCCGTCGGCGATCAACGAGCTGCTCGAATACAATCAAGAACAGCGCCGCCTGCGCGCCGTGACGATGGTCGAGCGACTGCGCGAAGCCGGATATCCGATTACGATTGAAGACGTCGTCCGTGAAGCCGGCGACGCGCATTCGATGGGGCGGCCGCACGTTGCCAAGGCGCTGGTGCGTGCCGGCGTCGTCGACAGCGTCAATAACGCGTTCACCGAGGCGCTCGTGCCCGGCAAACCGGGATACGTTCCGCAACTCTACACGACGCCGGAGCACGCGATCGAGCAGATCGCCGCAGCGGGGGGCATCCCGGTGCTTGCCCATCCGGGCCGGCTCAAAGACCGCATCCTCATCGAGGAGCTCGTGGGACATGGGTTGAGGGGGCTCGAGGTCTTCTATCCGCTCCACAGCGACGAAGATACGCGCGAATTTCGCGAGACCGCCAAACGCTATGGTTTGGTGATGACCGCAGGCATGGACTTTCACGACATCCGGTACCACACGAAGGGCGTCGGAATGGACGTTGACGAGGCCGATCTCCGGCCGTTCCTCAATTTGGTTGAAGAAGTAGCCGCGTGATCGCGGCGGCGACCGCGGCTCTGGCTCTGGCGATTAATGCGCCGACTCAGACTCCGCGCCTCGCACATTCGACCATCGCCGGCGAAGTCTACGACCTCGACACGCATCGCGTGCTTTACGCTCGCAATGCGAACGTGCTCATGGTTCCGGCCTCGACGACCAAGCTGTTGACCGAAGGCACGAGCCTCGCGCTGCTCGGGCCGGAATTCCGCTGGACGACGCCGGTCTATCGCACCGGAACGATCGACGCGCAGGGAGTGCTGCACGGCGATCTCGTTCTCGTGGCGAGCGGCGATCCGAATCTTTCGCAACGCATTCAGCCTGACGGCACGCTGGCGTTCGAAAATGAAGACCACGCCTACGACGGCTCGCCCGACACCAAAGCGGTGCCCGGCGATCCGCTTGCCGTGCTGCGCGACCTAGCCGCGCAAGTTGCGAAGGCCGGCGTTAAACGCGTTGACGGTTCGATCGGTGTGGACGCGTCGCTCTTTCCGGATCAAGGGACCGAAAGTGGGACTGGTGTCGTCGTTTCGTCGATCGTGGTTAACGACAACGTCGTTGACGTAACGATCACACCGGGCGCGCGGGCAGGCGATGCAGCCAGCATTTCGGTCTCGCCGCAGACGCCGTACGTAACCTTCGTGAACCATGCGACCACGGGCGTCGCAAAGAGCGATGCGACGATCGACATGAGCGCCGACGTTCGCGAGGCGTCCGGACGGCATACGGTCACAATCACAGGATCGCAGCCGGTCGGGCCCAGCGTTCTCTACGCCTATCGCGTTCCCGAGCCTGCGGCTTTCGCGCAGGCCGCTTTTATCCAAGCGCTTCGCGATGCCGGCGTCGACGTTGCCGAGCCGGCACGGCTGCAGACCGGCTCGAGGACGGCAACCGCGTCCTACCTGCCCGCGAACCTCGTGGCGCAGCACCTCTCGCCGCCGCTCTCCGAGGACGCATACATCACCCTCAAAGTGAGCGACAATCTGCACGCGACGCTGATGCCGTATATGTGGGCGGTCTATCTCGCGCACGCGAAGAGCGATTACCTCACCGCCGGGTTTAAGCTGGAGGCGCGGATGCTGCAAAACGCCGGGCTCGACGTGAATCAAGCCGCCCAGGCAGATGGCGAAGGCGGCGCCTTCTTTACGCCTGATTTTATGGTGCACTATCTTGCCTGGGTTCGGATGCAAAAGTGGTACGCAGCGCTGCTGCGCGGACTGCCGATCATGGGCGTCGACGGCACGCTGGCGAAGATCCAACTCAAATCCCCGGCGCGCGGCAAAGTTTTCGCCAAGACCGGGACCGACGGGCTTACGAATTATTTAAACGGCGGTGAGATTACCGAAAAAGGTCTCGCCGGTTTTATCACGACGCGGGGAGGCCGTCACGTCGCGTTCGCGTTCTATTTGAGTGCGATGAATGGGCCGCACGACGAAGATACCGGCCACGTCGCGGGAGAGATTCTCGGGGCGATGGCGGGCGCGACGTACCTCAATCTTTAGCGGCGGCGCGACGCGCGCGGCTAACGATCCGTCCGCCTTCGGCCTCGTACCGCACCAGCTCTAGAGCTTGCCGCCGAATGGTCATCTCGTCGCGCATGTAGCGATGGTTGACGCGCACGTTATAGCCGCATGCGGTGAGCGCAGCAAACGCAAACTCGGCGGCGGACGCGACGTCACTTTCAAGCGCACCCATGGAGATCGTCAGCAAACGGTCGACCAACCCGAGCACTTCGAGAAGAAGCGCCGCCGTTTGCAGCGGCGCACATGCCGCGCCCGCGAGCGCGTCTTCGACTAAACGTGCTCGCGTCGCACGCTCGTCCGGCGTACTCTTGGGCAATGCTTGTGCGGCGACGACGGCGGCATAGGCCTCTTCATCCTGGGATCGCGCATCGAGCAGTTTTGGCCGAAGGGAATCGGCCTGGGCGACCACATCGTTCGGAGCGCTTTTGGCGATGCGCGCAACCATGGCGACGAGCGCCGCTGCCACCGCACCAACGAGCGCTGCCGCGCTGCCGCCTCCCGGCGTAGGCGCATCCGAGGCCAGCCGTTCGAGATATGCGTCGAGGCTTTCCACAGACGAGGGGTTGGCGAGGTGGTTGCGAAAAGCCCGCGAGCCTTTTCCCTGGAGGAGTAACACAGAGGTGACTCTCTTGAATCCGATCGGAACGATCGGCAGCGTTAAAAACCGTGAGCTCGCCGAAGCGGGCCGCGCGCGCATTGCATGGGCGGCGGCCTACATGCCCGTGCTCACTCAGATTCACGATCGCTTCGAGATCGAAAAGCCGCTGCGCGGCGTCCGCATCGGGGCGTGTCTGCACGTCACGACCGAGACCGCGAATCTCATGCTCGCGCTGCAAGCCGGCGGCGCCAGCATTGCGCTCTGCGCGAGCAATCCGCTCTCCACGCAAGACGACGTCGCGGCGGCACTCTGCGAGTACGGCATCGCGACCTATGCCATCAAAGGCGAAGATAACGAGACGTACTACTCGCACATCGAGTCGGTGATCGCGACGCACCCACAAATTTCAATGGACGACGGCTGCGATTTGGTCACGACGCTCTACAGCAAGCATCCCGATCAGCTCGGCGAGTTGATCGGCGGGTGCGAGGAGACGACGACCGGGGTCATCCGGTTGCGAGCGATGCAGCGCGAAGGCGTACTGCCATATCCGATTTTCGCGGTGAACAACGCGCTGACGAAGTATATGTTCGACAATCGCTACGGAACCGGCCAATCGACTCTCGACGGAATCGTGCGCGCGACCAACGTGCTGCTCGCGGGCCGCACGCTGGTTGTGGTCGGTTACGGCTGGTGCGGGCGCGGCATCGCATCGCGTGCCGCTGGAATGGGGGCGCACGTCATCATCACGGAAGTCGATCCCCGCAAGGCGATCGAGGCCGTGATGGATGGCTATCGCGTCATGCCGATGAACGACGCCGCGAAGGCCGGCGACATCTTCGTGACGGTCACCGGCAACTATCACGTCATCCGAGAAGAGCACTTCCGTTTGATGAAGGACGGCGCAATCGTCTGTAACTCCGGCCACTTTAACGACGAGCTCGATCTGGAGGCCATCGCGCGTATCGCCCGCCGCAAGAGCGAGCCGCGTCCGTTTGTCGAGCAGTTCGAACTGCACGACGGCCGCAAGATCTGCATCCTCGCCGACGGGCGGCTCATCAACCTTGCCGCGGCCGAGGGCCACCCGGCGGCCGTCATGGATATGTCGTTTTCGAATCAGGCGCTGGTCACGGAGCATCTCGTGAAGCATCACGAGTCGCTCGAATCGGGCCGTGTCTACGACGTGCCGGTCGAGATCGACGAGGAGGTCGCGCGACTCAAGCTCTCGTCGATGAATATCGAGATCGACACGCTGACACCCGAACAGGAGAAGTATATCGCTTCCTGGAGCGAAGGCACCTAGATGGGCTACAGAAAGCTCTTCACGAGCGAATCGGTTACCGAAGGCCATCCCGACAAGCTCGCCGATCAAATCTCCGACGCCGTTTTGGACGCGCTGCTCAAGGACGATCCGTACTCGCGGGTCGCCGTCGAAACGTTTGCAATTACCGGCCAGATTCACATCGCCGGTGAGGTGACGACGAAGACCTACGTCGACATCCCGCGGATCGCGCGGGAGACCGTGCGCGAAGTCGGCTATACGCGCTCCGCAATCGGATTCGACGCGGAAACGTGCGGCGTCAGCGTTTCGATTGACGAACAATCGCCCGATATTGCGCTTGGCGTGGACAAGTCGTATGAAGCGAAAACCGGCGACGACGATCCCTTCGATCGGCTCGGCGCCGGCGACCAGGGCATGATGTTCGGTTTCGCCTGCCGCGATACCGAGGAGCTGATGCCGTTGCCGATCGTGCTCGCGCACAACCTGACCAAACATCTTGCCGCCGTCCGCAAGAATAACGACATTCCCTATTTGCGTCCCGACGGCAAATCGCAAGTGACGATCGAATACGAAGCCGACCGGCCGGTCCGCGTCGAGGCGGTGGTCGTTTCGACCCAGCACGATCCCGAAATTCCGCTTGAAGAGATCCGCCGCGAAATTACGGAGAAAGTGATCGATCACGTCATTCCGCAGTCGATGCACGACAAGAATACGCGCGTTTACGTCAATCCGACCGGTCGCTTCGTGATCGGCGGTCCCAAAGGCGACGCCGGCTTGACGGGCCGAAAAATAATCGCCGATACGTACGGCGGCATGGCGCGCCACGGCGGGGGCGCGTTCTCCGGCAAAGATCCGACGAAGGTCGATCGCTCCGGCGCGTATGCGGCACGCTGGGTCGCCAAGAATATTGTCGCCGCCGGTATCGCCGACCGGTGCGAAGTGCAAGTGGCGTATGCAATCGGCGTCGCGCATCCGATGAACGTGCTCGTCGAAACGTTCGGCACGGGAAAGCTGCCGGAAGAGCGAATCGCTGCTGCGGTGAAGGAGATCTTCGATCTTCGGCCGGCGGCGATCATCGAAAGCCTCAATCTGCGGCGTCCGATCTACAAGCAGACCGCCGCATACGGGCACTTCGGCCGGCCCGAGCTCGACCTGCCGTGGGAGCGCGTCGATCGCGTCGACGCGCTTCGCAAGGCGACCGCTTTTCATGGGGAGCAGCTACGTGTTCCGAATTTTGCAAGCTAAGGCGGCACTCACCGCGGCGCTCGTCCTCGTCGCTGTTGCATTCAGCCTGCCCGCGAGTGCCGTGCAGCTCGTTCCATCCCAGACCTTCAAGAGCGGAACGAGGATTGCGTGCACGCTCGACGAGCTTATGGATTCGTCAAAACTTTCGTACGGCGATACGTTCAAGCTGCGCGTCGTCGATACGACCCATCCGCCGCTGAACGGATCGGAGATCACCGGCTACATCACTGCGGTGAAAAAACCGTCCGGTGCGGAACAAGGTCACGTCGGATTCTTTTTGACGAGTATCAGGCTTCCGAACGGCACCAAAAAGCCGATTACCGCCTATGTCGTGAACCGGCGCGTGACGCAGTATAATCCGGCGGCGCAATACGCGCAGCGCCAGCAGCTATCGCCGGCTGCGGGAAGGCCTTACGGCAGCGTGACGCCGGGCCCGGTGGCATGGCAGATGAACATGGGCAGCGGCCCTTCAACCGTTAGTACGCATCACTCGCAATCGCTCGGCGGATACGTTTATGCCAGCGCTTCCCAATGGCCGATCATCGTTCAGCCCGGCACACCCGTCACGGTGGAGCTCGCAGCCAATCTGACCGTTCCGTAGCGGCCCACCGTGTTATCGCGACGGTGCGGTCGCGATCATGAGA
>JAMXLK010000150.1 GCA_024281075.1 Vulcanimicrobiia bacterium
TTCGCCGCGTGTCACTGGGTGGAAGAGCACGGCGGCAAAGGGCCGGATCTAGCGACCCCGCTGCCGGCGTAGGGCGAAAAAATAAGGGCGATCGCCATGCGATCGCCCTTTGTTCTAACGCTCGTCCGCCGCTACGATTTTTTCTTTCGTCCGCCTTTGCGAGCTTTGCGTGCGCCCTTGCGGGCGCCTTTGCGAGCTTTACGCGCGCCCTTGCGTGCGCCTTTGCGAGCTTTGCGCGCGCCTTTTCGCGCGCCCTTGCGGGCTTTCCGCGCGCCTTTGCGGGTTTTACGCGCGCCTTTTCTCGCGCCCTTGCGGGCTTTGCGCGCGCCCTTACGCGCCTTGCGTGCGCCCTTACGTGCGCCCTTGCGGGTTTTACGAGCGGTCTTTCGGCCGGTTTGACGCGTCGTGCGCGCGGTCTTTCGTCCAGTTTTCCGCGCTTTTCGCGCAGTTTTCCGCGCCGCTTTGCGCTTCTTGCGGCCACCCGCTGCTTTCGCTAAAGCGATCGCAGCAATGGCTTTTCGTCGGCGTCCTTTACGGCGCGGTGTCGTTTCTTCCGCGTCCGAACCGCCGTTCATTGTGGAATCGGAGTCCATTCATTCCTCCTCGTCCCCGGGGACGATAAGCGTTAAGTGGACAGCGCTTTTCGCGCTTTTGAACGCATCATAGATGATTTCATAAAATCATGCAAATTAATGAAGGCGCCGAGATGCGCCGTTCATCCCGATGTTTTGACGCGAAAGCGCGTTATGCGGGCGACTCCGCGAATTTATCCTGAGCGGAGGCGAAGGACGCGGGCACACCAAAAATTTGTCGGGGGGTTGACCCCGGCGGTATACTAGGCCCCGTGAAAAAGCCCCTGATCATCGTCGAGTCGCCCACAAAGGCTCGGACGATCAAGAAGTTTCTGCCGGCGCGCTATGCGGTGAAAGCGTCGGTGGGGCACATTCGCGACCTTCCGAAGAGCACGCTGGGCGTCGACGTCGAGCATGATTTTGCGCCGAAATACCTTACGATCAAGGGTAAAGGCGAGGTCATCAAAGAGCTTCGCGGCGCCGTAAAGACCGCCAGCGACGTCTATCTCGCAACCGATCCCGATCGCGAAGGCGAGGCAATCGCTTGGCACCTGGCGGAGCTGCTAAAACTGCCGCATGCCAAACGCATCGAGCTTCACGAAATCACTAAAGAAGCCGCGTTAGCCGCGCTCAAACATCCGCACGTGATCGATATGCACCGGGTCAACGCGCAGCAAGCGCGCCGGATTTTGGATCGCCTCGTCGGCTACAAGATTTCGCCGTTGCTGTGGTCTAAAGTTCGCAGCGGCCTCTCCGCAGGCCGCGTGCAATCGGTGGCGGTGAAGCTCATCGTCGACCGCGAGCGTGAAATTGAGGCGTTCGTTCCCAGGGAATATTGGACGATTGCCGCGCTGCTCGCAAGCGCCCAGCATCCGGACATGCCGTTCTCGGCGGATCTCGTCAGCCGCGGCGGCGAAAAGATTGAGATCGCCACCGGCGCGCAGGCGGAGGCGGTGCTGCAGGCACTCGAGGGCGCGCAGTACCGCGTTTCGTCAATCAAGCGGCGTGAGGTTCGGCGCAATCCACCCGCGCCGTTTACGACCTCCACCTTGCAGCAAGAGGCTTCCCGCCGGCTGAAAATGCGCGTTCGGCGCGCGATGCAGGTTGCGCAAGCGCTATACGAGGGCGTCGATCTCGGCGGCAGCGAGGGAACCGTCGGTCTCATTACTTACATGCGAACCGATTCGACGCGCATCAGCGACCAAGCCCGAGCGATGGCACGCGAATACATCAACGGCGAGTACGGGGAGGCGTATCACGGAGGCCGTCTTTATCGGGTTCGCGAGGGCGCTCAAGACGCGCACGAGGCAATTCGCCCGACGTCGATCTTCCGCACGCCCGACCGGCTGGCGGGGATCCTGCGGCGCGACGACCTTCGTTTATATACGCTCGTTTGGGAGCGCTTCGTGGCGTCGCAGATGAGCGCCGCACTTTTCGATCAAACTGTCGTCGACGTTGCGGCGGGCGAATACGGCTTTCGGGCGACCGGCACGGTGATGCGCTTCCCGGGCTTCACGCGCGTCTACGAAGACGGCAAAGAAGAAGAGAAGAACCGAGTCCGCCTTCCGGAGCTTACCGAAGATGAGAACTTGGAGTGCCGCAAGATCGATCCGAAGCAACACTTTACGGAGCCGCCGCCGCGCTTTACCGAGGCGGCCCTCGTGAAAGCGCTCGAAGATAACGGGATCGGCCGACCGTCGACGTACTCGACGATCGTCGAGACGATTCAGGCTCGCGGTTACGTGACGCAGCAAGAGCGGCGGTTCCTTCCGACGCCGATCGGCATCGCGGTAAACGATCTGCTCGTCGAGCATTTTCCAAAGATCGTCAATCTCGATTTCACCGCGCAGATGGAGGGCGATCTCGACCGGGTCGCCGACGGGGATGAAGACTGGGTCGGGCTCTTGCGCCGTTTCTACGGCCCGTTCGAGAGCGAACTGGAGCAAGCCGAGAAAAAGCTGCCGCGCCTCGAACTGCGCGACGAGCCTACCGACGAGATTTGCCCAACCTGTGGACGCCCCATGGTGATCAAGCACGGCCGGTTCGGTAAGTTCATATCGTGCAGCGGCTATCCCGAGTGCAAGACGACCAAACCGATCGTCAAAGAGACCGGCGCGAGCTGTCCGAAGTGTGCCGGCGCAATCGTGGAGCGCCGCTCGAAAAAAGGGCGCGTCTTCTACGGATGCTCGAACTATCCGAAATGTGATTTCATCTCGTGGGATGCAGTCGTCCCCGAACGCTGCCCGGTCTGCGGCTCCCACGTGTTGGCAAAGAGCCGGCGCGGCGGAAACGTACAGCTGCAATGCGCCGCCGACCGCACCCACAACGTTTCCGGGCTCGCACCCGCGGCATCGTCATAGCTTGTCCTGAGCGGAGTCGAAGGATGGTGCGCCTCACCGTAATCGGTGGCGGGTTGGCGGGGTGCGAGGCGGCATGGCAGGCGGCAAAGTGCGGCGCCGAAGTCGATCTCTACGAAATGCGTCCGCTTCGCAGCGGACCGGCGCATAAGACCGCGGCGCTTGCGGAACTCGTCTGCAGCAACTCACTGCGCGGCGCGGCTCTCGAAAACGCAGTTGGGCTGCTCAAGGAAGAACTGGCGCGCCTCGGTTCGCTGATCGTCACGAGCGCACGTGACACGTCAGTACCGGCAGGCGGCGCGCTCGCGGTCGATCGGGAGCGCTTCTCGGCGCTGATCGAAGCCCGGATTGCGGCCGAACCGCGCATTCGGATTCGACGCGAAGAATTGACCGCAATTCCGCTCGATCGCCCCGCAATCGTCGCCTGCGGTCCGCTGCCCAGCGAAGATTTTCTGGCGAGCCTCGATGAGATTCTGTCCCGTGTCGCCCTTCGACACGCTCAGGGTGACACGGGAGCTAAACGACTGCATTATTTTGATGCGGCGTCGCCGATCGTTGCGGCCGATTCGCTCGATGAAACACCGATGTATCGCAAATCCCGCTACGACAAAGGCGACCCTTCGACAGGCTCAGGGCAGGCTGACTACCTCAACATTCCGCTGGATCGTGATGCGTACTCGCAGCTAATTGCCGACCTTCGCACGCTGCCCCGTCATCAGGTCAAAGAGTTCGAAGAGACGCGGTACTTCGAAGGCTGTCTTCCGATCGAAGAGATGGCCGATCGCGGCGACGACGTGCTGCGTTTCGGTCCGCTCAAGCCGGTGGGACTGCGCGATCCGCGGACGGGAAAGACGCCGCACGCCGTGGTGCAGCTGCGTAAAGAGAACCGCGAGGGCAGCGCATACAACCTCGTGGGTTTTCAGACCCGGCTCACGTGGCCGGCGCAGCGGGAAGCATTCGGGAAACTGCCCGGTCTCCAAAACGCCGAATGGCTGCGCCTGGGCGTGATGCATCGCAACACGTTCATCGATTCGCCGCGCTTGCTCGACGAGCGCCTCAAATTGCGCGGCACCGAAGCGCTGTATTTCGCGGGCCAGATTACCGGCGCGGAAGGATACGTCGAAGCGGCGGCCTGCGGCGCGATGACGGGCATTCACGCGGCCCGCGCGATGCTGGGCTTGCCGCCGGTCGAATTTCCCCATGAGAGCGCATTCGGCGCGGTAGTCGCGCATTTGCAGAATCGCGATACGCACGATTTTCAGCCGTCAAACGTCACATGGGGAAGTTTCCCCTCCTTCGACTGCGGCGCTGTGCGCCGCGCTCAGGATGACACCAAGAAGGGTGGCAAACGCGAGCGACGGCGGGAGCTGGCAGAGCGAGCGTTAGCCGCCGTCGAAGCGCTGGCAGCTGAAACTCTCTTTGCGCCTGCCGGGTACTGACCGTAGCAATGAGGTCAACGACCATTTTGGCGATCCGCCGCGACGGAACGCTCGCGATCGCGGGCGACGGCCAGGTAACGCTCGATAAGACGATCGTCAAGCACGGCGCCCGCAAAGTGCGAAAAATATCGGGCGGGAAGGTGCTGGCGGGCTTCGCCGGATCCGCGGCCGACGGCATTACACTGTTGGAGAAGTTCGAAGCGAAATTCGCCGAGTTCAAAGATATCCGGCGGGCCGCCGTCGAGCTGGCAAAGGATTGGCGCCAAGACCGCGCGCTGCGGCGTTTGGAAGCACTCATGTTGGTGGGAAATCCGGAACATCTTTTCTTGCTTTCCGGAACCGGCGACGTGATCGAGCCCGACGAAGGTATAGCCGCGATCGGCAGCGGCGGAGCGTACGCGCAGGCCGCGGCGGCCGCGCTGCTTCGCAATACACAGCTCGATGCGCGCGAAATCGCGCGCAAGGGACTGGAGATCGCTTCGGAGATCTGTATTTACACCAATACCGATATCACCGTCGAGACGCTTCCGTGACCGCCGCGCTTTCCACGACGCTCGACCCCGCGCGGCTCACGCCGCGCCAAATCGTTGAAGAACTCGACAAGTATATCGTGGGCCAAGGCAAGGCGAAACGCGCGGTCGCGATCGCGCTGCGCAATCGCTACCGGCGCGCGAATGCGCGCGAAGATTTGCGTGATGAGATAACGCCAAAAAACATCCTTATGATCGGGCCGACGGGCGTCGGCAAGACGGAGATCGCGCGGCGGCTCGCCGCGCTCGTCGGCGCGCCGTTCGTTAAAGTCGAAGCGACGAAATATACCGAGGTGGGCTATGTCGGGCGCGACGTCGAGTCGATGGTGCGCGACTTGGTCGAAGCTGCAATTCGCACGGTCACCGAGGAGCGGCGTGCCGAAGTTCGCGACCTCGCAGCACGTCATGCCGTCGAACGGGTCATCGACGTGTTGCACCCCGAGACGCGGCCGCCCGCGGCGCAGACCCCGGGGAATCCCCTCGGAGCCGCACTCGGCTCGATCTTTGGAAGCGGCTACTCCGCCTCGCAATCCCAACCCGGCCCGTCGGCCGCCGTCTCTGCCGACGCGCAACGCATCCGCGAGCAAACGCGCGGCGAAATCGAGCGCGGGTTCTACGACGTCCGCCTCGTCGAGATCGAGGTGGAAGAAACGCCCAGTGTTCCGATCGGCGTGATCGGAGCCGGCGGCGACCAAGGCGGCGATCTCGGCGAGATGCTCGGCGGAATACTGCCGAAGCGCCGAACGAAAAAACGGGTGACCGTCGCGGAAGCGCGCCGCATTTTCGAACAAGAAGAGGCGGCGAAACTCATCGACACCGACGCCGTCAAGCGCGAGGCGCTGCGCCGTGCGGGTGAAGACGGGATCATCTTTATCGACGAGATCGACAAGGTCGCGGGCTCAACGCAGCACCGCGGCGGCCCCGACGTGTCGCGCGAGGGCGTGCAGCGCGACATTCTGCCGATCGTAGAAGGATCGACGGTCAACACCAAGCACGGCCCGATCAAAACCGATCACGTCCTTTTCATTGCCGCGGGGGCGTTTCATATCAGCAAGCCGTCGGACTTGATTCCCGAGCTGCAAGGGCGCTTACCGATCCGCGTGGAGCTTAGCTCGCTCACGGCCGAAGATTTCAAAACGATTCTAACGCAACCGAAGAATGCGTTGGTCGAGCAGTACAAAGCCTTGCTTGCAACCGACGGCGTGACGCTCGCTTTCACCCAGGACGCAATCGAGCAACTCGCCGAGTTCGCAATGCGCGTGAACGAACAGACCGAAAATATCGGCGCGCGGCGTCTGCACACAGTGCTCGAGCGTGTACTCGAAGACGTAAGCTTCGACGCACCCGAGGCAACCGGCCAAGTAACGATCGACGGCGCCTACGTGCGGGCGCGCCTCGCCGACGTCGTAGCGAACGCCGACCTTTCTGGGTACATTCTTTAAGCGAATTCCCATGCCGGCCCGGCAGGGGCCGGACGTGATGCAGAGGATGTTCTCGTGATTATGAAACACTCGATCGGCGTTCTTTTAACGATCCTTGCAGGCGCCGGCCTGTTGGCGGGCTGCAACGGCAACAATACGATTAACGTTCCGCCCGGGACCGGCACGAACTGCGGCGGCCCTCCGAGCAGCAATCAGCTCGAGGTGCTCTATCCGGCTCCCGGCAAGAAGGCGTCGCCGCTGCTTCAGAATATCTTCGTTTCCACCAAGGGCACGCTGCCGCCTAACAATCAATTCAATTTCTTCTTGGTTGCGGGCAACACGTCGTTCTTCACGTCGCTCTTCCAGGGCACGAGTGCCTCGCAGATTCCGAAGCCGCACGCGAAGCCAACGTATTCGAACCCCACATATTACGTCACGTCGCTGCCGCCGAGCATTCCGCTCGGTACCGGTCAAACGGTGAATATTTATTGGAACGACGGCGGTACCGGCTGCTCGCCGCACTTCCTCGTATCCACGTTCCACACGACGTAGCCCACCAGCCACTACAGAGTAGGGGGCGGCAACCGCAAAGAATAAGCCGCCCTCAATGGCTTACGTGCGCGAAATCCTCACCGAGGGTCATCCGACGCTGCGCAAAATCGCAAAGCGCGTCGACCCGAAAGAGATCCGGGAGCCGCTCTTTCAGCAGCTGATCGACGACATGTTCGAGACGATGTACGAGGCGCCCGGAGTCGGCTTGGCAGCGCCGCAAGTCAACGTCTCCAAGCGGCTCTTCGTCATCGACGTTCGCGACGACGAACACGAACCTGCAGTCGTGATCAATCCCAAGCTGGAAACGGACGGCGACGAAATCGAGCTCAAAGAAGGCTGCCTTTCCGTTCCCGGAATGGTCGGCGACATCGTTCGCAAAGAGCGCGTCACGCTCACCGGCCTCGATCGCAACGGCCAGAAGATTCGTCTCGAAGGCGACGGCCTCTTCGCGCAATGCGTTCAGCACGAGGTCGACCATCTCGACGGCAAGCTCTACATCGACCGCGCAGCGAACGTGCGCCCCGCACTGACCGAGGAAGAGAAAGAAACCGCGGAGGCTTGAGAGCCCTCTTTTTCGGCACCAGCGACTTTGCGGTGCCGAGCCTGCGCGTCGTCGCGCTGCACACGCAACTGGCCGGCGTCGTCACGCAGCCGGATCGGCCCTCTGGGCGCGGACAACGTTTGCGGCCTAGCGCCGTTAAGTCGGCAGCGCTGGAGCTCGGACTGCGGGTGTACGAACCGAGCGATCTTCGGGCGTTCGCCGCAGAAATCGGCGGCGAACGGTTCGATCTCTTCGCGCTTGCGTCGTACGGGCGAATTCTTCCGAAAGCGTTGATCGATCTGCCGCTCCGCGGCGCGCTCAACGTTCATCCCTCGCTGCTGCCGAAGTATCGCGGCGCCACGCCGATTCAATCTGCGATCGCGAACGGCGACCGCGAAACGGGCGTGACGGTGATGCTGATGGATGCCGGAATGGACACCGGCGACGTCGTGCTGCAAGAACGCATGGCCATCGCGACGAGCGAAACCTACGGCGAACTGCACGACCGTCTCGCCGAACTCGGTGCAGTGCTCCTCGGCCGTGCGATCGATCTTGCGCAACGCGATGTGCCGGCGCACCGGCCGCAGACGGGCGAACCGAGCGTCACGCGGCCAATCGAAAAGAAGGATCTGCTGGTCGACCTTTCGTGGCCGGCACAGCGGGTGGTCGATACCGTGCGCGCTTTCTCACCGCAGCCGGCGGCGCGCGCCGAGCTGGCCGGTGAAATCGTTAAAATTCTGCGGGCGCACGTCGCGCCCGACGGCCGGCTGGAGATCGACGAGTTGATCGCACCCAATCGCGGCCGAATGTCGGGCGCCGACTATTTGCGCAGCAAACGATGAATAGTCGTGAACTTGCGCTGGCGGTCGTGCGCGACGTCTTTCCGGCGCCCGGTTCGAACGCGATCGAGCGTACGGCTCAAGCGGCGTTCGATTATCGCGCGCGTCGCTCGCAGCTGGACGAGCGCGATCGCGCGTTTGCCGCCGAGCTCGCGTACGGCGCAATAAAAATGCGGCGCGCGCTGGATTGGCATCTTCAGCCGTTCATCACGCATGAAGGGCTCCCGGAAGTCGTCCGCGAGATCTTACGGCTTGCTGCGTATGAGTTGATTTACACGCGCGCGGACGTGCACGCAACGGTTTTTGAATTCGTCAATCTGGCGAAGCGTTTCAGCCACCGCGGGCTTGCAAATCTGGTCAACGCCGTACTGCGCTCGCTGTTGCGCGCTACGCCCGAGGAGCCGCGACGCGAGTCGTTTCCAAGCGATGACGAATACGTGGCAACGCGGTATTCGCTGCCGACGTGGCTCGTACGGCAGTGGCGCGAGGTTTTTGAATCGCAGCTCGAAGCGATCTGCGCCGGAGTCAATGCGCCGGCGCGCCCGGCGGTCGTCGTCAATACCTCAAAAAACAGCGTGAACGCGGCCGCGGAGCGACTGGCGGACGCAGGCGTTGCAACGACGCGTTCGCCGTACGTCGCAGAGTCGCTGCTCGTCGAGAGCGGATCGCCGGCGCGCGCGCGCGATGACGGCGGTGGTTGGTGGCAGCAATCCGAGAGCTCAGCGATGGCGGTCGACGTGCTGGGACCGCAGCCGGGGGAAGCGATCTTGGACGTCTGCACCGGCCGCGGAAACAAAGCGCTGCAAATCGGCGCGCGGCTTGCCGGTGAAGGCTCACTCTGCTGCATCGAGCTCGACGCGCGGAAGGTTACGACGCTGCAGCGCCGTTTGGAAGAGGCCGGCATCGTTGCTTTCGTCGTCACCGGCGATGCGACGGCCGCGGTTCTGCCCGACGACCGCCGGTTCGATCGCGTGCTCGTCGACGCACCGTGTTCCGGGATCGGGGTCGTCGGGCGCCATCCCGAAGCACGTTGGAAGAAGCAGGGAGGCGATGGCGAACGGCTTGCGCTGACCCAGCGAGCGCTCTTGGAGCGAGCGGCGCGACACGTATATCCAGGCGGGGCGCTCGTCTACGCGGTCTGCTCGACGGATCCCCGCGAAACGACCGAAGTGATCGATTGGTTTTTATCGGGACAGAACTTCGAACGCGGCCTGATTCCTGCGGCGTACCGCCCGTTCCTCAATGACGCCGGCGACGTACTCGTTCCTCCAGGAATCGAAGGGCGTGACGGATTTTACATCGCACGCGTGGAGCGGCGGGCGTGAGTTTTTTTGCAAAGTTCGAAGCGCTCTGCGCGAGCTTGATCGAGCGCGCCTTTGCCAAAAGCTTTCCTAGCGACCTCGAGCCGGCGCAGATCGCCCGCAAGCTGGTCGCAACGATGGAAGCGCAGACCCGCGACGACGACGGGCGGCTGCGAGCACCTGGGTCCTATGCGGTTTACGTGAGTCCCGCCGATTACGATCGTCTGAGCGAGCACCAAGCCTATCTGGAACGTGCGTGGGCGAATCTCTTGCGCGATCTCGCGGCGAAGGTCGGCGTCGCGTTCGAAGAGGGCAAAGCGCGCGTCGCGATGTCCGCGCGCGAAAGCGTGCCGCTGGGAGCAATCGAAATCGAAACCGGCTCGCGGCCGCGCGCGACGAAGTTTCGGTTGCTCACCGTTGAGGGTGTTCCCCCCGGCGCCGTTTACAAGGTCGAGGGAACGTCGCGCATCGGACGAAGCGACGAGAACGACATCGTGTTGAACGATCCGAGCATCTCGCGTACGCACGCGGCCGTCGAAATCAGCGGCGGCGGGGCGATGCTGCGCGATCTCGACTCGACGAACGGCACCTTTCTCAACGGCCGCCGCATTCGAGCGGAGGCCCTTCGTGACGGCGACGAGCTGCAGCTCGGAAATACGCGGCTGCGTTTCGAGGCCCAATGACGCTGCTGCTCGCCGCGGATTTCGAGCGCGTCATGCGGTTCGGTACGCTCGAAATCACGGCGGCGTTGGCGATCGTCGCCGTCTTGGCCGCGCGCCCGCGGATTCGCGCCACGGCCGACATCGGTGCGCTCACGCCGATGGAGGTGAGCTTAGAGATTCTCGAGCGCGGCGCGCACCGCACGCAAAGCCTGCGTACGCCGTTCGAACTCGGCCGGACTCGCGAGGCGGACGTCGTTTTGCACGATGCCGAGGTGAGCCGGCGCCACGCGCGCTTCGAGACACAGCACGGGGTCGTTTACGTTGAAGATCTCAAGAGCAGCAACGGCACGTTCTTGAACGGACGCCGGCTGGCCGAGCCGCTCGAGATTCGCGCGGGCGACGAGATCGACGTGGGAACGACGCGCCTCATCGTAACGTCGGTGCGCGCGGACTAGCGCAGGCACGATCGACGCGAATGCTCTTGGTACGGCGCATCGCGCCGATGGTTGGAGCCCTCACGGTCGCGGCGCTGATCTTACACTTTGCGCCGCAACGCTTTCTCGGGCCGCCGTGGATGCTCGTGCTCCTTGCCGCGTTGGCGCTGGTTTGGGTCGCGTGGCAGCCGGCGGCAATGGTTCGCGACGATCTCTTGCCCGCGCTCGCGATCGTTTTGGCATCGGTCGGCCTGGCAATGATCGCACACCTTGCGGAGGCGGCGCACTTGCCGGCCGATTTGGCGCGCCGTCAGGAGCTTTGGATTCTCGTCTCGCTGGTGCTGTCAATTGGGCTTGCGCCCGCGTTCACGCATTTTCGGCGTTTCGCAGCGTACAAGTACCTCTGGGTCGTGGCGTCGCTCGTGCTTTTTGCGCTGCTGTTGGTCTTCGGTGAAGAGATTAACGGCGCGCGGCTGTGGATCCGCCTGGGTCCGATCCAATACGAGCCGATCGAACTGATCAAGCTCTTCATCGTATTCTTCTTAGCGGCATATCTCGCCGAAACCGCGGACGTCATCGGCAACGCGCGCATGTGGTCGCTGCGCGCCAACATCAAATATCTCGGCCCGCTTTTCATCGGCTGGGGCGCCTCCATGGCGATCTTGGTAGTTCAGCGCGACCTCGGGATGGCAACGCTGCTGCTCGCGACATTCGCGACGCTGCTCTTCGTGGCAACGCGACGATTCGACATCGTCTTCTTCGGCGCGCTCCTCTTCGCAGTCGGCGCATTTTGGGCGGTGCATCACTATCCGTACGTACAAACGCGCATCGCCGTCTGGCGCAATCCATTTTCGGATCCGCTCGGCGCGGGGTACCAATCGTCGCAGGCATACTATTCGTTGGCGGCGGGCGGTTTGGTGGGCAGCGGGTACCGCCTGGGGCACCCCGAATTCATTCCGGACGTTGCAACCGATTACGTCTACGCTGCAATCGCCGAGGAGTTCGGATGGATCGGCGCAATCGTGCTGCTCGCGATCTTCCTCGACTTAGTGCGGCGCATTTTCGCGACCGCGCTTCAACAGCCGGATCTCTATACCAAACTGCTTGCGACTGGACTAGGCGCGACGCTGGGATTCCAAATCGTGATTATCGTGAGCGGCGTGATCGGATTGCTGCCCCTCACGGGAATAACGCTGCCGTTTATTTCGTACGGCGGCAGCTCGCTGGTTGCAAACTTTCTGCTGATTGCGCTCGTTTGGGCGATGAGCGCGCGACCAAGGAGGAGCACATGAGATACGCGATTGCGGCGTTATTGCTCGGCGGTCTGCTCACCGGATGCGCGAAAGGTTCGCAGAGCTCTGCTGCCGCTTCGGCCTCGGCCGCCGCCGCGAATAATCCCGCATCGGCCAGCGACGGCGGCGCGGTGTACGTTGCGAATTGCTCGAGCTGTCATCAGACCAACGGGCAAGGCGTTCCCGGCGCCTTTCCGCCGCTCGCCGGCAATCCGACGGTCTCCGGCAATCCCATCGCGGTCATTGCGATCGTCAAAAATGGACTCGACGGCCGCGTCGTGGTGAACGGTCAAACGTACAGCGGAATTATGCCGCGCTGGCGGGGCGTGCTTTCCGACGAGCAGATCGCGTCGGTGATTACGTACATTCGCAGCTCGTGGAAGAACAACGCATCGGGAGTGAGCGTCACGCAAGTCCAAGCAGTGAAGTGAACTCCTGCAGGGTCACCCCGAGCGGAGTCGAGGGGCGCGCACCGCACGGCCGCTGCTGAAATGATATGCTGAAGGCACTAACCGTTTGCGCGTTGTTGGGCTTACTTTATTCCATCGCGTGGGGGTTGGGTTCATATGCCTTAGCGCCGAGCGGTCACTATGTTGATTGGACAATGGAAGGCGTTTCACACGATTGGCATCAATATCGGTGGTTCTTCCAGATGCCCATCAACGGATGGTCGCTGTTGGCTCTCCTAGGTGCGATTACCGGAGCTATCGTAGCGGTGCTTGTCGTGCCGATCTCGTGCGGCGTTGCCGCTTTGCTTTTTTGGAGAATGCCGGCGTTTCAGGAGCGCATTCTGAAGGCCAGCAGCGTGACTCTGTGTTGCAGCGCAATTGGACTCGGCTTGCTGACAGGTGCCGTTCTCACGATCATTCAGGGAAGAAACCCGGGCATACCGTAATCGCGCGATGACGACGGCGTACTTCATTCGTCCTCGTTTTTCCCCATTTGACGAAGCATTGACTTCCACGTCTCTTCGCTAAGGCTTTCGTTCAGCCGGCCGTGATCGGGCTCGCGCCGTGTCGCCCTTCGACACGCTCAGGGTGACACGGTCGCGCTAAATCGTGGCGACTTCGGTTTGTTCCAGGCGGTCGCCGAACTCGTGCTCGAAGAGCAGCTCGATGAACTCGTGCATGCCGGGATCGGCGTGACGCAAGCGCGCGCGAGTCGCGCGGGGCCACGGCGAAGCCGGATCGTTCGCTTCGACGTAAGCGCGCAGCGACTCGGCAAAGTACTCGTCGACGCCCGTGGCGGCGTAGGGCGTGACGAACGTCGTGGCGTTGGCGAAGAGCGAGCGAACTCGAGGATCGATGCCGCTACGGTAGACGCCGCCGCCGAGCGCGCAGTCGAGCGCGTGCCCGAACTCGTGCGCGACGGTCATCGGGCTGCGCGAGCGCAAATAGAGGGCGCGCTCTTCAACGACGAAGAGCCCGGCTGGCGGGGCGGGCCACGCGTCGACGTCGATGCCGAGCCGGGCGAGCGCGTGCGATGCGTCGCGGTAAAGCTCTCCACGCCGAAGCAGGATGATGCGAACGCGATTTTTGAGTGCGTACGCGAGCGCACCGCGTCCAAATCGCAGGAGCGTTTCGACGACCTCTGCTTCCGGAGGGCGGCTTGGGTCGAACGAGAAAAGGCGCCGCGCCGTGGTGGCGGCATGCTTGCGCATACCGGCCATCGTCGTCCATGCGCCTTGCCGCGGTATGGCGCATGCGTTTCAGACTTTTTTCATAGCTCCAAAATAGCGTGGTGAGAATGCGCAATCGGATTTTACTCGTTACCGCTCTCCTAGCGGGATGCGGCGGCGGCTCTTCGGCAACGCTAACTCCGCTTGCAAAGACGGTCGCGCCGGCCCGGCACGTGCGGCACCACAGCGTCGGTCTCGGCAACGTGCTCACGAGTAATGGCGGCGAGATCTACGGGTATGACGTCGATCAAAATGGCAGCGACGGCGTGCTGGCGACTGCGTCGAACGTCGAAACGTTCGATACGAGCAGCGGCCAGATCACCGCGACGTTCCCGAAGAAGACTCCGCCGGGCACGTCGTATAAGGTCGACGGCATCTTCAACGGTGACGTCGCGCTCGTGACGCGCTACGTCGTGCCCAAGGGCAAGATCTATGCCAAGCGCTTCTACAACGTGCTCAACCCGGTCACGGCGATGAAGTTCACCGGAAAATGGACGCCGCCGATTCGCGACGTGGACGTGTTACAGGCCGGCGTTAATCAAACGACGAGCACCAGTGCGCTGTTTGCAATCGAGTTGAAGAAGCAGGACAAACCCGATATCATCGTCACGGACGTCGGCGCGAACAAGATCAACAAGGTCATTCACCTCGATCCCAACACATTTTGTGGTTGTAACGCGCCGCAGTTCGGCCAAGACTTCACGACCAATCAGGCCGTGATCGCGCTTTCACCCGACGGCGGACGCGTCGGCGGGTTGGCGCCGGTCAACATTCTGGTCGATCTTAAGACGGGCAAAGAGAAGCAGTGGAACGGCCTCAACAACGGTCCTTTCGGATCGGGATACGTCAACGGCTTGGCGGTCGATTCGACGACCGGCATCGCGGCGACGACGACCGAGCTCAATGCGCAGGTCGAGTTCTATAATCTCGCGCAGCAGACCGCGACGTTCGCGCAGCTGCCCTGCACGGGACCGTCGTCGCAGTACAACAGCGCCTGGGGCGTGGCCAACGATCCGGTCAACGGCCTTTTCCTCGTGAGCGCGCCGATCTATTGCA
>JAMXLK010000151.1 GCA_024281075.1 Vulcanimicrobiia bacterium
CGCGCGGAAAAGTACGACGAGCTCGCGCGTAAACGCGAGCTCTCCGAGATGCCGGCAGGCGCGGAAGCCGTCGAGAAGCAGCACCAGCGCGGAAAGCGCTCGGCCCGCGAGCGCGTCCATGCGCTGGTGGATGAGGGGTCGTTCGTGGAGTTTGATCGATTCGTCGTCCACCGTACCAATGCGTTCGGGCTCGACGAAAAAGAGTTTCTCGGCGACGGCGTCATTACGGGCCGCGCGACGATCGACGGCCGGCAGATCTTTCTCTTCAGCCAAGATTTTTCGGTGCTGGGCGGCTCCTTAGGCGAAGCGTTTGCCGAAAAGATCTGCAAGGTGATGGATCTTGCCGTTCGCACCGGATCGCCGGTCATCGGCATCAACGACTCGGGCGGCGCGCGCATCCAGGAAGGGGTCGTCTCGCTCGGCGGCTACGCCGAAATTTTTTGGCGAAACGTTCAGGCCAGCGGCGTCGTCCCGCAAATCAGCCTCATCGCAGGGCCGTGCGCCGGCGGCGCCGTCTACTCGCCGGCGATCACCGATTTTATTTTGATGACCGAAAAGATTTCGCAGATGTTCATCACCGGACCCGAAATTATCAAGACCGTGACCGGTGAGGACGTCACTTTCGAGCAGCTGGGCGGCGCGACGACACACGCCACGAAAAGCGGCGTCGCGCACCTCGTCGCAACGGATGAGGACAATCTGGTAGAGCTGACGCGCGCGCTCTTCTCCTTCATTCCCCAGAATAATCGCGAGCTGCCGACGCAGTACGACTGCGACGACGATCCGCATCGCAACGTGCCGGCCCTCGACGAACTCGTACCGGATTCGCCGAATAAGCCATACGATATGCGTCAGGTCGTCGAAGGCGTCGTCGACTATGGCGATTTTCTGGAAATTCTGCCGCATTATGCCGAGAATATTATCTGCGGATTCGGCCGAATCAACGGCGCGACGGTCGGCATCACCGGCAATCAACCCAACGTCCTCGCCGGCGTCCTCGACACGCGCTCGTCGGTGAAGGCGGCGCGCTTCATCCGGTTTTGCGACGCGTTCAATATTCCGCTGGTTACGTTTGTCGACGTGCCCGGTTTCTTGCCCGGCACCGATCAAGAGTATGGCGGCATCATTCTGCACGGCGCAAAACTGCTCTATGCCTTTGCCGAAGCAACGGTGCCGAAAATCACAATCATCACCCGTAAAGCGTACGGCGGCGCCTACGACGTCATGGCAAGCAAGCACATTCGCGCGGACGTCAACTTGGCGTGGCCGACTGCCGAGATTGCGGTAATGGGCGCCGAGGGTGCGGTTAAGACGATTTTCCGGCGCGAGCTTGCGGCTGCCAAAGACCGCGATGGAAAGACGCGCGAGCTGATCGATGAGTACACCGAGCGCTTCGCGAACCCGTACATCGCGGCACAGCGCGGCTACGTCGACGACGTCATCGAAGCCCGCAAGACGCGCAGCGCCATCGCGACTGCGCTGCAAATGCTTTCGAAGAAACGCGTCGCGCGGCCGCGGCGCAAGCACGGCAACATTCCGCTGTAAGCCTACGCAGAGAGAACAATGCCTGAAAATATCGACGTCGATACGGATAATTTGAGAGAGCGAATCGCCGAGGAGCACGAGCACAGCGGCGAAGCCTGGATTCGCTACGTCGGCTTGAGCGCCGCGCTCTTTGCCGTGATCGCCGCGATCGCCGCGCTCCGCTCGGGGGACTTGATCAACGAGGCGCTGATCCATCAGATCCAAGCCTCAGACACTTGGAACGAGTATCAAGCATCGCGTCAAAAAGAACATATCTATACGGTCGCCGCAGACGGCCTTAAAGATAGCGGCTCGCATAACTCCGCGCGCTTACATTCGTATAACGCTCAGATTGCCAAGGAAGCCGGGAAAGAAGCGCCGCTTGCGTCGAAGGCTCGCGCGCTGGAGGAAGATTCCGCGGGTGAAGTCGCGCGCCATCACGCCTTCGAATACGCGGTCGCACTGTTACAGGTCGGCATTGCGCTGGGCGCGGTTGCGGCGCTGGCCCGGTCGAAACCGGCGTGGTACGTCAGTTTGGCATCGGGCGTTATCGGCATCTTCTTCTTTATCAAAGGGTTCACGCTGTGAAACTGCTCGAAGGAAAACGCGCGCTCGTCACCGGCGTCGCGAATCGCTGGTCGATTGCAACGGGCATCGCACGAAAGCTCCACGAAAACGGCGCGCAGCTGGCGTTTACGTACCAGGGCGAGCGGGTCCGCGACGAGGTTGACAAGCTCGCCGCAGAGCTGGGCGGCGGCCCGACGTTCGAATGCGACGTCTCGAACGACGCATCGCTGCAGGCGATGCGGCAGCGGCTCGACGCCGATTTCGGCAAGCTCGATGCGCTCGTCCACTCCATCGCGTATGCCAATAAGGAAGATCTCGCCGGAAAAGTCTTCGATACGTCCCGTCCCGGCTTCGCACTTGCGCTCGACGTTTCGTCATTTTCGCTGATCGCGCTCGTGCAAACGCTGCGCGATTCGTTCAACGACGGCGCTTCGATTATGGCACTCACGTATCTCGGCGCGACGCAGATCGTGCCGAACTACAATCTGATGGGCATCGCTAAGGCCGCGCTCGAGGCGTCGGTACGCTATTTGGCATTCGACTTAGGAGACCGGAGCATTCGCGTCAATGCGATTTCGGCCGGCCCAATCAAGACCGCGAGCTCGCGGCAGGTCGGCGGATTTTCGCGCATACTCGACCTCGTTCCCAAAGCGGCGCCGCTCCACCGCAACGTGACCGCCGATGACGTCGGAAACATGGCGGTCTTCTTGGCCTCGGATTTGGCGAGCGCGGTAACGGCGGACGTGCATTTTGTCGATGCCGGGTATCACGCGATGGGGTTGTTTGCTGAATAACCCTTCGACAGAGCCTGTCCTGAGCGAGCGCAGCGAGTCGAAGGGCTCAGGGTGACACCGGCGTGAAAAAACTCTTGATAGCGAATCGCGGGGAGATCGCGGTTCGCATCATTCGAACCGCGCGGGAAATGGGGATTGCGACCGTTGCGGTCTATTCCGACGCCGACCAGCATGCGTTGCACGTGCAGCTCGCCGACGAAGCGCATCGGCTCGGTCCCGCAGCACCGGCGCAAAGCTACCTCGACGTTGAGAAGTTGATTGAATGCGCGCGCAGTTTGGGCGCCGATGCGATCCATCCGGGCTACGGATTTCTCGCCGAGAACGCGACGTTTGCGCGACGCGTCGTCGAAGCGGGACTCATTTGGGTTGGACCGCACGCCGATGCGATCGATGCGATGGGCGACAAGCTGCGCGCGCGCCGAGCGATGGAGGCTGCCGGCGTCCCGTTCGTACCGGGCGGCACCGAACCGCTGGAGCATGTCGGCGACGCGCGCGAGGCCGCGCGGGAATACGGCCTTCCTCTCGCGCTCAAAGCGGCCGGCGGCGGCGGCGGAAAAGGCTTGAAGGTCGCGCAAACTCTCAACGACGTTGAATCGGCCTTCGAGACGGCCCGCCGCGAGGCGGAAGCGTATTTTAAGAACGGCACGATCTATGCCGAACGGTATCTCGAAAACCCCAAGCACGTCGAGCTGCAGCTGCTCGCGGATAAGCACGGCAAGGTCGTGCATGTCGGCGAGCGCGACTGCTCGCTGCAGCGACGCCATCAAAAGCTCTGGGAGGAGGCGCCCCCGAAAGTGCCGGAGCGCGTGCGCGCGGCAATGCGCGACGCCGGCATTCGCGCGGCCAAGGCAATCGGCTACGATTCGGCCGGTACGATGGAGTGCCTGGTCGCCGGCGACGCGTTTTATTTTCTCGAGATGAACACTCGCATTCAAGTCGAGCACACGGTCAGCGAGATGATCTCCGGCTTGGATTTG
>JAMXLK010000152.1 GCA_024281075.1 Vulcanimicrobiia bacterium
GAGCAGGAACGCCACATTGACGCCGCCCGCCGGCGGCACGATCGGTGAAATCGGCGCAGCGCTCTTTGGCATTGCGGCGCGTGCCGTTAGCGGTAGGGCTGCCGTAACGAGTCCCGCGGTCGCGGCCGTTTGTAAGAGCTCGGAGCGCTTCATGTGCACATCCTATCATCGGGGGCGGCTATGGTCTTGTACGCGATTAGCGCCCTTATTCGACCTCGAGAACGATCTTGCCGCGCGGATGCGGCACGGTGCCCGCGAGCATCTCGTGTGCCTTGCGGGCGTCGGCGAGGCTCAGCACGGTGCCGACGTCCGTCTTCAACACGCCGTCGTCGATAAGCTGCCCAATGCGATCGAGCTGCGACTTAGGAACCTCGACGATGAAGAAGGCCGTCCGTACGTCGTGTTGCGACGCTAGTTCTTGCGAAGGCTGCGAAACGCTCGAGACGAGGCTGCCACCGGACTTAATGACTTCGAACGATCGCGTCTGCGTATCGCCGCCAATGGTGTCGATAACCGCGTCGACGCCCGAGACGAGCTCTTCGAAACGCTGCGTGTGAAAGTCGATGACGTCGGCTGCGCCAAGGTCGCGCACGTACGCTGCATCTGATGCGCTCGCGACCGCAATCACGCGCGCGCCGGCCCAGCGCGCGAGCTGCACCGCATACGCGCCGACGTTGCCCGCGGCGCCGTGCACGAGCACGGTTTGCCCGGCAGAAACGTTGGCCCGATCGAAGAGCATTTGCCACGCCGTTACTGCGACCACCGGCACCGACGCCGCTTCGACAAAACTTAAGCTCGCCGGCTTGCGCGCAATCGAATCGAGCGACGCGGCGGCGTATTGCGCATAGCCGCCTTTGAAAGACGAATTCGTTAAGCCGTAGACTTCTTCACCGGTTGCTTCAACGATGCCGGCGATGTCGGAGCCCGGAATCAGCGGCAACGTTTGCGGTATTCCGCTGTTACCGGTTCGCAGGAGCGCATCCCATGGCCCGACGCCGGCCGCGCTCACGCGAATCAAGACCTCGCCTTTTGCGGGCACCGGTTTCGCCGTTTCCTCGAGCGTCAAGACCTCCGGGCCGCCGTACCTGTGGACGCATACCGCGAGCATATCAGGGTGACACGAGCTGCTTCGAGCGGGCGTGGTGACTACCGGTGGCGCCTTCGGCGGCGGTCATCGGTTCGGTGACCGGGTGCGTCTTGAAGTATTCCAGCGACCGATGGAGATCGTCGAGCAGCGCGTCGGCGAAGTCGCGGCTGAAGCCGTGTCGCACGAGCACGCGCATAACTGCCATATCGGTAATGTTTGGCACCATCGTATAGGCCGCGACTTGCCAGCCGCGCGCACGCAAGCGGTCGGAGAGATCGAATAGCGAGTAGCGTGCATCAGCATCTTTGCGCATTGTCCACGAGACGCACGGGATTCCGGTGTGGCTGTCGCCGTCGAAGAGGATTTCGAACGGCCCCAACTTGGTGATGCGGCGCGCGATGTGTTGCGCGACCTTGTAGCAGTTTTGATGGATGCGGCGGTAACCGTCCATGCCCAGGCGCAGCATCAGATAATACTGGCAGACCACTTGACCGCCCGGCCGCGAGAAGTTGAGCGCGAACGTCGGCATGTCGCCGCCGAGATAGTTGACGTGAAAGACAAGCCCCTCTGGCAGATCGCTCGCCTCCCTCCAAATCACCCACCCGACGCCGAGCGGCGCCAATCCGAATTTGTGTCCCGACGTGTTAATCGACCGCACGCGCGGCAAGCGAAAGTCCCACACGACATCGGGCGCAACGAAGGGCGCGATGAATCCGCCCGATGCGGCGTCGACGTGGATGGGAACGTCGAGCCCGGTTTTTTGCTGGAGATCGTCGAGCGCTTGCGCGATGTTCGCAACGTTTTCGTAATGCCCCGTGAACGTGACGCCGAACGTCGGTACGACGCCGATCGTGTTCTCGTCAACACGCTTGACCACTTCGTCCGCCGTCATCACCAATCGGTCGCGTTCCAGCGGAACTTCGCGCAGCTCGACGTCGAAGTAGCGCGCGAACTTATGCCAGCAGACTTGCACCGGCCCGGTGATGAGATTCGGTTTATCGCTCGGCTTGCCGGCCTTCGCGCGCGCTTCGCGCCATTTCCACTTGAGCGCGAGCCCTCCGAGCATCGCCGCTTCGCTCGATCCAGTCGTCGAGCATCCCATCGTCGTTCCCGCGGCAGGCGAGTTCCAAAGATGCGCGAGCAAATGCACGCAGCGGCTTTCGATCTCGGCCGTTGCGGGATACTCGTCCTTATCGATCATGTTCTTGTCGATGCTGAGATCCATCAGCTTGTGGATGCCGTCGTCGAACCACGTCTGGCAGAACGTTGCCAGATTCTGCCGCGCGTTTCCGTCGAGCATCAGCTCGTCGGTAACGATCTGCATCGCAACGTCGGGGCGCACGCCGGCGGCCGGAATGCGGTTTTTGGGGACGCTTGAATCCATGGCGCGCGTCGCGTAAACGTCGCTTGGGTCGTCGATGTCACGCCGATGTTTGAGCCGATGCAAAGGCATGGTGTTGATCCTCCGATTTGAGGGCGGCCTTCGGGCCGCTCAAGCATGCGACCTATCCGGAGAGAGTGTCAGGGCGTTTCACGATCTGGAACGCATTTATCGGTTCGCGTCGAACCAATCAACCATGATTCAAGCAATGATCGTGTGTCCGGAGACCGGCCGGGCGGTCCCCACGGGAATCGTGTTTGGCAGCTTGGCTGCATTCGACGCGACAACCTTAGTAAGCAATAGCGTGAAATGCGGTGCGTGCGGCCATAGCCACCTCGTCGATAATTCGACGGTCAAAGTCTTCCCTCAGGAGCCGTAGCTATTAGACGTTTCTAAGTGGCCCAATATCTCGAATTCGCTCAGTTAATCATCGAACTCGATGTGGACGTTCCTCGAGTCTGGCGGCGCGTTCTCGCATCGCCGTTCACTAAGCTCGGCGGCTTACATCGCGTGATTCAAGCCGCGATGGGCTGGGACTCGGATTGGCCGCATCATTTTATCTTGTGCGGCGAT
>JAMXLK010000153.1 GCA_024281075.1 Vulcanimicrobiia bacterium
ATGGCCCAACCGCCATGATCCGAAACGCCGATGACGCCGCCGTACTTCGACACGATGCCTCCTGGTTTCAAATGCGAAGCAGTCAGCCTCCGATGTGGAATGTAAAAAACAAGACGATTTGGGCGACGAGAAACGCACCGGGCAGTACGAAGCCCGCGATTCGGCGTGCCGTTAACGCGCGTTGCTGCGAAGAATTGATCTGAACGAGATGGATTCCGACGATGACGCCGATGGAGATGCAAACGAATACAAAAGACGTAAACAACAGCGCATCGATATAGGTTAAGTAGTCAGTTTTAGGCAGCAGCGTCGTCGCCGTATAATTAAATGCAACGATGATCAGCAGCGTGGAAACGGCCGATCCAAGCTGGTCCTTCGTCTTGAACTCTTCGTGCGACAGCCAAAACGTTACCCACGATACGATCACGAGCAACAACAGCGGCACGATGAATTTAAAAATGTACGGTTTTGGACTGCGCTTCACTTTGAGGCGGAACTCCACGTCGGTCGCATTGCTCGCGCTTCCCTCAACCGTGCCGGTATAGCTAGTCAGAGATTGCGGAACCCACTGCGCCAGGCTGCCGTAGGCGCGCTTCGGCACCGCCGCCGGCTGCGAACTCGGCTTCAAAATCGTCCGGTCGATATCGTCGCCACGCGCTTGGACGACAACCGGCAGGAGCTGATAGTCAAAAGGAAAGCGGCGTAGGTCCAACTCGGTCGAGAGGGTTGCATTAAACGATTGCGTGTAGACGACCGTTCCGTCCGGCTGAACGTAGAAATCGACGAAACGGAAATCCGTCGTCTTATCCTCGTTGGTGAATTCGAGATCCGGTTTCCACGTCGTCGTCGGCAAGTCGCGATAGAGCTGACCACGGCCGCGCGGACGATATTTGAGGGTCGGGTCGTTCCACTTTGCGATGAGCAGCCCGGTGACTTGCCAGTTCTCCTTGATCTCATCGATAGCAACGATATTGCGGATTACTAGGCCGACGCGAACGACGGTTTTGCCCGGCGCCGGCGCCACCGGCGCGACGACCGCCAGCGCGTCGCCCGCGCAGGCGTAAAAGGCCAGAGCGGAGAGCAACGATAGGATTGCGAGATAGCGCTGCAACGCCGGTGGCACGCTGGTTCGGATTCGTCATGCCGGGCCGCGATGCCCCGCAGGAAGATCGTTGCGTACGCCTTATTATCGGTGCGGTGTGGTAAGCGCGCAGCGATGTATGCTTTGGACGTTCGGCGTGCTGCTTTTTTGGCTGACCGCAGGCACCGCGTGTCTGGCCGACGGCGCAAAGGTCACGGGGGGCGTGGAACCATCCTTCACGGCCTGCCTCGCCAACAGTTCTTCGTGCACCAAGTTCGTGCGAACGCAATTTCGCCTGCAGTACAAGCCAATCTCGGTTCGCGGATTCTCTGCCCGAATACGACTACTGCGCGCGTATCAGATGAGCGTGGACGACGATAAGGACGAGGGATCCGGCGAGGAGCGCCAGACCGGTAGATTCGATCCGCCGTTCGACCTCGTCGACGTCAAGCTGCGATTCAGCGCTCCGGACGGTCGCGACCACTTCGAAGCCCGCGCCGGTTACGCATACCAGTATTCCGATCCCAATAAGGTCGACGGCTATCACGCCGCTTATGTGTCGGGCGACTATTACTTTGGCGCACCGATCCCATCGGGTTGGGGCGGCTTGTCGCGCCGTGTCGACGTGCTGCTGAGGATGACGCAAAATCTTTACGCGACGACAAATCGACCCGTCGAAAAGCTCGTTCAACTCGTTCCGACTTATACGATTCCACTCAATGGTGACGGCTCAACCCGAGCGTACCTCTCCTACGCTAGGGAAGTGCGATTTAGCGGCAGCAACGCCGTGCGCACGCCCTCCAATCGTTTCGAAGTGGGCGCCTATCGAAACCCGACGCGGTGGCTGGAATTCTATACGCGTTACGCCGCTTGGGGCACGCGCGGCGTACCCGGCACGGCGAGGTTCGTCTTTGGAGCCGACATCACGATTTAGACTCTCGCGCCAGACCGACTGCGATATAGTCTTCATCGCCTAAGCCGGTGGCGACCGCGCGCACGAACTCCGCGGACGCTAAGTCGACGACTGGCGCGGTCACGTGCAGCAGTTGCCTCGCCGCGTCGGCGATACGCAGATCTTTAACGAGCGCATTGGCCGAAAAGCGCGCCCGCGTATCGCCGTCGATGAGCTGCTGACGTTTTGTCGCGACCCGCTCCAGCATATAGACGAGCGTCTCCACGGCCAACGTGCGCTCGACGCCGGCCCGGCGCATCGTGCCGAGGAGCTCACCGACCGCCTCTGCCAGCACCGCCAGCATGCAGTTACTCGCGAGCTTAAGGTGTCCGCTCGCCGCGGGTGAACCGGTAAATCGAACGCTCGAACCAATCGCGCTCAAGAGCTCTCGCCCGCGCTGGAATGCCTCCGTCGTTCCTCCCGGAAAGAGCGAGAGCGTTCCCGCCCGCGCGCCGTCGACGCTGCCGATTGCAGGACATGCCAGAAAATGCACGCCTCGGCGCGCCGCTGCTTCCGCGAGCGACTCATACATCTGTGGCGAAAGCGTCGTGCATTCGACGACCAGCTGCCCTTCGCGCGCAGCCGGGAGAATTCGGCCGAGTGAGACTTCCCGCGCCACGTCATCGTCCCAAAGCATCGCAATGACGACGTCGACGCTAGCCACGAGCGATTCGACGTCGTCGAATGGCGTTGCGCCGGCCTGGAGCACGCCACCCATCATGGTACGATCGACGTTCCAGACCGACACGCGATAGTGCCGATCGAGCAGATTGCATGCAATCGCGCTTCCCATCTTTCCCGTGCCGGCGATTCCGACGTGCATCGTCACCGGCTGCTCAGAGACCTGGAATGATCCCGGGCGCGAAGAGCGCGATCCCGGCAAGGATACCGAACGCGACGCCGACGGGCGCCACGATCCGGTTGCCCGACGGCGTCGCTTTTTCGACGAACATGATCGCGGCGAGCACACCCATCCACGCCAGATGCGCGACTCCGGCCGCAAACATCACCAGCATCAGCGCCCAGCAGCAGCCCAAACAATAGAGTGCGTGACCGAAACCGGTGCGCAATCCGTTCATCGCGCCGCGCCGATAGTAACGCACGAGGTACATGCCGGGGTGACGGCACGCTTTGAGGCAGGCATCTTTGAGCGGCGTGAATTGATAGACGGCGGCTAAGGCGAGCGTGCCGGCCGGAATCAGCGCCGCATGAGCCCGCAGCCACGGCCATGCGTTCACGGCGCGGTGCAGCTGCATGTCGGCGGCGAATGCGCCGAGCGCGAACGCCGTCCAAACGGCGAAGTACGCTGTGAGAAATAAGAAGAGGGTGAGCGGAAAGCGCGGAGCTCGCGATGCGGTCGCGGCGTAAAGCCGGATAAAACCAAGCGAAGACGGCAGCATCATGGCCGCCGTCATCAGTTGCCACGCGGCGAGCACCAGAAGCGCCGCAATCCAAAACGGGCGGCCGCTTTCATAGAGCGCGTGATGGTGAAGCTGCGCGGCATTTCCGGTGCTCTCGACCCACAGGCAAACGGCCCACGCTCCGGCGATGATGCAACCGAGCAGTGCAATTGCATTGAACCGAAGGTACGGACGCGCGACGTTTGTCGCCACGATGCTACGCCTCTAGGAGAAAATCGCCCTGAATTGCATTGCGATCCTTAAAGGTCCACACCATTCCGTGTTCCGGGATGTTGACCACGTGTTCGGACGCCTTGGCAACGTATGCCGGGGCGCCGGGTATCGTGCTAAAGATGCTGTCGCGTAACGTCGTGATCGCTCCGTAGGCACTTCGATATGGGGCCATCGTCGCTCGAATCTTGTCGCCGACGACGAGCGTGCCTTCACCGCCCTTGAGGTTGTGTTCGATCGGCATGGTTTCGATCGCCACGTCCTCGCCGACCAAATTGTTGAGATCCGCCAGCGGGCCGCCCAACCGGCCGTGCCAAGCATTCAAAATCGCGTCGCGTTGTTCGTCGCTCGCGCGCGCATCCACGTAGCTTACGCGCTTCCAGGTTTGAGGCGTCAGAACGTTGCCCGGAATCTTGACGACTTCTACGTACGTCAATCCGCTCACGTCGACGCCCTTGATCTCGCCCTTTTCGATGTTATAAGCGAGGAACGAATCACAGGCGCCGCCGTCGGGATCTTCTCCGATCCAGCAGCGGCAGAGCGTGCGGCACGAACATGCTTCGAGCAGCGTGCCTTGCAACGTGTAGGTTTTGGCAGCAGTTGTAGGAGCCTGTTGTGTTTGCGTCACCGTTTGGTCCCTCCAGGCGGCAGAGAGTTCCAGGCCGGCTCCCGCCCGCCCCCCGTTTCCTACGAACGGAGCGGCGTGTTCCTTATCGAACCGCAGAGCGCGTGAATATTTCCGTACCGATCATCGAGACGGCCCGCCTGAGGTTGCGTGCGCACCGTGCGGAGGACCTCGACGCATGTGCGGCCATGTGGAGCAGCCCGATCGTCGCCCGGTATATCGGCGGTAAGCCGTCTAGCCGCACGGACACGTGGATGCGGATGCTGCGCTATGCCGGCCTCTGGAGCATGCTCGGTTACGGCTACTGGGCCGTGGAAGAGCGCGCCAGCTCGAAGTTCGTCGGCGACGTTGGGCTGGCAGATTTCCATCGCGAACTTACGCCGTCGATTCGCGGGATTCCGGAAGCGGGATGGGTGCTGGACCCGGCGTGCCACGGGCAGGGCTATGCAACCGAAGCGCTGCGCGCAGCGCTTGCATGGGCCGACGTCAACATAGTGCACGATGAAACTGCATGCATCATCGCGCCCGAAAACGTTGCCTCGATTCGCGTCGCCGAAAAAGCCGGTTACATCGAGCGCGCGCGCACGACGTATCATAACGCGCCGACTATTCTCTTCATGCGTTCGAGGCGATCGACATAGCATAGGACGTTTGCGTAACGCCGTCGTAAACGTTGCGTTGCAGTCGCTACCGAATGGAGCTGAGGAGCATGCAGTTGACCAGGGTTATCTTTACGGTTTTTTTGACCGTTGGTATTGGGGCGTGCAGCAGCCTGCAACAGATCGGAGCGAGTAGCAGCCTAACGGCTGCTTCTTCGGCTTCGAACGGATTCGTGCCGCCACGAGCACATCGTGCATCGTCGTCGTCGCAATACATCCAGCACGTCGTTATCATGGTGCAGGAAAATCGCAGTTTCGACGACTTCTTCGCCACGTTTCCCGGCGCCGACGGCGCGACGCAAGGATTGATGAAGACCCCGAGCGGGGACGTCTACGTGCCGCTCAAAGCCGGCAAACTCTTCTCCGATAGTCTGAGCCACGACCATTTTTCGTTCAATAAAGAATACGACAACGGGAAGATGGATGGCTTCAACTTGGTCAAACGCGCGCTCCGGCGCGGAGTGCAAGTTCCGGCCGGCAAGTATCCGTATCGCTACGTCGATCCGAAGTACATCCAGCCGTACTGGGCGATCGCGCAGCAATGGGTGCTCGCCGACCATATGTTCACCACGCAAGGAAGCAGCAGTTTCACCGCTCACCAAGATCTGATCGCCGGCGGCACGCCGGTAGGACATCACGGCGACAACGTTATCGACTTTCCGGTCCCCTCGAGTTGGGGATGCAACGCGCAGCCGGGAACGAAGACCGACGTGATCACGCCGAACGGAAAGGAATTATACCGAGAGGGCCCATTCCCGTGCTTCAAGTACAAAACGATGCGCGACTTACTCGATGGGGCCGGCCTCTCTTGGCTCTATTTCACCAAGCCGAGCAACGGTGCGGTTTGGAATGCGTTCGACGCGATCGATGCCGTGCGCAACGGCCCCGAGTGGACGACCAACATCATCACTCCGGAAACCGAGTTCTTCAACTACATTAGCTACGGCGAGCTTCCGGCGGTCAGTTGGGTGATTCCGGATACTCGGACCTCAGATCACCCCGGGTATCCCGACAAAGGTCCCGATTGGATCGCGTCGGTCGTCAATGCGATCGGGGAGAGCCAATACTGGCCTTCGACGGTCGTGATCGTGCTTTGGGACGAATGGGGCGGCGAGTACGATAACGTGCCGCCTCCCCAACTCGATGGTCAGGGGTTGGGTATGCGCGTTCCAATGCTGATCGTTTCAGCCTACGACAAGCTGAACTCTTCGAGTCAGCCAGGCTACATCTCGCACACGCAGTACGAAGACGGCAGCCTGCTGAAGTTCATCGAGGAGAACTGGGGGCTCGGCTCGCTCGGGACGTCCGACGTGCGTGCGAACAGCATCGCGGACTCCTTCGACTTCTCGCAGCCCCCGCGCCAATACGTTCCGATTTCGACGCGCTACGGCGCCGCGTACTGGAAACGTTATAAGCCGTCAAGCGCGCCGATCGACGACTACTAGCCGCCGATCGGCGCAGGCCGCGCTACTTATTATAGATTCCGACGAAACCGTGCGTCTTGCCGTCGCTTCCCATATACCATCCGCAGATATCGCCGTTATTGTCGATGCCGCTGATGGCGGTGTTCGTTCCGATCCCGCTAGGCTCGTCGATCGTCTTCCACGTAGGCGTACCCGAAATCGGGAATAACTGGGTCGCCATGAAGCCGTGCCAGTTGTCGCTTGCGTCTTGGTACGTACCGACAACCACGCCGGCGTTATTGACGCCGTAGATGAGCGTGCTGCGATGCGAGTCCATATTGTAGTTCCAATACCGGGTCGCGCCGACGCCGCCGCGGCATCCGTTACAAACCGCCTTCGTCCAGCCTTGGCTGGGGCCGTTGCCGCTGATATCCGTGCTCCCGGCTATGTAACCGTCCTTTGTGACTCCGGCCGCGTTCGGATTGGCACCTGAAATGCCCGTAAAGTCGTGGAAAACTCCGCCGGGCCGCAACTCGGTGACGTATTGCGTGTGCTTACTGCAGTTACCCGAGGGCGGTGAATCGTCGTGCCAATAAAACCCTACCGTGTAATAATTGCTGTTGACGCTGTTAATGCCAAACAGCTCCATCATGTGGCACTTGCCTTCGCCCGAATGCTTTTGGACCAGCGTCCAGAGGCCCTTATTATTAAGCAATCCCCACGAGCCTTGCAACGTGTACGGAACGACCGCATATCCGGACTGAACCATGCCGCCGCCCTTGGGCGCGACCATAATGGATGACATGTAGGTGCTCGGAGAGTCGGGATAGTCGTCATCGGTAAACTGCGTATACGTGGAATCATACGTAGAAGTAAAGCTATGATATGAGTTTTGACTACCGCCGCTGCCATAAACTCCGACGATCTCCTGATTGTCGGCAATCCCCGTAACGCGATTGGGCGATTGGTTGGGGTAGTCAACCGTGTAGAACGTATATCCCGAGCTCGAGGTTGGTGCGATCCGCGATGCCGCCGACTGCGTCGCCGGCGTCACCGTGCCGGAATTCGCACACCCGCTTATGGCAATTGCAGCCGCCGCGTAAGCGATGGGACGCAGCGCTCGACGAATTGACGCTGGCAATGAGCTGACGATCATCGACGTTTCCATATTACACTCCCGCTTGGGATGCAGTTAGAAGATCCCGACGTCCCATGCGGTCCGGAACCGCGCTTATGTTTCTTTAGCGAGCCTCCGGTATTGCAATTCGTGCTGGTGCACGTGCCGACAAACCCGTGGAGGGTCCCATATGTGTCTTTATACCAACCGGTGATAGTGTGATGAGTGTTGATGTGGCTCACCATTGTAAAGTTACTGGCGAGCGGGTCGTCGACCGTCTCCCAGATCTGATTCGAGCGCGGCGCGTCGGGATTCATCAGCATGAATCCGTGCGTGTTCTGCGACCCATCGATGTAGTAGCCGACGACCTGATCTTGCCAGTTGACGCCCATTGGATAGGTGGCTGTCGCGTTCGGCGCGGCGATGTCGGTACAATACTCCGCCGCACGGTAATACCAACCTGCCAGGTGTCCGTTGAACTGTGCGATTCCGACGGCTTCGCCCTCTTCGTTCATTCCCGTTGCTTCCGTCGTATTGGCGTCGGCTCCAGGCACGCTGAAATCGGCATAGTACTCGCCGCTTTGCGTATAGTACGCCTCAAACGCCTGAGTACCGCAGTTGCTCGCCCCCTGTTCGTAGTAGCCGACGACGAGACTTTGATCGCTCAAGCCGGTCACTTCGGTAACGGCACAGTTGCCGGTACCCTGATTCGGATCGACAAAGAAGGTCCACTCGCAGCGGTTGGTGCCGCACCAGCCGCCGTTGTAACCGTTGCCGCTGCCCTGATTATCGTGTATGACGCCGCAAGCGTTGCACGAAAGGCCGCTGCTCGGCGGCGGCGAGAACACGGTGCCGGCCTGGTAGAAGCCGCTGCTCATCGCTGCCAGATACGTGCCGGATGCAGACGGGAAGTTGTGAGTTTTAAACTCTCGAAAACCGGTCGATAACGGCAACGGAGTGTGTGCGGTCCAACCACTGTACGTGTTTGGACCGTTACCGCTAACACCGGTAACGATGCTGGAACGTTCGTCGATGGCGGTTACGCGCGTGCTATTTCCGCCTTGCACGTAGTCGACCGGAGCAAACGTGAACGTGTATGGCGGCGGCGTGGAATGTCCGGCGGCCGCCGAGGGTATAACTGCATTTGAAGATGAGGACGTGCCGTTGCTCGAACACGCGCCTACGCCGACTGCGATCGCAGCGAAGGCGATGGCCGCCATATTACGGCGGCTCGACGCGGGAATTCGAGGAAGCGGCATAGTTGATAACAGGGCAGGTTTCACCGATACCTCCTTGGATCGAGAGTCCCGTAGACATCCGCGGCCTCGATTCCAAAATAGGAATCGGCGCGCGCCGGAGTCGCGGTGCTCCTCTGGCGACTATGATGCTCCAGGACGAACGCCGCTGACAATATACAAGCGCTACTACGCCAAGAATTCTAACTCAACGTCCCGTCCGCGTTAACGTGTTAACGCTATGAAATAGTACCGTCTCTGAGGAGAAAGCAGCTCATTTAGCTATTAGAACCGCGTTAGAGCCATGGCACAGCACGAGCAAACGGAAGGCCGCTGTGCCGGCGCAACGGAACGCCCGCATGGCATATGCACGTGCTGGCGCTTACCGCGCTCGTTGCGGCATCGTTTCTGCCCTCAGGCGGTGCGGAAGTTCGCAGCGCCACGATGACGATTGCCGGGCGTCCCGTCACGTACGTCATCGCGCCGCTCGAGCGCGTTCGTATTCGGGTTGCATTGGGTCAAGATCGACCGGGCCGCACGGAAACGCTCGGACATATTGCGTCCCGGTATCGCGCGATCGCCGCAATCAACGGCGGCTATTTCGAAGCATACACGTCCGGAGCGATCAAGAACCTGATCGAAACCACGATCGTCGATGGGTCGCTGGTCTTCAAAGGCGACGTCGGCGATACTCTCTACTTCGACCGGTACAATCGTGCTGCGATCGAACACGTGCCCCTGCGCATTGAAGGTGCACTCGACGGCAGCTACGCGTACCCAAACAATTGGTACGCCTATTGGTTCAATCGGCAGCCGGGACCCAACGCGGACACGATCACGATTTTTACTCCGCAATGGGGCGAACGAACCGGCTTGAACGGCTTTCAGGTACAAGTCGACGACGGCATCGTTACGGCGATCTCAACCGCGTCGCTCGCGATCCCCATAAATGGATACGTCATCTATTTCAAAGGCGAAACGACGGTCGCCGGGCACTTTCGCATCGGCCGTCGAGTTCAGTACCGCATCGTGCGCACCGATGGCGACGCAGTTTCGGATTTTTTCGATGCATGGCAGGCGGTGAGCGGAGGGCCGCGTCTGCTGACCGACGGCAAAATTACGATCGATCCTCACGGCGAACACTTCCACGATCCGAAGGTTTGGGGAAACGACGCCCGCAGCATGATCGGCACCTCCGAGGACGGACGAAGCCTCATCCTCGCCGTGTCGCGCGGAACGCTCGCAGATTGCGCGCGCATCATGCAGCGTCTCGGCGCCTATCAAGCGATGAATCTCGATAGCAACGCGTCGAGCGGGCTATGGTTTCGCGGAAGCTACCTGCGCGAACCCGGTCGACCGCTCAACAACGCGTTGCTGATTCTGGCGCCTACGGAAGCTCTTTGAAGGACTGCTTGACCCGGTATTCGCTTTCCGGATAGCGCGAGCGCAGGTTCGCCCACTGCGTTAACAGCTCGTCGCTCTGCGGATCGCGCCGATACCGCGCCACGCCGAGATAATATTGGGCTTCCGGCGCCGCATAGGTCGTCGAAAACCGCCTGAGCACGTCGACGTAGATTGCCTCGGCGCGATCGAACCGCTTGAGACGAAGATACGCCATAGCGAAACCGCAGAGAGTACGCGCCATGAACTCCGGGGGCGGCAAAAAGCCGTCAAAACGGTAGAACTCGTAACCGTCGTGGTTGAGGATACGAACATCGGGCGTCCAGATGTGATGAATGCTGTGAAGAAACTGATTATTCGCCGCGTTCGAATTATCGAATTGGAGCGGGACGCCATATTCGAGAATGGTCTGCACGACGGGGGGTTGAGGATACGTCACGGTATCCAGCGCTTGGCATCCCCCTCAACCAGGGTTGAAAACGTCCAAAAAGACGAACTTTTGCTCGGCGCGCGCGCGCGCAAGCGCCGCGCTGTAATCGGATTCCCAAGGAACGCTTGCCATAGTGCCTCCATTCTTCCTCATGGCGTCGTCTCTTCCTCACTCTTGACGGCGACTTGAGCGTAGTTGAGCAGCGAGACGAGTAGCACGCCGCCGAGCGAATTGCCGAGCAATGACGGCACGAGAAAGCCGAGCGCATAGCGCGACCAGCTCGTCGCACCCGCCGCCACCGCGTAGAGTGCATCCCCCGAGCCCGCGATCACGTGGCTCAAGTTTCCTAACCCGATTACGTACGTGAGAATAATGATGACCGCCACGCGAGAGCCTTCGGCTGACGGCAAGAGCCATACGAGCAACGCGATGATCCAGCCCGCCACGATTCCCTTCAAAAAGACGGTGCCGAAATCGTAGGCCAGCGTGGCGATACCGATTTCGAGAAACGCTCGCTTCGCGTCGTCGCCAAAAATCGCGGTGTGCTGGAGGCCGAACGCAAAAATCCCGGTGCCGACTACGTTGGTTACCAGCACGACGATCCACAACCGGACGACGTTGCCGATCTTCTGCTTTTTGTCCGGATCGTCGAGCAGCGGCAGAATCGCGGTCACCGTATTTTCGGTAAAGAGCTGTTGGCGTCCGAGTATCACAATGAGAAAGCCCATCGTATAACCGAGGTTGACGACCAGCGGCCGCCAGGGCGTCGCCGGCAACGCGGCATAGATGAGCCCGCTCGCCACCAGAGACAATCCCATCGAGAGGCCTGCGGCAAGCCCCGAAAAGGCGAGCGCGATCGTCGGGCGTTGCAGTTCTCGTTCGCCTTCGCGGCGGACGGACTCGAAAACGACCGCGGCCCGTAAGCCGGCTCGCCGGCCCGCTTCGCGGTCTTCGTGCGGGCTCAGCTCGACGGTTGCGCCGCTCTGGCCGGAATCGCTGCTAACGCTACATCCCTTCGAGCTTCGCGTACCGCATCAGTTCGGGCACCTGCCGAACGAACATCGCGGCGACCGCCGCGCAGCAGAGCACGGCGCCGGCAATCAGAAGGCCGCGCGGGATATAGATGTTCATGCGGACGTAACCTCCTCGGAGTGAAAGTGCGGCGGCTGCGGCCGAAGACCGGCGTGCATGCGCGACAGCTCTGCGGGTGTCATGGCTTCGACTCGCTCCAAAATGGCGCGGCCGTGCGGATCGCTGGCTCGCATCTCCTCGCGCTCGGCGTCGGTCAGCGCGAGAATGCTGCGCGCGAGCAGTTCGCCGATCTCGGCACCGTCGAAGAAATCGCACGGCATCTCGTTTGCAACTTGCGGATACTCTTCGAGAATGATTGGTGCGGCCAGCAGCGTGTCCAGTGCGGGCGGATCACCGACCAAGACCGGCCAGAGACCGTCGTTGCGGCACGTCGCGACGGCGTCGGCATGCTCCGGAGGCGGATCGATGCCTGAGACGAATCCGCCGCCGTGCGCGCGTAATATAACGTGACATGCAAGCAGCGTCCGGCTCAGCGCGGCTTCGCGCGACAGATCTGCACCACCGCTGCGGTTCGAAATTTTGACTCGAATGCGCTCTAGGGTCTCGTTGCGCCATTCACGATGCAGCTCGATGCAGGCCTCGATCCGGCTCCAGCTGCGCACGAGCCGCGCGTGTTCCGAAAGGGACTCTTCCATTGAGCCCGCTTCGTATAAGAATTCGCCGACGCCGCACCGAGTGCGTTCGACGCTCTCATCCCAGCTCAAATAGCGCTGCCCGTCAACGGTTGCTTCATCAACGGGCACTCCACTCACGACGACTTGCCGGCGCACCAGTTGCAGAAACCGCACTTCGATCGAAACGGACCCGGCGCCCTCGACTATTGCTTCAAACCACGCGTCGCTCCGATCGGCAGCTCGACGCGCGTAGTCGACCGGATAGAGCCCGCCAATGGTGAAACGATGTTGGTTCTTGAGCGCGCTGCGGCGGTAGGGCCAAAGCAGGTAGCCTTCATAGAGCACGGCGTGTGCGATCTGCGCAACGGAGTCCACGTCAGCCGTCGGCCTTGGCGAGCAGCGCATCGAAGGTCGCGTCCCAGTCCGCGTGGCCCTGACGCGAACGATACGCTTGCAACTTCGTGAGGGTGCTGCGCTTGAAGCGAATCCAGCAGGTTTCCGGAAATGCCGCATCAACCGCTTCGCGCCACGTCGCAATCGGAACGCGCAGCGACACCTCGCTCTCCCACGGGATCATCGCGGTCTGCAGACCGCCGTCGTCGCCGCAATAAAAGACGGTACCGCTGAAGAGCACGTCGACGGGTATCTCCCCCGACTCGAGCGCCGAGAGATACTTTGCGGAGGCTACTTCGAAGTCGTACGAGCACGGCAGCGGGATTTTAACCGTAGTCGAGCCGGAGAAACGTGGAACGTTCAGCGACCCCCGCATCCACTGAAGGCTGCGCAGCGAAAGCGCCCACTGCGAAGCATCGCCGAAGATTTCGCGCAGGCGTTCCTGCTCGGCCGAATCGTAGCGGCGGCGCTGCGCCGCGATGCGCACGTCGACGTTCAGCGTGACGGTCCGCACTTCGTACGCCTCGTCGGACGTAATCTCGGTCGTCAGCTCGATGGTCGGCGTCGCGTAGGCGTGCGATGCCGACGTTTCGAGTACGCGAAAGCGAAGCGCCGGCGCGCCGAGCGACGCGCGCATCACGGAGGCGAAAGGTTCGGCATCTGCGGTAGGATCGGCTCGTGCGGGGCAGCATTGATGCCCGTTGAGCGCTCGGCCGTGGATCTACCGTCCGCAAGATGGCCGACTTGCTTCTCGTAGTTGCCTTTGGCGTTGCCGTTCGGGACGCCCTCGATGTGCGCGCTCAGGTCGTGCGCCGGAGTCGCAAACGGCCTAAAAAGCATGCGTAATAGCATGGTTATCTCCTGTACGGTGTGATATCGAATTCGAGCGAAGCTCGCAGAAAAACGCATCGAGCGCTTTGCGCGCCGGCTCGCCGCCGCGCAAGCCGCGCCAGTTTGCACGCATGACGGACACGAGCCGATAGCACGCGTCAATTCCAACGATCCAGCCTTCGGTGCACTCGCCGCTGCCGTTCACCAGCAATGCTTGCGTTTCGGGAACCAGCTCGCGAAGCGCGGGATTCTCACGCTCGAGTTCTTCCCAAGCTTCCAGCTTGAGCAACGACTCCACCGCGCCTGCGGGGCTCGGATAGTACGCAGTGATGCCCTCTTCGCGGCGAACGAAGTAGGCAACCGAGACCGGAATCTCAAGCGCCCGCCACGTCAGCGCATCGAATGCAAAATCGTCGATCGCGATGGCGCCGTCGGGAATGAAACGATACCGGCCGCTCGCATCGGCGCGCTGAGGGAACAGCAGCGTACAGACCGCGCACGTGCAGACTACGCTCTTTTCGGACGTATCCAGCAGGTGGGCGTGCACCTCCGCCAGCTGCTCGCCGCAGAGATCGCAGCGCTCCGGTGTTTCTCGAACGGGCGGCGGCGCAATCTCAACGCCGTGCAGCAGCAGCATCTGTGCGATTACTTCGTCGCTGCGCAGCGCCGCGGTGACCTCCGGCGACGCGGCGGCTGCTGCGACGACTCGCCGCAACAGCTCGCCGTAGAGACGCAAGAGCGCCTGCACCGTTTTAGCGGGCTTGGGCCCGAGCTGCTCGATGGATCCGCTCAACGTGGCGACGTGTTTGCGGACTTCGGCGTCGTCCATCGAAGCGACTAGAGGTTCGCGCCGAAGATCGGCGAGTGAATGCGCTCGAGCGTTCTGCCTTCGCCCACGTACATGTGAACGCCGCACGGCAGACACGGATCGAAGCTTCGCACGGCACGCATGATATCGACGCCCCGGAAGCTCTCCGCATCGTTCTCTTCGAAGATCGGCATATCGGTCACCGCGTCTTCGTACGGTCCCAAACGGCCTTCGG
>JAMXLK010000154.1 GCA_024281075.1 Vulcanimicrobiia bacterium
TGCGGCACGCGTCGAAAAAAGCGCGCGCCGAAATAGCCGCCAAGCAATGCGACGGCTGCCATCGGCAGCGCAAAACGCCAGTCCACAATTCGCGCGATGACGAACGGCACGAGCGCGACGCCGTTGATCGAAACGGAGAGGAGATTTTTGATTGCATTCTGCGCGTTGAAGCTTGGCAAGCCCGAGAACGCGAGCACCGCCAGCATCACGATTCCCATGCCCGCGCCGAAATAGCCGCCATAGATCGCGACCAAAAACTGCACGGCGATTTGCCACGGTGCATGCCGCGGCGTCGCGACGGTTGACGGCGTCAACCACGGGCCGGCTGCAAAGACGAGCGTCGCAAAGAGCAGCAGCCACGGAATCAACCGCAGGAAGAGCACCTGCGGCGTAACGAGCAGCAGACACGCGCCGATGAGCGATCCGACAATGCTGACGGCGATGACCGGCGCGAGCAACGCGCGATGTTCGCGCAGCTCTTCGCGATAACCGCGCGCGCTGCCGATCGTGCCGACCCACATCGCGGCGTTGTTGGTGGCGTTGGCCGAAATCGCCGGAACGCCAGCGAAGATCAGGGCAGGAAAAGAAAGGAAGCTCCCGCCGCCGGCAACGCTGTTCATCACGCCGGAGACGAAAGCGACGAGGATCGGAACGATATCGTGAATCAGAGTGCGGTGCGCTCGCGTTTAGTTACGCGATAGACCCGGCGAACGTTTTTGAGCGTTTCGAGCTTCGTGAGCAGTTTGTGCAAATGATCGAGGTCGCGGATCTGCACGGTCAGACTCGCAACCGCAAAGCCCTCCTTGCGAACGCGCGCGTTCACGGAGCTCACTTGCGTCTTGAGCTCGGCAAAGACGCCCATGATGTCTTGCAGCAGTTGCGAACGATCGTCGGCTTCGACTTCAATGTCGACGCCGTGCGTCAGCCCCGCGTCGTCGATCCACTGCGCCTGCAGAATCCGTTCCGGCGTTGCATTCATGTAGGCGACGTTCGGACAGTCCGCGCGATGGATGCTGACACCCCGTCCGATCGTGACGTAACCGATGATCGGGTCGCCGGGCACCGGCGAGCAGCACTTCGAGAGACGAACGAGCACGTCGTCGACTCCCGCGATCCGCACGCCGCTCGTTCGCCGTACCGTCTTGCGTTGCGCCGGACGGCGGCCGATCTTGGTCAGATCGACGACGTTGTCGTGCTTGAGCTCGTCGCGCACCCGGTTGGCGACGGCCTGGGCGGAGGCGTCGCCGAATCCGATTGCGGCATAGAGGTCGGTCGGCGTGCTGTAGTTCAGGCGGGACGCAATGCGTTCCAATAGCGCACCGCGCGCGACGTCGGTGCGCAGACCGGCGCGTGCGAGCTCTTGCTCGAGCATTTCCTGTCCGGCGAGCACGTTCTCTTCGCGGCGCTCCTTGCGGAACCACTGCTTGATCTTGTGTTTCGCGCTCGACGTCTTGACGATAGAGAGCCAGTCGAGCGACGGCCGTCCGCTGGACTTGTTGACGAGGATTTCACAGATGTCGCCGTTCTGCATCGCGTAATCGAGCGGAACGATTCGCCCGTTAGTCTTCGCGCCCACGCAATGGTTGCCGACGTCGGTGTGAACTTGATAGGCGAAGTCGAGCGGCGTGCCGCCGGCGGGAATCGAATAGACGTCGCCGCGCGGCGAGAACACGAAGACTTGCGAATCGAAAAGATCGAGCTTCAGGTTCTCCATGAAGACGCGCGAATCGCGCATGTCCTTTTGCCATTCGAGCAGCGCGCGCAGCCAGGAAAGCTTGTTCTCGAACTGATCCGCCTTGCCGCCCTCCTTGTAGCGCCAGTGCGCCGCGATGCCGTACTCGCTGGTGCGATGCATCTCCCACGTTCGAATCTGGATCTCGAGCGGGTCGCCGCTAGGGCCGACCACCGTCGTATGCAGCGACTGGTACATGTTGGGCTTGGGCATCGCGATGTAGTCTTTGAAGCGGCCGGGAAGCGGCGTCCACATCGCGTGAACCGCCCCAAGCGCCGCATAGCAATCCTTGACCGTATCGACGATGATTCGAATCGCCGTGAGATCGTAGATCGTCGAGAAGTCGCGGCCTTTGCTGATCTTCGAATAGATCGAATAGAAGTGTTTCGGCCGCCCTTGGATCTCGGCGTTGATTTTGAGCTCTTTGAACTCGTCGCGCAGGCGCGCAATCGCTTTTTCGACGTCCGCTTCACGCTCGCGACGCGTTTTGGCGACGCGCTCGACGATGTCGTGAAACGAGGTTGGCTCGAGGTAGCGCAGGCACTCGTCCTCGATCTCCCACTTGATCTTCCAAATTCCGAGACGGTGCGCGATCGGAGCGTAAATGTCGAGCGTTTCGCGCGCGATGGCCTGCTGCTTGGGCGGCGGAAGACTCGCGAGCGTTCGCATGTTGTGCAAGCGGTCCGCGAGCTTGATGATGATGACGCGAATATCTTTGGCCATCGCCAAAAACATCTTGCGCAGATTCTCAACCTGCGCGTCTTCCTTCGATTGGTAGGGAATGCGGGTGAGCTTCGTGACGCCTTCGACCAGACGGGCGACCTCGTCGCCGAACTGCTCGCTGACTTGCTCGCTCGTAATCGAGGTATCTTCGACGACGTCGTGCAGCAAGGCGGCCGCAATGGTCTGAGGATCCACCTCGAGCTCGGCTAAGATTCCGGCAACCGCTAAGGGATGCTCGATGTAGGACTCGCCCGACGCGCGCCGCTGTCCTTGGTGAGCGGCGTTGGCGAGCTCATAGACGCGCGTCAGCCACGCAGGATCCACGGAGGGATCGTAGCGGCGGACGCGTTCGATAAGGTCGCCGATGGTCATAGGTGCCCCTATTATAACGCCTGGGGCTCCGTGGGCGTCGGCGCCGGTGACGGGCTGGGGGTCACGTTTTCGACGTCGAGCCGGTCCTTGAAGACGATCGAAGCGATTTTACCGTCGGATTGCAGCGCGAGCCAGAGATAGACGTTTCCTTCTATGCAGCGCATTTGATAGATGTAGCCGCTCAGCGCCGGCATTTCCGGATTGATCCATCGTCCAATATAGACCATGTCGTTGAGCGCCCCGAGCCGGCCGAGGGCGCGCGCGGTATCGGCGATTTTCTCATCGGTCAGCTTCGCCATGGTTTCGGGCGCGTAGAGGCTTTTATTGACCGAGCCGGCCTGCCACTGCACGAACTGCTGCCGCGCAATCTTGGTGATCGCCGGGTCGGCAACCGGCGTTGGAGTCGGGGCCGGCGTTGCATGCGGCCGCGCGACGCCGGTCGCGGGGCCGGCGATCGCGAGCGCGAGTGCGGCGCAAGCGAGCGCCGCGGTCAGCGCGTTAGTACGCAACGAACGAAACGATTTCCGCGCCGCGCAGCTGCTCCCGACCGCGCAGCGCGGTTAACTCGAGGAGAAACGCATAGGCTTCGACTTGCGCGCCAAGGCGTTCCAAGAGACGCCCGGTAGCAGCCGCGGTGCCGCCCGTGGCAAGCAAGTCGTCGATCACGAGCACGCGTTCGTCGCGCGCCAACGCATCCGCATGGATCTCGAGCGAATTCGTTCCGTACTCCAACGCATAATCTTCAACGAGCTTTTCATGTGGAAGTTTTCCGGGCTTGCGAACCGGGATGAATCCCGCGCCGATGCCATAGGCAACCGGGGCCCCGAAGATGTAGCCGCGCGATTCGATTGCGACGACGTGGTCGATGCCGCGATCGCGAAAACGCTCCACGAAAAGGTCGATTGCGCCGCGAAACCCTTGCTTATCTTTCAACAACGGGGTAATGTCACGGAAAAGGATCCCTGGAATCGGAAAATCCGGGATCGGCCGAATTAAGGCTTCGATCTCCACGAAGCCCGGGTTGGAGCCGGGGGATCGAATGGCCTGCAGAAAGGGACGGACATGAAGAGACCGCAAGCCCTTGTCGCCGTAATGGCCGCGCTTGCCGCGAGCTTCGCCGGGCCTGCGCTAGCGGGCGGACAAGGCACGACAAATACCATTATCTTGAGCACCGCCGCTGCTGCCGGAACGGTACCGCTGGTCGTTAACTACAATCACAAGAAGCGCGAAAAACGCGCGGAGCAACAGGAAGTCGACCGGCGTCAAGACGCGTACCGAGACTGGTACTACCACAAATACGGCTACTACCCGACGTACGATCAGTTCAAGCAGTGGTACGTTCAGACGTACAACACGAACCCTGAGTAAGCACCGTCGTTCAAACGCCGAGCCTTTCCATCACGAACGGCTCGGCGTTTTCTTTGGAACCGCAGCGAGCCGGCGATTGGCGCTAGCCTTTTCGATCTCCGTCGCACTACACGAGATCGTTGCGGGCACGATTCCGCCGGCGCGATCCCAAGCGGTCTCGCGCGAGATCGTATCGACCGCGCGTCTCATGCGCATCACGCTGCGGACGACGCCGTTGCCGAGCGCAACGCCGCCGCCGCGGCCGATCGTCATTCCGACGCCGGTGCCGACACCGCCGACTCGCGTCGCCGTCGCGCCGCTTGCACGAAGCGCCGCGGCGAGGCCGCGCCGCGCGGGGTTCCATTACGCAGCCGCACGCACCGCTAGCGACGCGCGCCCGGTGTGGGATACTTCAGCCGGATCGCCGCAAAAGGGCGCGATGACGGCTTCCGCCGGTCAAACCGGTACCGGTGCCGGGGGAGAATCGCCGGCGAATGGCGCTGCGTCGGGCGAGCAGCCGTGCGGCTTCGTTACGTTCTCGGATCCGCATGGCTCGCATTTCGACGCACAAACGCGCGGATTTTGGGTCGACATTCGAATGTCTGTGCACTTCGCCGACGGTTCGTCGCAATCGGTCATCCTCGATTACCCTTGGTACTATGCGAGCGAAGCCGCGAATCCGTGGTCGGATGCAAACTTGCGCGACCCGAGTTTTCCGACGCGTTTCCAAACGCCGCCGCCGAGTAAAGTCGGCGGCGAACCGCCGCTCGTGCAATACGTCGTCGCGCACAGCACGCCCGACGGCATGACCTTGCTGCGCGATTGTCCGGCTCAGGCTGCGCCGAGCCGCTAGGAGTCTACAGACTCCTAAACTTTCAGCTCGACTTTTTCCAGCGCGCCCTTGGTGGGAACCACGTGATGGTTCAAGCGCAACTGCTCCGGTTCGAATCCGAACGCCAAGCCGAGCAGCTGCGGAAGATGAAAGATCGGAACGCCGATATCTTTCTTGAGCACGCGTGCGGCGTCGGGCTGCTGGCCGTCAAGGTTGAGGTGGCAGAGCGGACACGGCGTGACGAGCAGATCCGCACCCTTATCCTTGGCTTCAAGAATATGGTTGCCGCCCATCGCGAGCGCTTTGTCGCGATTGAATGTGAGCATCGGAAAACCGCAGCACTTCGTCGCGCCGCGATATTCGACGGGCTCCGCGCCGAGGAGTGCGATGAGCCGGTCGAGGTACGTCTTGCGCTCCGGACGCTCGCGTAGTCCGAGCGCTTCGCTCGGCCGCAAGATGTAGCAGCCGTAAAACGGTGCGATTTTCAGACCGGTGAGCTTTCGCTTGATCGCCCGCTCGACGCGCTCGATGCCGATGTCTTCAAAGAGCATCCAGAGCAGATGCTTGACCGTGGTCGTTCCGCTGTAACGAAAGCCTTGATCCGCGATCGTGGCATTGGCCTTATCGCGCCGGACTTCGTCTTTCTTGAGATGGTAGTTGTGATCGGAGAGCACACCTTGACAGGTGCTGCAGATCGTCATTAACTCCGCGCCCTGCGCTTCGGCCATCGCAAGCGTGAGCCCGTTGAGCGCGTCGGCCAAGTCACGATTCTGCTCGCTGAGTACGCCGGCACCCGTGCACGGCGCCGACTCGAGCTCGTGCAGCTCGAGACCGAGCGGCTCGGCGACCATTTTCGCCGACACGTAGAGCTCCGGGCACGCTCCTTTTGAAACGCACCCTGGATAAAACGCGACCTTCACTTAAACCGTCCTCCGACCCGTTGGAAAATCTTTTTGATGCGCTCGACGCCGGGAATCGACTTATGGATGAGCGGCGGCAGCTTCCCGGCGCGCGCCATGTTGATGGCGCTCGGCAGCGTCTTGAGCTGACCGACGATATTGAAGAGCCCGGTTGATTTCGGCATCAGCGTAAGCTCGTTGAGGCGTCCGCTGTGCTTCACGGAATCCGCAAATGCGTCGGCGTGGCGCGTACCGGGGTTGTTGGTAAAGCCCGCGTCCACGGCGAGCTTACGAAGCTTGAGAATTTGCTCGAGCGGCGCAACGCCTTTGGGGCACTGCTGCACGCACTCGAAACAATGCGTGCAGTCCCAAATTCCACCGGCCTTGCTCAACTCACCGAGCCGCTCTTTCGTCTTGTCGTCGCGTGGATCGCCGACGTAGCGATAGGCTTGCGCCAACGCCTGCGGCCCGAGGAAATCGGGATTGACGGCAAACGATTCGCAATCCATGAGGCACGCGCTGCAGCTGATGCAGCTCACCTCTTGAATCAGCTCTTCCATCGCCGCGTTGGGTACGCGATACTCTTCGTCCGGCGGCGGAACGGGCTCTTTGTTTTCGAGCCACGGCTTCACCGCCAGATGCTTGTCCCAAAACGGCTTCATGTCGCAGACCAAATCGCGAATGATCGGCATCGAAGGCGGCGACTCGACGCGCGTCTTGCCGTCCTTGGTGAAGCTTTCCAGCTTGCTTTTGCAGGCCAGGTTGGCATGGCCGTTGATCCACATCGCGCACGATCCGCATATTGCGCTGCGGCACGCGCAGCGCACCGCGAGCGACGGGTCCTGATATTCGCGGATCGCGATGAGCGCATCGAGCACCACGGCGTGCTGCGGCAGCTCTACGGTGTAGGTTTGGTACCGCCGCGCGGGCGACGCATTCCACGGAGCGGGAAATGCTTCGCCGGGAACTGCGGTTTCGGCGTAGCGCCCTTCGGGGTTATAACGTCCGACTTCGATGGTGAACTGCATTTACTGTCCCACTAGTAGGTGCGTACTTCGGGTTGCCACTGCGTAATCGTCACGGGAGCATAGGACATTTCGGGTTCTTGGCCTTCGCCACGATGCGTCAGCACCGTATGCTTGAGCCACTCGCGATCGTTGCGTTCAGGATAATCGACGTGCGTATGTGCGCCGCGGCTCTCTTTGCGATGCATTGCGTCGCGAATGATCGTCTCGCCGCAGTCGAGCAAAAAGCCCAGCTCGAGCACGAAGGTGAGCGCCTGATTGAAGACGCGCCCCTTATCGCCGACCCAAACGTTTGCGTAGCGTCCCCGGAAGCCGTGCAGCGCCTGCAGCGCTTCTTTCAAGCCCGCATCGCTGCGGTACAAGCCGACTTTTTCGTCCATCATCGTTGCGAGCTCGAGCCGCAGACCGGCGCACGTCTCACCAGTGTATGGCCGCGACATCAGTTCGTCCAGGCGTTCCTTCTCGCGGCGCAGCAGGTCTTCACCGCCGCCGCTCGCCGTAACGGTGCGCGCGTATTCCGCGGCTTTGCGTCCGGAGCGTCGCCCGAAAACGATCGTATCGAGCAATGAGTTCGCACCCAGGCGATTGCCGCCGTGCACGCTGACGCAAGCGACTTCGCCGGCCGCATAGATTCCGGGGACGCGCGTCGCTCCGTCGACGTCGGTCTTGATGCCGCCCATCTGATAGTGCATGCCGGGACGAACCGGAACCGGCTCTTTGATCATGTCGATGCCGAGATAATCGAGCGCCATCTCGTGAATCTGCGGCAGCTTCTTCAAGATCACGTCGGGACCGAGATGGCGCAGATCGAGCAGCACGTTGCCGTCGATCCCGCGGCCCTCCGCAATTTCGGTCGCCTCGGCGCGCGAGGTGACGTCGCGAGCGGCCAGTTCCATCTTGTTCGGCGCGTACTTCTTCATGAAGCGCTCGCCCTCGGAGTTGAGCAAGTACGCGCCCTCGCCGCGCGCGGCCTCGGTCATCAAAAATCCGCTGCCTGCCAGCGTCGTCGGATGGTACTGGACCATCGCCATGTCCATGAGCGGCGCGCCGGCGCGATACGCCAGCGAATAACCGTCGCCGGTGCAAATCAGCGCATTCGTGCTCGGTTCGTAGAGCCGTCCGAGACCGCCGCTGGCAAAGATCACGGCTTTGGCGCGCAGGAGATGCAGCTCGCCGGTAATCATTTCGAGCGCGACGAGCCCACGGCACGCGCCGTCTTCCATATGAACGGCGGTCGCGAACCACTCTTCGTAAACCTTGACGCCGGCCTTGAGGATCTGGTCGTAGAGCGTGACGAGCAGAGCTTGGCCGGTGATGTCGCCGACGAAGTACGTGCGCGCCAAGGAGGCGCCGCCGAAAGCGCGCCGTCCAAGCTTGCCGTCCTCATTGCGATAAAAGATGACGCCCATATGCTCGAACTCGATGATGTCGGCGGGCGCTTCGCGGGCCATGATCTCGACCGCATCCTGATCGGCGAGGTAATCGCTGCCTTTGACGGTGTCGAAGGCGTGGGACTCCCACGTGTCGTCCTCGGCGATTGCGGCATTGATGCCGCCCTGTGCCGCGCTCGAATGGCTGCGGATCGGGTGAACCTTGGTGATGATGGCGACGTTGGCACCGGCGCGTGCCGCTTCGAGACCGGCGCGCATACCCGCCAAGCCGGCACCTAAGACGATGACGTCATGATCGACGATCACGAGCGGTGAGTTTTCCTAAAAGACGGCGCTACATTCCGAACGGCTGTTCGATTCTCGCCCGCGTCAGCTGCTTTCAACAAGCTCCAGAATAGTACGGCGGCCCGTAACCCGATATGCGTTTCGTAGGCGACCAGCAGTGCGGACCGAATTATCAAGCAGAAGAAAGGCTGGTGCTGCCGATGTGCACGTGCACCTCCCACCGACATTCGACGCTCTTCGGTCTGCCGCGAATCGGCACGATGCATCGCTGCATGGCCGGCGAGCTGCCGATACGGCGGCGGGACTGGCTCGCAGCAGCCGGCTCGGCGGTCGCGACGGTATGGGCTTTACCGGCGCTGGCAGCGGCGAAGCTGTATGGAACGGCCGTAACCTACGACTACGTTTCTTCCGGCGTCGTCAAAGGGTCGCAGACGACGGTGCGCTTACCCAACGGCTCGCTCGACGTGCGCTTTCAATTCACCGATCGCGGCCGCGGGCCGAACGTGCGCAGCACGATCGCACTCGATGACGCGGGCTTCATCTCGAAGCTGCGGATCACCGGATACAACTACCTCAAGGTGCCGGTCGATGAACGATTCACCGCACGCGGCGGCACCGCAACGTGGAAAAACTCGGCCGAACGCGAGACGCACGCGTATTCGGCGCAGCGATTCTACATCAGCATGGATGGAACGCCCGAAGAGGGCGCGATCCTCGTTCGTGCGGCGCTACGGGCGCGCACCGCTTCGCTCCAACTCTGGCCGAGCGGCCTGACTAACGTTGCCGCGGTCAAGACGCTCACGGTCAGCAATAGGCAAAGCAGCCGGCGTGTGACCATGTACGAAGCGACCGGCCTCGACTTTTCGCCGGCGCAAATCTGGCTCGACGAAAATGGCGAGCTCTTCATGTCGGGAGGCACGTGGGGCTCCGTCATTCGCACCGGCTGGAACGCCGCGCTGCCGCAATTGATCGAGGCACAGAATGCGCGCGTCGCAGAGCTTGGCCGGCAGATCGCGCAATCGCTGCCGCAGCGAACGGGGACTGCGATCGCCATCACCAACGTCGCACTCTTCGATTCGGATGCCGGAAGCGTCGTTCCAAATGCGACGGTTCTCATCAGCGGAGAACGCATCGGCGCGGTCGGCGGTTCCGAAGTGAGCGTTCCGAGCGACGCGCGCCGCATCGACGGCACCGGAAAAATGCTGCTGCCGGGACTCTGGAACATGCACATGCATCTCTTCGCCGACTTCGGAGCACGACTGCTGGCCGAGGGCGTCACCACGATTCGCGATCCCGGCAACAACCCGGAGTATATCGCGAAAACGCAGGCCCAGTATGCCAGCGGCGAGCTCGTCGGCCCACGCGTCATCATTGCCGGCTTGATGGACGGCACCGGCAAATACACCGCGCCGATCGGAACGACGACGAGTACGTCCCCCGAAGCAATCGCGCAGGTTCGCGAATGGAAAAGGCTCGGCGCGGTGCAGATCAAGATTTACAGCTCGATGGATCCCAAGCTGGTACCGGTCATCGTTAAAGAAGCCCGCGCCCAAGGCATGCGCGTGAGCGGTCACATACCCGCCGGAATGCTAGCGCAAGACGCGGTGCACGAAGGCTATGATGAAATTCAGCACGTCAACTTTCTCTTTCTCAACTTCATGCCGGATACGAAAGATCGGACGCAGACGCCGGTGCGGCTCACTGCGACGGCCGAGCGCGCCGGTACCATCGACTTGCAGAGTCAGCAAGTCAAAGACTTCATCGCACTGCTCAAGGAAAAGGAGACCGTTAGCGATCCCACGGTCGGCATATTCTATACCGACACGATGACGCGGACCGGCGACATCACCTCGACGGGTTTTGCAGAGATCGCCGACTGGCTGCCGCCGCAAGTGAGCCGCACGCTCACGACCGGAGGATTGCCGCTGGGTCCAGGACTCGACGCAAAGTATCGCGCCTCGGCTAAGGCGTATCTCGAAATGGTTGCGCTGCTGCATTCCAGCGGCATTCGCATCGTCGCGGGAACCGACGACGTCTTGCCGGGGTTCGATCTCATTCACGAACTCGAGCTTTACTCGCAGGCCGGCATTTCCAACGCGGCCGTCTTGCAAACCGCCACCATCGTGCCGGCCCGGGTGATGCATATGGAGGACTCGCTCGGCTCGCTCAAAGCCGGTAAACTTGCCGACGCAATCGTCGTCCACGGCAATCCGTTGGAGAATATCGCAGCGCTTCGCCACACCGGCACGACCATCAAGGGCGGGGTGATGTACGACACGCGCGCCCTCTACGCGACTGCGGGCGTGAAGGCGCCGCCCGTCTAGCACGCATTGCGTCGGCAACTGCAATGGGCGGTGTTCGCGATGCTGGCGTTGTCCGCCGCGGGGAGCGTTGCTGCCAGCAATGAGGCATCGCGCGCGCTGACGGTCTTGCCCGCCAAGCTCGATGGCTCCGTGATGGCCGTCGAAGGCAGGGTGCACTCCAAAGACATCTGGTTCGATCTCGATACCGGCGGCCTGCACTCGATCGTCGACCGGTCGCTCGCAGAATCGTTGCGTTTGCCGGCAGCCGGCGTCGCCGGCGTACACGGCGCCGGCAAAGGGACGATTGAAGCGCTGGCGCTCCAACCGTTCCCGGTGCAGTTGCGAAGCGTGACGTTTCGGCTGCACGATCCGCTCGCGCTCGATTTATCGCGCGCGGGCAGTTCGATCGGAGCGCGCGGATTGCTGGGGTTCGAACTCTTTCGCCGTTACGTCGTCGAGTTCGATTACGATCGCGCAACGGTCGCGCTGTTCGAGCCGGCTTCGTACGTGTATCGCGGAGCCGGAGCGCGGATTCCGCTCGTTATCCGCGCGCCGCGCGCATTCGTCTGGGCGGTTGTCGCGGCGCCGGGCGTCGCGCCCGAGCGGCACCTGCTCCGACTCGATACGGGATCGAGCGACGCCGTCGACGACGACATCGTCCTGCGATCATCCGAGCCCAAGCGCGAGATCGAGGGAGGCGTCGGCATCGGTTCGCGGTTCAAAACCTATCTCGGTTTCGTATCTTCCCTCCGGATCGGTCCGTACGTCATGCACGGCGATCTGCCGTCCGCGACCGGTGGCGTGCAGCTTATTGGAACCGGCGTCTGGCACCGCTTCAATATCGTCTTTGACTTCTCGCGAAGCTGCATGTACCTGACGCCGCGGACGCAACCGAAGTCGTAAGCTAAAAGATTCTCGAAGCGGCCCTTGCGGCGGTGCGGTGACGTCGCAGTAAGACACCCGGCACACATGCCGGGAGGTTTTCATGCTACAGAACGTTGCCGTCACGCCTTCGCGTCGCTCGCTCGAGTTCGGGATTTACCGCGACGGGGATAACAACCTCGACCGGATACAAGCGTCGACGCTCTCCCAGGCGCTTCAAACGAGCGCACGCGATTCGCGGATTGCCTTCACCGTCGAAGACACGACGCGTCTTCGCTCGGACGGCGACGAAATCGTGTCTGGTGCTCTGCATACCGAACGATACACGATTGCCGACGGAGAAGTTGGTGACGCGAGCAGCGGTCCGGCACACGACATGTCGGATAAATCGAACTTGGCGCGATTTGTTTCACGCACGCTCGACGACGCGCAAGCGAACGGTGCAAAGCAAACGTGGATCGACCTGGTCGACCACGGCGGCGGCGACGGCGGCGGCCTCGAGACGCGCGACGGCAGTTGCATGTCAATGCCGGATATTGCCAAAGCGATCGCCGATGGAATCGCGCAGCACGCGGCCGCGCATCCCGATGATGCGCAACGCGGGGTCGACGGCGTCGTGGCAAATCAATGTTTGATGGATACAATGGGCTTTGCCGACGCGCTGTCGCATGCCGGCGTCCGTTACCTCGCCGCGAGCCCGGAGACGATGCTCGCGCCGGGCGTGCCGAGCGGCGTGGCGCATGCAATCGCGTCGCATGCCAACGATTCGGCCGCGATGGCGCGCGCCGTCACGAACGGCGTCATGCGTACGAAATACGACGCCGGAGATTTCGGCGGCTTTGGGCCGGCCGCGGCGTTCGACGTGCTCGATTTAGATCCGGCAAAGATTCGTCAAGCGGAAGTTGCGATCAAGCGGCTCAATGACGACGTCGCATCGGAAGCCGCAAGACCGAGTGCACGCAGTGCGGTACGCGAAGATGCGCGTGCGATCGAAGGCATGGTCCGTTTTCCGCACGGCAACACGCTGCCATGGCGCGCCGACCGGCCGGCGATCGCGTTTTACGACACGCTCGCGAGCGACGGGCGTCTCGACGATCGAATTCGCTGCGATGCGGCCGGCGCGAGCAGCGCTGTTGGCAATCTCGTGCTCGCGCACCGCGAGAGCGGCGGATTCGCGCCGTTCGGCGGCGCGGACTATTCTGATGCCGTCGGCCCGACGATTCACCTGCCGACGTCGCGCAAGCAAGTCGATCCGTGGGCATCGGCCGGCGTCTCTGAGACCGACAACGCGTTCTATCGTAAGGTTGACGAGGGGAAAATGACCGCCGTTCTTGCTTGAGCGGCGCACACGGGAGTGCTATCCTCGTCAGGTGATTGCCCGCATACCGCTCTCCGCGACCGATGAAGACATCCTGCGCATTTCATCGGATAATCCCGGTTGGCGTGTGGAGCGTACAGCGGACGGCGTCTTAACCATGACGCCTCCAACCGGCGCCGCCTCGTCCAATCGGAACGCCCGGTTGACCCATATGGTTTTTGAATGGGCCGAACCTCACGGCTACGTCGCCTTCGATTCCAACGGAGGTTTCCGACTACCCGACACCTCGGTCGTCGGACCGGACGCTTCGCTCGTAACGCAGGAAGCGTGGGATAAACTAACCCCAAAACAACGCGAGCGCTTCTTTCCCGGCGCGCCGGCAGTTGCGATCGAGCTTTGCTCCGATAGTGACAATCCGAAGGATTTACAAGCGAAGCTCGAGCGAATCCGCTCCGCCGGTGCAGCCTATGTCGTGCTCATCGATCCGTATCGCAGCAAGATCTGGACGGACGGAACGGCGCCGGCAAACTTCGATCTCGACTTTCGCGTACTCTTCGAATAACGCTACCGCCGAAGCGGCACGCGCGAGGGATAGATCGGACGATTGATGATGCGTTCGAGCGTGGAAGCCGGCGCATGTAACGCCATCTCGGCAAAGCGCGCGAAGGCCTCGCGCGTCGCTTCTCCTTCTGCGTAGCGCTCGTTGCGCTCCATCTCGACGCGCCCGTTGACGGGCAAGAAACGCACGAAGCGTCCTTCGTCATCTTCGCCGAGTTCAACAAGATTCGCGTCGGCAAAAATCCGAAGCGCGGCGGTCAGGTGACGATCCCGAAGTCGATCGCTATCTAACAGCCCCGCAATCTCCGAATCGCTGCCCCGGATGAGGCCGGAACGCGCCGAGCGCTTGAGTCCCCCGTAAATGTCGCGCAGCAACGCGATTGGCGGCGCATCGAGATCGATCAAGTACTCGTTGAGCGCGCGGTCCTTCGCCCCGTATAAAAGATGGATGTTCGCGGGCCGACCGTCGCGGCCGGCGCGCCCGGCCTGTTGGTTGAACTCGCCGAAGTCGAAGTTGAGATGGTAGAGCACGACGTCGCTCACGTCGGGCAGGTCGATCCCTTCACCGAACGCGGAGGTCGCAATGACGACCCTGAGGCCGCCCTCACGAAAGAGCCGCTCCACTTCGAGGCGATCGGCGTTCGGCATTTTGGCGTGGTAGAACATCACTTGATCGCCGAGCTCTTTGCGCAGCCGCTTCGCTACCGTCGTCGCCTCGCCACGTGAGTTGCAGTAGACGATGCACTTGCCTGTCTGCCGGCCGTCATCCCGATCGGAGTCGAGGGAAGTTTCGCGAAGCAGCTCGACGAGATACCGGTGCTTATCGCGGGTCGCGCGTGCGTCGACGACGCGGAGATTCTCGCGAATCGTCGGATCGATCACCCAAGCGTCGACGTGCAGCTCCTGCGCAATTCGGCGAAATGCATCGTCCGCGGCGGTTGCCGTGAGCGCGAGCACTTGCGGATTGCCCAGGGCGGCGACTGTGGTCGCGAGATGCGCGTAAGCCGGCCGGTGGCGCGACTCGTGCAAATGGTGCGCCTCGTCGATGACGGCGAGCGACGGCGCGCTTGGCCCGACGAATGCAGCGTGATGAAACTCCAGAAACTCCGGCGTGGAGAGCACGACGTCCCACGAACCGTCCGCAAGTACGGTGAAGAGCTCCTCGCGTTCGTCGCTGTCAATCGAGCCATTCGCACGAAAACACCGCAAGCCCAGTGGCTCGAGCGTGCGACGCACCGCCTCGTACTGATCGTTGGCGAGCGCGCGTAACGGGTAGATCACGAGCGTCTTACCCTCATCGCAAAACGAACGCATCGCGGCGGAGAACTGAAAACAGAACGACTTTCCTCGACCGGTTCCCATCACGGCGAGCGTGTTTTTTCCGCTTTCGATGCGTTCCAGCACGGCGCGCTGCGCGTCGTGCGGTGCCGCATTGCCGATCAACGCCGAGCGCACGCGTTCCGCCGTTTCGCCATGGCCGGTGCCGGACCGCGCCGCCGGTGCTTGGTCGCGACGGCGCGCGAGCGCCCTTCGACTCGGCTCAGGGCACTCTCGCTCGACGAAGATATTCACGCCGCGGTGTTTCGCCGCACCTCCGGTCAGCGAAGCGATGCGCGCCGAGTAACGCGCGCCGCCATCCATGCGCGGCGCGATATGCGCCGCGAGCCGCTTGTTGAAAAAGCCGAGTTGAAGGTCGCCGTAATGCACCGCGATTGCGTTTGCGTCGTGCGGATTCTCGGGGCGGCGCAGCAGCTGCAGCGGGGCGCCGGTTCGCAGACCGGCGATGATATCTTGCCGGCCCTCGAACGAAACGCCGGCGATCTTCGTGTGAAAGTGCGGTGCGTCGCCGATCGTCGAGTAGGGATCGGTCAGATATTCGTCGGCGCGTGCAAAAACGCGATCGATGAAAGCTCCGGCATCATCGGCCTGCACACTGGACCCGTGTCGCCCTTCGACAGGCTCAGGGTGACACGGGGAATCGAAGGCGCGTAACGCGGCTTCGAAGGCGGCCTCCGATCGTGTCGGAGGCGGTAACGTCTTAGTGGCCGGTGCCTTCTTCGGGGCGCTCAGGCTGCCCCGAACTTGCGTCTTCGAGGTTGAGCGCGATCTCTTCGTGGCCTTGCTCCAACGCCGCATCGTGCAACCCCGCTTCCTGCGCGTCGAGCGGATCGATCACCTCTTCGCCGGCATATGGCTCTTCGAGTGCGACGCCGGCGCTGGCATCGGTACGCTTTTTGCGGTAGCGCGCGGGAACGGCAGGCGCGGTATTGCGCGCGGTTTTTGCCTTCTGCCGGCGCTCGCGTCGCGCCGCGACGATGTCCTCGCGCGCGACCCCGCTGCGGCTCTGCAGCGCAGTCGATTCCGAGCGCGAACGCCCCGTAACGGTCCGGTCGTGGGCAAGCCCGGCGCGCCGCCGGCGCGCGGCCGCCTCGAGCTGACGCTTGCGAAAGACCAACACGAGCGGCGCCGAGTAAAAGATCGAATGGTAACCGCCGGAACAGATGCCGACGAGCAGCGCGAAGGCAAAGTTCTTGAGGCTTGCGCCGCCGAGCGCGAGCAATGCGACGAGCGTGATGACGACCGTCGCGAGGGTGTTGAACGAGCGCGTCATCGTTTGCTTGATCGATTCATTCACGATCGTCTCGTACGCTGAGCCGGCCATCAGCTTCGTATTCTCGCGTATTCGGTCCAAGATGACGATGGTGTCCATGACCGAGTACCCGATAACGGTCAGCACGGCTGCGAGGAACGCATCGTCGGCGCGCTTGTCGGCAAGCGCGTAGATACCGATCATCATCAAAGCGTCGCGCACCAGCGCGATGACCGTGACCAAGCCGAAAATATAGTTCCAGCCGAACCGGAACGCGATATAAATGAACTGGATGCTCAGCGCGATGACGAGCGCCCACAGCGCCTTGGTAAGATACTCGCGACCGAGCGACGGCCCGACCGACGTAATTTGCGACGCGGCGCGATCCACCGGCGCGACCGTGTTGAGCGCAGTCCAAATTGGTGCGGAGTTATTCGCAAAAGCCGTCTGCGTCTGAATGATGAATCCTTTGCCGTCGGTGCCTGCGGTCGTGACCGATTCCTCGGTCATGCCGAGGCCGGAGAGTGCCTGCTTTACCTTATCGGCCGTCGTCGGTTCGGTGAACTTCACCGTGATATCCGTACCGCCGGTGAAGGAGAGGCCGAGTCGCAGCATACGATTCGCATGGAAGCCGTTACCGCCCGCAAATCCGTGATAGATCATCGCTCCGATGCCGAGCGCGATGATGAGACCCGAGATCGTCTGGACGATCTGGAACCAGCCGACGATATTCCAGTTGAGACGGCGGAACAGCATTGCGTTAGGCCTCCGCTCCGGCCGTCTTGGCGAAGATTCCGATGTCGGAACGCCGCACGCCGTAGAGCTCGGGCGCCGTGAGAATGCCGTTGTCCACCAAGACGTCGACGAAGAACCGCGTGATGAAGACTGCGGTCACGAGCGAGACGACCGTTCCCCAAAAGAGCGTAAACGCGAAGCCCTTGACGGTTCCGGTGCCCAGCATGTACAACACGCCGGCACCTACGATCGTGGTGAAGTGGCTGTCGAAGACTGCCGAAAAGGCGCGCTGGAAACCGACGCGCACCGCGGCGCGCATCGTTTTGCCGTTCCAAAGTTCTTCTTTAATGCGCTCGAAGATCAGGACGTTCGCGTCGACTGCCATGCCGATCGAAAGAACGAAGCCGGCGATGCCGGGCAGCGTGAGCGTCGCATGCGAGACGGCCAAAATCGCCATCATGACGAGCACGTAAATTGCCAGCGCCACGTCGGCGAGGAAGCCGGGGAGCCGGTACATCGCGATCATGAAGATCAGCACCAGTCCCAGTCCCAATGCGGCGGCGCGCATCGACTGAACGAGATCGAGCTTACCCAGCGTCGGTCCGATCGTCTCCTTTTCGATGATCGTGATCTTTGCGGGCAAAGCGCCGGCGTTGAGCTCGTTGGCCAGCGTGATGGTCTGCTCTTGGGTGAACTGGCCGTGGATCTCGCCGCTATCGTAGATCGGGCTTTCAATGGTCGGCGCCGAGATGTAGCGGCGATCGAGGAAAATGCCGAGCGGTTTGCCCACGTTCGCACTCGTCAGCTTGCCGAACCTTGCCGGGTCCTTCGTTTGAAAGAGAATGTTGGGCTCGCCGCCCTGTCCGTAACTTGCCTGCGCGGCTTTGAGATCCTTACCGGAATACACGACCGGACCGCTCTTCTCGTAGGCCGTCACGTTGAGATACTGCTCGGCCGCCGCCCGCTCTTGCGGCGACAACTTCGGCTGCTGCTCTTCTTGCAGATACGACTCCGCCTTTTGCATGACGTCTGGCGGCACGATCTTATATTCGAGAACGGCGACCTGCTTGAGCACTTGCTCGGCCTGGTCGGGATTCTTCACGGCCGGAAGCTCAACCAGAATTCGATCGGTTCCGACGTTGCTGATCGACGGTTCGGCGACGCCCAAGCCGTTGATACGCCGATCGATCACTTCGCGCGTTTGGGCCTGAATCTGAGGCGTGATCTGCGGCACCTCGGCCGTCGGATTGAGCTGCAGCAAGAGCCGCGCGCCGCCCTGCAGATCGAGACCCAAATGGATTGTCTTCTGCAGCGGGATCACTGCGTAAATCGAGAGCACGCAAACAGCGAGTATGACCAGCGCCTTGAACGGCGCCTTCAACGTAGTCCAGTTCATTGGAGCCGTCCGAGTTTAGCTCTCGGCGGGCGCCGGGCCTGCCGCGGGCTTCCAAAGACGCCGCCCGATGGCGAGCAGCCCGACGATTGCCGCCGTCGCTACCACGCTCCATACGGCACCTTCGAGCGTGCGTCCGTAGATGAAGGCACCGGTGGCGAAGAGCGCGCCGTATACCGCAGCGAGCCCGAATACCCACCCCGCCAGTGCAAGGGGCATTGAATCGGGAGACGCCGGCAGGCCATGCTCGCGCCGTACCCGAGCCCAGCCCGGACCGGCCGGGCGAACGCGCGCATAAAACGTTGCGAGAACCTCTTGGTCAACCGGCGGCGTGCAGTACGTAACGGCGATCCAGACCACCGTCGTCACCGCGATCGTGGTCAACAGCACGGCGGTTGTGTCCACGGTGTGGCCGAACTTCCCGGCGACGAAAAAGGCGAGCGAGACGACGAACGAGGCCGCCATCGCGCTGACCTCGCTCCAGGCATTAATGCGCCACCAAAACCAGCGCAGCAAATAGATCAATCCCGTTCCCGCCCCGATCGAGAGAAGCAGATTGAAAGCGTTGTGCGCGTTGTCGAGTGCCAGCGTGAAGAGCACGCCGAGCACCATCAGTAACGCCGTCACGACGCGCCCCATTGATACAAGCTCGCGCTGGCCCGCGTCGGGACGGATAAAACGCTGATAAAAGTCGTGGACGAGATACGACGTCCCCCAGTTGAGATGCGTTTCGATCGTGGAGCGGTACGCGGCGAAAATGCCGGCGACCATGAAGCCCGCGAAACCCGATGGCAAAAAGACGAGCATTGCGGGATAGGCGATATCGTTGCCGATCAATCCCGGTGCGACGCCCGGGAAACGCAGCTGGATGTCGTGTAGCGTCGGATAGACGATCGTCGACGCAAGCGCGACGATAATCCACGGCCAGGGGCGCAGCGCATAGTGCATAACTTGAAATGCGAACGTTCCAAAGAGCGCGTCCGATTCGGTGCGTGCGGCGAGCATGCGCTGCGCGACGTAGCTGCCGCCTCCCGGTTCCGCGCCCGGATACCAAACCGACCACCACAAGACGGTGATCGGAATGACGAACACGCCGAGCGCGGTCTGCCAATCTTTGAAGTCGGGAAGTATGGCCAGCACGCTCGCATGCGCGCTCAAGTGCGCCATGAGTCCATGGAGCCCACCGACGCCCGGCGCGTGAACGGCGAAGTATGCCGCCGCGAACGCGGAGCTCATCGTGATGCAAAACTGAATCATATCGGTGACCATCACGCCCCAGAGACCGGCCGTCGCGGCGAAGATGATGGGTACGGCGACGGAGATTGCGAGCGTTTCGAAGCGCGGCCAGCCGAAGAGAATCCCGGCGATCTTCACAAGCGCCAGATTGACCGTCGCGATGATCCAGCAATTGAAGAATAGGCCGAGATAGAGGGCGCGGAAGCCGCGCACGAACGATGCGGCGCGCCCGGCGTAACGAAGTTCGTAAAACTCGAGGTCGGTAAGCACGCGCGATCGCCGCCAGAGCCGCGCGTAAAAGAAGACGGTTGCCATTCCGGTCAACAGAAAGGCCCACCAAACCCAGTTCTCCGCGACGCCGCCGTCGCGCACTAAATTCGTAACGAGATTCGGCGTGTCGGTCGAGAAGGTCGTCGCGACCAACGAGATGCCGATCAGCCACCATGGCGCAGCGCGGCCTGCAGCAAAGAATTCGGTGATATTCTTGCCGGCACGCCGAGCCAGCACGATCGCCGGAACGAAACTGACGCCTAAGGAAACGACGACGATGATCCAATCAAGCGTCGTTAACCTCATGGGTGGCTTGCAACACCTGAACGCGTAGCGCCGTCATGGGCACCACGGGTGTGGTTGGCAAGGCGCGAGGAGGGAGCATAGCTGAAGCTCTGTGACCGACGAGCAACACAGCGAACACACCCGTGCTGCCCATGACCCAGTGGGCTGCCCCTTTTCGGGCGATCTGCTGCGTCGCTCTTCGCTCGCAAAGCCGTACTTTTGTCGCTCATCGCTCCTTGCATCTCATCCCGAAAAGCGGGCAGCGGCGTTACGTGGTTCAGGTATTGCAAGCCACTAGCGCGTTCGGTTCCTCTTCCGCGATGACCTCGCGCGGCGCGAGCGCGAGTTCGTTGGGCAACTCGCCGTAGGCATAGACGCTGACGCGGATACCGGAGCGCAGCAAGAAATCGGCGAGCACCGGACGCAGCGCCGCCGTGCAAACGACTGCGGCGCGTTCCCGTGCAACTGCGCCTGCGTACCGCTCGATGCGCGCGCGCAACGCCAAGGCCGTTGCCGGCTCTAAGCCATCGCTTCCATAGCGGCACCATGCGGCGGTGAGTTTGCGCTCGAACTCCGGTTCGAAGATGACGGGCTCCAGCGCAACGGTGCCGCGCCGGCGCAGGAGATCGGCAACGATGACCCTGCGGGCCGCTTCGGCGAGCTCGCGTGGATCGTGCGTGCGCGCTTCCAGCATCGCTTCGAGCACTGCAATCGGATCGCGCGGCCATGCCGCTTCGCGCAGCAGCAAGCCGAAGGCCCGGTGCAGCGCGCCGAACGGCAACGCGTCGCCGCCGACCTCTTTGACGAGCGCCGGCACCACGGAGCGCAGATGATCGAGCAACGACTGCAGCTCTTGGCGTCCGACCAAATCCGCGGCATAAAGCCGTGCGACTTCGGCGAGATGCGAGCCGAGCACCGAAACGGGATCGAAGACCAGGGCGCCGGCATTGAGTGCCTGCTCGCGCGCGGCGCTTTCTATCCACGCCGCGGGAAGACCGTAGACCGGCTCCCGTTCGACGGAGACGCCGAGCCGATCGAGCACGGCCTCGTCGGCGACTGCGAGCAGCCGGTCGAGCTCGAGGCGGCCGGATCCCGCGAATCGATCGCGCACTCGAATCGCATACGTTCGCGGATCGCGCGTTAAATCGTCGCGTAACCGCACGCCGGGCAGAACAACGCCGATATCGGCCGCCAGCGCCCGCCGAACCTCGCCGATTCGGTCGAGGAGGGCGTCGGCGAGTGGAGCGACGAGCAGCTGCGCGAGATCGGCTCCGATCTCGATCGAAATCGCATCCACGCCAACCAATCCGAGCGCCAGCTCGGGCCGGCGCATCGCCGTTCGCTTCGATCGTTCGCGCGCGGCCGCTCCGGCGGCGTCGCGACTGCGGCGCTGACGCTGTACGGCGTGCGCAGCAGCAAACGCGCTCGCACCGAGCAGCACGAAGAGCGGCCGCGGAAGTGCCGGAACCAATGCCAAGGCAAAGAGTAAACAGCCGGCACTGCGCAGCGCGTCGGGCCGCGCAAAGAGCTGCGCCGCCAAATCGGCGCCGAGGGCGCCGTCCGAAGCGACCCGCGTCACCATCATGCCCATTGCGGTGGAAATCAGGAACGCCGGCAGCGTGGTAACGAGCGCATTGCCGATCGAGAGCAGCGCAAACGTATTGAGAGCGTCGACCGGCGAAAGGTTATGATACGCGATTCCGACGATCCCGCCGCCGCTCAAGTTGAGCGCGACGATCACCAATGCGGCAATCGCGTCACCCTTCACGAACTTACCCGCCCCATCCATCGCGCCGTAAAAGTCGGCTTCACGTTGCACTGTTTCGCGCTTGCGGCGTGCACCCTCGGCATCGAGCAGTCCGGCGTGCACGTCGGCATCGATCGCCATTTGTTTGCCCGGCATTGCGTCGAGCGTGAAGCGTGCCGCGACTTCCGCGACGCGTTGTGAGCCGCTGGCAATCACGACGAATTGAATCGTTATCAGGATTGCGAAGACAATCAGCCCCACGACGATATTGCCGTGCACGACGAAATCTCCGAATGCCGGAATGATCGTGCCCACCGCGCCAGGTACCGCGCCGGCCGTCAAGATAAGGCGCGTCGCCGAAACGTCGAGCGAGAGGCGAAAGAGCGTCGCGAGGAGCACCGCGGGCGCAAACGCCGAGAACTCGAGCGGATCCTCGACGGTCACGGAAAGCAGTAACACGAGCGCAGAGCCGAACACGTTGATCGCGAGCAGCAGATCGAGCATCTGCGGCGGAAGCGGTACGATGAGAATGCCCACGATGCCGAGGAGGAGTGCGGCGAAGGCATAGACGGGGCGCCTTTGAGCGATCATTCGTCTTGCGGCTGCCGTGCCCGGTCGAGCGCAACCACGATTTCGGCGACCGCGACGTAGAGGGGATGCGGAATCGGCTTGCCGGCACGACCGTCGCGATAGAGCGCGCGCGCCAGCCAAACGTTCTCGACGATCGGAATGCCGTATCGGGCAGCCGTCACCCGCACCAGTGCGGCGGCGTCATCGGCGGCACGAACGAGGATGCAAGGGACGGCAACGCGCGGCGGCCGGTATTCGAGCGCAACCGCAACGTGTTCGGGATTCACGACGACGAATGCGGCATCTTTGAGCCTTCGCATGCCGCCGCGCAATACCGCACGGTGCAGCGCGCGACGGCGGCCGCGCGCCGACGCATCGCCTTCTTCTTCCCGTACCTCGCGCTTTCGTTCGTCGAAGCTCATTCGGAGTTTGCGCAGCCATACAACGCGAGCGGCGCCGTACTCCACGATCGCAAAGGCGAATCCCACCGCACTTGCTGCGAAGAGTGCATGGCGCGCCGATGCCCACGTTTCCCCAACGACCGCGGCGAGCGGCGGAGCGCGCAGTAATGCGACCGCGCACCAACCGACGAAGGGCGCCATCGCCGCGGTTGCGCATACGAACGCAAGTGCGGCGCGCGTTGCGTGCGCGAGCGTTTCACGCGATGCCACGCGCTTGATCCCGGCAACTAGGTTGAGCCGCTCCGGCTTGGGCGCGATCGACACGAAACGGAGGCCGCCCGTCTGCAGCAGCGCGCCCGACGTACCCGCGATCGCAGACGCGGCGATTGGACCGAGCGCAAGGGCAACGATCAGCGCGCCCGATACGCCGGCGTGTCCGGCGATCGCGGCGGCGACCGCGCTGCACGCAACGGCTGCAAGTTTCGGCATGAGGGCAAAGAGCGTGAGCGCACCCGCCGCAAAAGCGAAGTTCGCGCCAAGCTCGTTCGAGCGCGCGACATCACCCTCACGCCGCGCCTTACGGATGCGCGCGGCGGTCGGTTCGAAGGGCTTCTCTGAGGAATCGTTCACGATCGGCGGCTCACGGTAAACCCCGCACGACGGGCGCGGGAAGATGCTCGACGACGAAGGGAGCAAAGATTGCCGTCGCCGTGAAGGCTGCCGCGAATGCCAGCGGAAACGTCAACGTGAAGCTGCCGAAGCGCGGTACGACGCGTGAGAGTGCTCCGAGCGCCAATTGAACGACGAATGCGAGCGCGACGGCCGGTGCGGCGACTTTGACTGCCACGAGCGCAATCGCCGACGCGAAGGATCCGGCGTACGCGGCCCAGCCGGACCACTGAATTGACGCTCCGATCGGAATTCTCGTAAAACTCTGTGCAAATACCAGTAACACCACGCGGTATGCGCCCGACAGAAAGAACGCGCCGGTAAATGCTAACGACCATACGCGCCCAAAGCCGCTCGGCGCTACCAGCTGCAAGCTTGGCGCAATCGCTTTCACCCCGACGTAATCGTCGACGACGCGACCTCCCGCGTAGGCGCCATCGTAAAGAACGCCGGCCGCCATCCCGATCGCGCTTCCGATCGCAAACTCCGCGGCAAGCGCAATGATGAGCGCCGCGCCGTCGGCCTCTTGCGGCCGCATCCTGGAAGTGTTTGCGATCGTCATCGCAAGCGCCGCGGCAAAGCCCGCGCGCAACGGCGCGGGAACGCTCGGATGCGAGAGCCCCGGAGCGCGAAAGACGAATCCGGCGCATCGTGCAAAAACGAGCAGGCTCGTTACCACGCGAGACCGAGCGCGGGTATCGCGACGATGGCGTGGTCGAAGAGGGCCGCGAGCAGATGCATCGCCGGAGCGCCGAAAAGCGCGATCATCACGCCCACTGCGACGATTTTGGGCAGCAGCGTTAGCGTTTGTTCTTGCACCTGCGTCGCCGCTTGGATCACGGCGACGCTCGTGCCGACGAGCGCCGAGACGCCGAGCACCGGCAGCGCGATGATTGCGGTCGTCACCAGCGCATCGTGAAGCAAAGCGTCGAACGCATTCACTAGAGCGGAGGGTACGGTGCCGCGGTTACCGCGTCGTTACGGCGATGTTATTGTTTGCGCAGCCTCGCTCGATCGCTGAAAATCCGGACGCCAGGCGCTGGCCGCAAGCAGCGACGAGACGATGGCACGCGTCGCCGGCGAACGATTGAGCGTATAGAAATGGATGCCGGCAGCCCCGTTCTGCAGCAATCCCACCGCCTGCATTGACGCGTAGGCGACGCCCAGATCTTCGACCGCTTTGTCGTCTCCCTTACGCGCTTCCATCTCGACGCGCAGCTTGGGTGGAATGCTCGCGCCGCAAATTGCAACAAAGCGCTCGATCTGAGCAAAGTTCGTGATCGGCATGAGTCCCGGCAGAATCGGCACGCCAATTCCTGCGAGCCGTGCGCGCCGTTCGAAATCGAAAAAGTGCGCGTTATCGAAAAAAAGCTGCGACACCAAGAAGTCGGCGCCGGCCGCGACCTTCTCCTTGAGAAAGAGCAAGTCTTCTTGCGGGCTCGATGCCTCCGGGTGTTTTTCGGGATAGCACGCAGCGCCGATGCAAAATCCGTAATTGCGCCGCAGCATTGCGATCAGATCGCGTGCGTAGCGGAAGCCGCCCGGCACGGTTTCAAAGCTGGCGCCGGCGGGCGGATCTCCCCTCAATGCCAGCACGTTTTCGATTCCGGCGCGAGCCAAATCGTCGAAGAGCGCCCGCAGCTCCGCGCGGTCGGCGCCGATGCACGTGACATGCGCCACGACCGTGAGACCCGTCTCTTGTTGTATTTGTTTGGCGAGGGCTACCGTGCGTGCGCGGGTCGAACCGCCAGCGCCGTACGTGATCGAGACGAAGGACGGCCGAAGCGGCTGCAGCGCGGAAATCGTCGTGAAGAGCCTTCGCGAACCTTCATCGTCGCGCGGCGGAAAGAATTCAAACGAGAAGAACGGCCGCCGGCTCTCGAGCGCCTCGTCGATCCTCACCGCTTCCGACTTATCGGAAACTGGCAGCAACGCCTCCGCAGAGCATCGCCCAACCGTCCACCATCACGAAGAGCAGCAGCTTCAACGGCAGCGAAACGACCGGCGGACTCAGCATCATCATGCCGAGCCCCATGAGCATTGCGGCGACGGCTAAGTCGATGGCTACGAAAGGCAGATAGAGCGCGAAACCGATCGCAAAGGCGCTGCGCAGCTCGCCGACGATAAATGCCGGAACGATAACCGTAATCGGAGCTCGCGTTACGGGCTCGGGCCGGCGGCGTGCGATTCGCTCGAAGAGCGCGACGTCGGCCGGCCGCGCCTGTCGCAGCATGAACGCCCGCAACGGTTGCATCGCGCGTGCTGCCGCTTGCGACGCAGGAATAGCACCACGAGCATACGGTTCGATTGACGCGCGCTCGATTTGACGTGCCGTCGGCGCCATGACGACGAAGGTCAGCACGAGCGCCAAAGCGGTCAGCACGGAATTGGGCGGCAATGCCGAGGCGCCGATTGCCGAGCGCACGAGCGAAAGTACGACGACGATGCGTACGAAGGACGTACAGCTGATGAGCACCAGGGGCAACAGCGAGAGCAGCGTCAACATGACGAGCAGCGCAAGGGGCGTCGTCGCTTGCGCGGGCAGACCGGACTCGAGAACGTTCAGCGCCGGCATGCGATCAGGGCGTCACGAGCTCCGTGATACGCAATCCAAAGGTTTCGCCAATCGCAACGATCTCGCCGCGCGCGCTCGGACGATCGTTGACGAGCAAGTCGACGGGATGGGCGACATTGCGATCGAGCTCGACGACCGAACCGGTACCGAGCTTCAAGATTTCGGCGATCGATAAGGTACAGCTCCCCAGGACGACGCTCAGCCGCAGCGGCACGTGGAGCAGCAGCTCCATGCTGTCAAGCTCGGCCATCAACTGCGACGGCATACCGGCCGTTTCGCACGCCGCACGCGCCTCGCGCAATCCCGCGGTTCTCCGCCAGCAGAACGCAGCGGTGGAACGGCATTTGCGCAAACGTGATGACGCTGCCCGGCTTCAGGCGCACGACGGCCGCAAGGTCGCTCCGTCCCAAATCGATCGAGGCGCGCGTGGTTACCGTGACGCCTGAAAGCACCGCGGCGTCGAGTGTCGCGCCGACGTCGGGTGACGGATCGCGGGACAATGCGATGCCGATGCGCGCTGCCACCGGATCGGTCACGAGAAGCTCAAAGTACGTCGTGAAGCCCGCAATGCCGGTAACCCGCTCGGCGGAATGGCTTTCGCGCGCGCCGCAGACGCTGCCGAAATTCGCCGCGACCGCGTTGACCATGCGGTCGAGCACGTCACATTCGAGCGGCGAAAGTGCGCGCTCCAAGAGCGGTGCATTCTGCGCTTCGCCAAAGAGCGTAACGGCGAGCGCCACGGCGTCCGGTGCACGCAGCACGACCGCCGCATCGGCGATCGCTCCTCGTACGCGGTAGAGTCGCGCGTCCTGCAGCAGCGTTTCCCAGGCTTGCGGCGACGGAATGCACGGCTCGAAGAGCCGCATGCCGATCGATGCGCCGAGCAGCGTGGTTAACGTCTCCCGCACGCCGTTTGCCACGACGCAGGCGGCGCTGACCGGAAGCGCCGATCGCGCCTGAAACCTTGCCGCGCGCACACGGCCGTCGCCAGGTTGCGGCGCCGCGTCGAAACTGAGGGACTTCATTTCAAAAGATCCATGGTAGTCTTGCCGAGATGAGCCTTGGCGGTTTCGGCGGCTTGCAGCGCATCGAAGGCAAGGTACGCTTCTTTCAGGCGTACGAGACTCGCATCGATATCGATTCGGCCGCGTTCGCGCCGCATGGGTTCGAGCGGCGGAAAACGGTCTTCGCCGGGTGTGGAAATCTGCGGGACGACGTTATCGGGCGCGCTGCATCCGCTGCCGTCTTGCGCGACGAGACGCGTGCCGGCAGGAAACCGCGCCAACGCAACCCTGCCGACGACGACGCGTTGCAACTCGCGGTTTCCGGAGCGCGGATCGAGCGATTCGCGGCGATAGGCCAGCGTACCGTCGCGGGCGACTGCAATATCGCGTACCCTTCCGAGCGCGTCGTCAATTGGATCGACGCGAAGATCGGCGAGCGCAGTGCTGCCGGCATGCAAACCGAGTATCGGCTGCCCTTCCGCGTTGACGAGGGTGCCGCCGCGCACGGAAAAGGCGCCGTCGCGCGTGTAGATCTGCTTCCCGCCCGCCCTGCTGACGAAGTAACACCCCTCCGGCGCGACGACCGCGAGCGGGTCGAGTGTAAAGTCGGAGATGATCCCCGGCGATGCGACATCGTCGTGGCTCGGAACCGCGCCGGGAGTGTACGCGCGTCGCACGTCGGCGGCGCGTTCCGCGATTCGATCCAGCGCTCCGGTCAAGTTCGGATTCAAGAACACACTCGGCCTCCAATCTTGCGCAAATCCAGTGCAATGCCGCGTGCGGCGAGCGCCGCCCGTGCCTGCGCCAATGCCTGCCCCACATCGGCGCGCAGTTCGGGACGGCAGAGCGCGACGAGCATCGTGCGCGTCGGCGTGGTCTGGAGGACGACGTGGACGCGCGCGTTGCCGCGTCCCAGCGAAAACGTCGCGCGTTTCGGCATGGACGCCGCAGCAAACGCACGCGCGATGCGCGCTGCCAACCGTGACTGCGAAGTCGGGCGAACCATCGGCGCTTCGCCGGCGAAGGGAACCCGGCGAATGACGCGCACCGCGCACTTCGAATAAAGATACGGCTTCGTACCTTTGCGGCAGCCTGGGGCTGCGGCTCGGTATGCGGCCACCGGTGACGTAGAGCGTCTTTGGCCCCCAGGTTTATCGCGTATCTCCCGCGCCGGCACGGCAAGGTGGAGCGCCGAATACCATGCTTGCGACAGCGCACGCCGGTCGATCGCTTCGAGCGGCGCAGCCACAATGCTGACCTCGAGTTCATGCGTCATCATCGAACGATCATCGCAGCGACTCTTGAGCGCACGCTCATCGGCGGATTACCGATTTGCTGCCAGTTGGCCGGCGATCGCGCCGAGTTCTTCGATCGTCGACCGGCTCGCCGTTGCGCCGCGCCCTTGTCGCAAAAAGGCTTCAATGCGTTGCTCGGCGGCGACGGCTGCAACCGCATCGCCGGCGACGGGCTCAATTCCCAGCGAACGCGCGTCGTCCATGCGATCGAGGATTGCAAGCGCGCGCCGAACCGACGACGCAGCGCGGGCATGATGCGCTTCTACGACGCCGTCCATGGTCCGGCTTGCGCTCGCCGGAACGTCGACCGCCGGGAACCGGCCCGCTTGTGCGAGGCGCAACGCCAGCGCGATATGTCCATCCAGCAACGCGCGCGCTGCCTCGCTGACCGGATCGCGCTCGTCGCCGTC
>JAMXLK010000155.1 GCA_024281075.1 Vulcanimicrobiia bacterium
CGGCATGTGCGCGAAGTACTTCGGCGCCGCATCCGCCGCACGATGGACGTAGACTTCAAGGCGTTCGCCGAACTGCTCGGTCGTCTTGACGTAAAATTGCGGATCGTGGGCGAGGAAATGTTTAAACGCTTTCAGGTCGCCGCGGAAACCAACCTCGCGCGCGATGCCTCCGAGTTCGCGATTGAGCTGTGCGACCGCGTGAACCCCCTCGGCGTGCAGCTGCTCGGGCGTCACGGTCAGCGTCGTGTTCGCGACGACGAGATAGCGATAGTACTCCGGCCCGCCCGGATATTGCGAGAGACCGACGCCCGCGGGCGCGCCGACGCGATACGGCCCCTGCAAATATGCGACAACTGATTGAAAAGCCGGAACGATTTCGCCGGTTACGATGCTCTGCGACGACGCGCGCAATGCCGCGCGCTGCGCCGGACTCAGCGCCGACAGCCGCACCGCATCGGGAATCAGCGTCGCGCTCTGCGCCGGCTGCGCGTAACCTTCGAAGACGGTTTGCGCGGCGTCGGTCTCGACGTTTGGCAGAACGATGCCGCGCTGATGCTGACCGGCCAGAAAATCGCGCATGGATGAAACGAACGCCGCATATTGGTGGAGCAGCGATTCGTAACGCTGCGCATCTGCCGGACTCGTAAAGCGCAGCTCCGTGAGAGCCTGCACGATCGACGCAATCTGTGCGCCGCCGGCATACGGCGTGGCCTGCTGCTGCAGCCAAAAGTACGTACGGCCCGCGACTTCGTTCGTCGCCATGTACGTCAGCGTGCGATAGGTGAGCCACCGATCGTGATCGAGTTTCGCCGCGTCGATCGCATGCAGTGCATCGAGGACGTTTTGCGCGAATCCGGCGTCGGCATCGGCATTAGCGAACGCGATCGGCCGAATCGTTTCAATTGGTAAACCCAACTGCGCGCGCAGGAAGTTGTCGCGCTCGAGCCAGTGCTGCCAGTAGCGATCCGCGAGCGCATCGACCGCGTTCGCGTCGCCGCTAGGTGCGGCGGGCACGGGAGTTGCCGAAAGCAGCAGCGCAACGAACAATAACGGCAGCCATCGCATGGCTGCTTTCTCCGGCAGCCGATAGGCCCATCCCTGTAGCGGCGCGTACGGATGCAATGCTATGAGTTCTACAACGATGCGCGCGGCCGTCGTTCCGTCCGCCGACGCCGGGCGCCTGGAGTTGCGCGACGTGGCGCGTCCCGAGCCCGAACCTGGATTCGTGCGCGTGAAGGTCGAGGCGTGCGGCATCTGTCACAGCGACTCGATCACCGTGCATAACGTATGGCCGGGGATTGAATATCCGCGCGCACCCGGACACGAGATTGCCGGCAGGATCGACGAGCTGGGCGACGGCGTAACGGCCTGGCAAATCGGCGATCGCGTCGGCGTTGGTTGGCACGGCGGCCACGACGGCACCTGCGATCGCTGCAGGCGCGGCGATTTCATCACCTGCCGTAATTTGAAGGTTCCGGGAATCGCGTACGACGGCGGCTACGCCAATTACGTCGTTGTGCCGGCCGCCGTGTTGGCGCGTATTCCCGATGAGCTCACTGCGCAGGAGGCTGCACCGCTGATGTGCGCCGGCATCACGACGTTCAATTCGCTGCGGCATAGCGAAGCACGCGCGGGAGATCTCGTCGCGATTCTGGGCGTCGGCGGGCTCGGCCATCTCGGCGTGCAGTTTGCAGCAAAGCTGGGGTTTCGAACCGTTGCGATCGCGCGCGGGCGCGACAAGGAAGAGTTGGCGCGATCGCTCGGTGCGACGGAATATATCGACAGCCAAACCGAGGACGTTGGCGCCGGCTTACAACGCATGGGCGGGGCCAAGGTCGTGCTATCGACGGTCACGGCCGCGCAGGCGATGCTTCCCGCAATTGCAGGTTTGGGCGTCGATGGGCAACTGCTCGTCGTCGGTGCGGCGTCCGAGCCGCTGCCGCTCAATACGGCTGCGATGATCGGCACGCGCACATCGGTGAAAGCGTGGCCCTCAGGCGTCGCAGCCGATTCAGAAGACACGCTGCGTTTCAGCGTGCAGACGGGCGTGCGGCCAATGATCGAAACCATGCCGCTCGAGCGCGCGCAAGAGGCCTACGACCGCATGATGAGCGGCGCCGCCCGCTTCCGGATGGTCATCACCCCCGTGTCACCCTGAGCCTGTCGAAGGGCGACACGGGCGGATTGTATCACCCTATTGACACAAAGCTTTGTTTTGTATTAGGCTGCTAATACAATGGCTTTCGAACACCTCACCCACGACCAAGTGGCGCGCCTCTTTACGACCGGCGCACTCGTCTTCCTCGGCGTGTTGCAGATCGTCGCCCCGAGCTGCTTCTGGGGCCTGTCCGTCTACTTCAAGGGGACCCGAGCGGCACTGAGTCCGCAGCAGCGGGAACGACTAGAGAGCGTGCTCGCCGCGCGCGAGAGCGCTGAGGGCGATACTAGCGCATATTTGCGTGTTGTCGGAATTTTTACGATTGCTATGGCGCCCTTCGCTCTCAGTCCGGCCATCCCGTTCGTTCTTCCCTATTCGTTGAGCTGCATGGCCATGGCTGCAGCAATCCTTGCGTCGTATCTCCACTTTCAGCGAGCAACGCAATTGCGGGTCGCACCGCTGGTGCGCCGTAATGTGTGGTCGTCGTTTTCTCCCGTGGGCCTTACGGGCACTGCAGTGTGCCTCATCGGCGCATGTGCCTTTGCAGCCTATCCGCAGTTTCGCGCCGGCGTCGCTGTCGTGATCGTCGCTGCCATCGTCTTGCTGGCCGTGGCGTGGCGCGTTGCGGCGGCCCCCGCCATTCTGTTCGGCAACGATTCGCAGCTCGAATACCTCGTCGACGAACACCTCCGATTCAGCCGAACGACAAATCTCTTGGCTCTCGTCTGCGCGCCGCCCACCGTCCTCGCTGCGTTGGCTTGGGCGACGCTGCCGTGGACCGCTCACTTCTTCAACGTGGTGATGGCCACAGTCGCGGCCGCGTTTTTCGTCGTCATCGCCGTTAGCTTCAATCCGATTCGTAAACGCCTCAGCTTCGCGTGAACGGCTCGTTTCTCGTCGTCGACGACGCGTCGGACTCGCCTCCGTACCGCCAGATCGTCGAACAAATTCGGGCTGCGATCGAACGCGGAGAACTGCAGCCGGATATGCCCCTTTCGCCGGTGCGGCAACTCGCCGGCGATCTGGGCGTCGCGCCGAATACGGTCGCGCGCGCCTACGCGGAACTTCAGACGGAGGGTTGGCTCATCGGCGACGGCCGGCGCGGCACTCGCGTCGCGTCGGAAATCCCTCGTCAGGATCGAAATACGCGCGTGCGCGCGCTGCGTGAATCGGTCGAACGCTTCGTAGCGTCGCTGCAGGCGCGCGGATTTACGGCCGATGAGATCGATGCCGAAGTTAAGCGTGCCCTTTGACTTCGGCGCGCAGGCGCGCGATCTCGCGATCTTTGTGCTCGCGCTCGCGCGTTAAGAGCTCGACTTTGTCGCGCAGGGCCTCCGCGTCGATGTGATCGTAGGCCGCGCCGGCGCGGTCGAGCAGCGGCATGAGGCCCTTCTGTTCGTCGGGATCGATATCGGCGCCGTTGCGGTGCGGACCGTAAAGCGCGATGCCGGCGGTTTGATCGCGCAGCAGCAGCGGCATCGCGAGCACCGAATGCGCCATATGCGGCGCGTGCCCCAACGACCACGCGACGTCGGAAATACGCACTGGGGCACCTTCCGCCAGCAAGTGGAGAACGAGCGGATCGTCCGGACC
>JAMXLK010000156.1 GCA_024281075.1 Vulcanimicrobiia bacterium
GTGTCCGCTCCTGCGTGAAAGACGAATTTCACGATCAGACGATTGAGCGTCGCGCCGGCAGCGGGGCTTCCATAGTTGACGAAGAGCTCGTTGCCCGATGCGAAGCGCTGATGGAACCCGACGGCGAGATTATTACCAATCTGCGTCGCGAACCCGCCGTAGCCGTTGATGTCGCGCAGGCCGACGCTCACCGTGCTCTCGTTGCTGATGCTGTACGCGAGCGAGATGCGCCGCAGCCATTGCGAATCGAGCACGCCGTTTGAGAACGCGCGTTCGTACGTGCCGTCGTATTCGAGCCCTAAACTCAACCCGCGCGCGAGCGGACGGCTCGTGACGATCGTAAACAGGTGCACGTAGTTGTCGCCGAACGGCCCCCACTGGTAGGAGACATCCAGCGGCTCGGGCGTTCCGTCGCGATAGCCGACGGGCAGGAAGTAGAGATTGAACGGCTGCGTGACGCCGTCGAGATAACACGGATATCCGGTGAAGCTGCTTCGCGCGACGATCGGCCCCGTGCAGCCCGGACCGGACGGTATCGCATAGGAACGCAGCTGCCCGACCGCGGCGCCGGCGCCGTTGATTGAGATCTGGTTCTTGAAGACCGCACTGATGAAGTATTGCACGTCGGCCTGATGCACTGCGCCGGAGTCGTCGAGGAACCGGTCGGCGGTGAAAAAGAGCGTATAGTTCTTGATACCGGGGGGCACGGCGCCGGCGTAATTCGTAAAGAACTGCGGACCGCGAATGTCGGAGTTCGGCGTGTAACCGTCGATCGGGTCGTAATTAGGTGAGACGTCGAGATAGCCGCCGTTGATTTCGAACGGGCCCTTGTGGCGATCGACCCAGAACTCCGCGAGATCGGCATGTCCCTGCGGAACCCAAGATCCGTTTTCGAACGAGTAGTTGCCGAAGTAAATCATGCCGTTCTGAAGGTTGCGCACTTCAAAGCCGTTCTCTATCGTATTGTCCCAGCCGGCGATGCTGTGGTTGGCGAAGACCCCGTCGCTCCAATACGTGAACGCTCCGCCCGGCACGGCGTGTTGAAAACCGTACGCCTGATCCGTGAACGTATTATTCGACGGCACATCGTAGCCGTGGAAGGTTAGTGCGCCGAACGCGTTCTCACCAAACGTTCCCTCGACTTTGGCGCCGTTGTCGAACGGGCCGACCGACGGCGAGTAAAACACGAGGAAGGGCGGCTGCACGTTCGTGCCGACCGGCGCGCGCACGCTCGAATTTGCATTGATGTACGCGGCACCTTGGGCGAAGAAGGGTCGATACTCGATCAGTTGTCGCTGGAACTCTTGCGGTGCGATCGTCTGTTGATCGATTTCGACGTTCGAGAAATCGGGGTTCAGCGTGCCGACGAAACGAATCGTCGGCGTCAGCGGATAGCTGAGATCGCCGCCATACCAGCGGACGTTCATCGGCGCAAAAGTCTGGTTCGCCTGCTGGACGAGGTTCCGGTCTTGGCCGACGGCGCCAAGCGCATAGATATCCGCGCGCGGCTTCGGCTTGGCAGCCGCCGATGCCGCGAGATTGAGCTCGCCGGCCGGCCAAAAGCGCGGATCCGGCGTGAGCGGAGGCCAGTTCCCGCTCCCCGCGTCCTGCATGATCGGATCCCAGACCCACGACACGTGCTCGCCCCGCGCGGCGATGCCGCGCACGAACTGAAAGCGCCACGTCTGCTTGCCGCCGCGCGGCACCCGAATGACGTCGAGTGGGATGACCATCACGGCATTCCAAGTTCCGTCGGTAACTTTAGCTGCCGCGGTCCATCGTGGCCGAAAGCGCGTGTTTTCACCCGCCACTTCGTACTTGGTTCCACGCGGCGTCGTTTCGAAGTAATAAACCTGGCTGCCGGAACCGCTCGTATCGATGCCGATGCCGACGAAATCGTCGGAGCCGAACCCCACGTCGTTCGTCGTTTGATTGGCCACGACCGGAACGCCCGTTTGTTCGGCCTGGAAGCCGACGTACAGATTCTTGTCATCGTAGAGCAGAAATGCAGTGGTCGTGTACCGTGCGGGCGAGCGCGTCGTAACGTTCTGCCACGGGCCGTTTCCAAGCGGTATTTTACCGGCGGCCCATGCGGGATCGGCCATGCTCGGATCCGGCGCGAGCGGATGGGGCGCGCGCACGACGGTAAACGTGAAGCTTTCCGCCACGGAGGCGCGCGCCGGCACACCGAGCAGTCCGACGAGGCCTGCCAGCAACAATACCAAACGAAGCGAGCGCAAAACCGACAACACGATGAGGCCTTTCGCGCCAGTCTAACATCCGCGCCGCTGCCGTGGCGCGCGCAATGAAAAATTTGATGCCTAGTTGATAGTTTTGTCGCTATGAATGATGGTCGGTACGCGGCGGGCTCATACGCGCGAGCATCTCATCGACGAGCTCGACGATGCCGTTTGCGGCTGCATCGAGCAGCGCCCGGCCCTTTTCGACCGTCGCCTTGGTGGGGTCGCCAAGGACGCCGGTACGGCTCAGCTGACTCCAATGTTCCATCATTGCCAACGCTCCGTCGCCGGCGATGAGGTCGGTCCAATAGTTCTTCGACGGTCGATGCGAGTATTCGGCGACGGCGCGCTGCATGTCGACGAGCTCGGGTCGCAGCGCCAAGTAGAGCGACGTCTCGAACTCGCAGGCATGATTCATTCCGCCCACCGGCTGGGACTCGCGCAGCGATTCGGCGATCTCGCGCACGCCGGGCGCCGCCCAATAGTTCACCGCTGCGGCGAGTGCGTCGGTATGCACGACGCAGAGCCGCGCGATGATGTCGGCGAACGGCGCGTTGCTGCCGTGGCCGTTCACGATCAGAATTCGCTCGAAGCCATGGTGCGCCAAGCTCTTGCAGACGTCCAAGCCGTAGTCGATAAGCGTGTGCGGCCCAATCGTGATGGCGCCGGGGAAATCCATGTGATGCGGGCTGTAGCCGTGGTTGATCGGCGGCACCAGCACGGTTCGATCCGAAGCGCGAGACGCCGCCAGCTCGCAGACGCTCGCGCAAAGCAGCAAGTCGGTATCGATCGGCAAATGCGGCCCGTGATCTTCGAGCGTCGCAATCGGCACGAGCGCGACGCAAGAACGCGCCGCCGCTTCCTTGACTTCGGGCCACGTCATCTCGCCGTAACGATATTTGAACGCCATGCGCGCCGTATTCGCGAGCGAGCCGCGATTAGCTAGCGCGTGCCTGCCCGCTTCATACTTTATTCATACTTACGGGAAAGAATGTGCGTTCGCTGCTTCATCGGAGATCGTCATGAGGAAGATCGTTGCGTTCGGTTACGCTGCCACCATCGCGTTAACGATGGCAGCGTGCGGAAATCGGGCCGTCCCGGCGGGGGCGCCGCTCGTGCCGCAATCGCCTGCGCGTTCGCCCTTGGCGCGAAGTCAGGGAACGCTCTACGTGGCGGGCGTCTATACGTCGTCGGGTGTGCTGTACGGTTATTCGTTACCCGATCTGCGTATGACGTACTCGACGTCTTCAGATCTCAACGAGCCCGAAGGCATAACGACCGATTCCAACGGCGCGGTCTACGTAGCAAATACCTACGGTTACAACATCTTGAAATTCGCACCGCCCGCAACCGGCCCCGTCCTGCGTATCGACGACCGCGGGTACCGCCCGACCGACGTCGCGATCGATTCCAAGGGCAATATCTGGGTTGCGAATTGGTGTACGCGCAAAGGAACGTGCGGCCCCGGCAACGTGCGCGAATACAGCGATGCCGGCAAACTCTTGCATACGATTCGATGCCCGAACCTGACCTGGTATGTGTTTTTAGCAATCGATAAAAGCGATAACGTCGTCGTCGACGGCGATCCCCCGTATGGCGTCTACAGCAGCGCGGGCGAGATTGCAGCCGGCACCTCGAAGTGTACGACGCTGAATTCGATTCACACCGGTGCGCCGGGCGGCGTGCAATTCACCAGCCGAGGCGACGTGGCGGTCATCGATACGGTCGATCTGGTGATGCGTACCTATGCAAAGCCGCGCTTCATGAACGTGATCGCGACGACGCCGTTCCGCGGCGTTCCGACTCCCGTTGAAGACGCGTTCGCAAAAGGCGGCCACGACGTCTGGACGTCGGTGCAAGGCTACAACGGCGTCTTCGAGTTCGCATATCCAAGCGGCGGCGATCCCGTTAACAGCATTGCGGGCATCTACTTCCCGACGGGGGTCGCAATCACGGCATCGAAGTAGGCATCATGAAAAAGCCGTTGCCGGCGCTGGTAGCGATTGCGTTCGTTACCGCGTGCGGCGGCGGCACTCCGCCGGCGCCGAGGAGCGCTTCGCAGGCAGCGCGCGTGCCTTCCGGTTCGCCGAACGGCATCCGCGTCTCGGGCAATCATCTCGTCGACGCTTACGGCAACGTTATCGCGCTGCAAGGCGTCAACCGCTCCGGCACCGAGTACGCGTGCGTGCAAGGCTGGGGAATCTTTGACGGGCCGAACGACGACAAGTCGGTCAAGGCCATTGCGTCGTGGCACGTCAACATCGTTCGCGTTCTACTCAATGAGGATTGCTGGCTCGGCATCAACGGGATCGACCAGCAGTACGCGGGCAAGAACTATATCAGCGCGATCGTAAACTACGTCAACCTTCTGCACCAAAACGGCATGTACGCGGAGGTCTCGCTGATTTGGGGCGCACCCGGGACGTATCAGGCGACGTATCAACCCGATGCGCCGGACGAAGACCATTCGCCCGCGATGTGGTCGAGCATGGCGGCGACGTTTAAAAACGATCCGAACGTGATTTTGGCGCCGTGGGGCGAGACGACGGTCGGCTGGAAATGCTTCATGAAGAAAGGCTGCGACGACGAAGCGACCTACGGCTCTCCGCCGCAGTATTACCTCACCGCAGCGATGCAGCAGGCCGTCAATCGCATGCGCAAAGCCGGATATAAGGGCGTCATCTCAATCCCGTGCATCGATTACGCCAACGCTTGCGGCAAGATCGATGGATCGAACTATAACGGATCGACCTGGCTGCGGTCGCGTCCGCACGATCCGCAAGGTCAGCTGATCGCCGAAGCGCATGTTTACGGCAAGAATTTGTGCGATACGACCGCGTGCTTCAACTCAAGCATGAAGCCGATCACGAAGGTGGTCCCGATGATTTTCGGTGAGACCGGCGAGACCTACGACGCCTCCGATTGCTATCCGAACTATATTCCGACATTCATGAATTGGGCGGACGCACATGGCGTGGGGTACGAGGCGTGGACGTGGGACGATTGGGGCGGCTCGCTCGTGTGCGGCGTTTTGATTTCGAACTACGACGGCACGCCCGCCAACGCGTGGGCGAGCTGGGTTCAGCAGCACTACCTATACCATTGAGACGCGGAGTCACCGCTGTGCGAGCGCTGCGTTTCGTGGTGCTCATCGGCATCGTCAACTGCTTTGCCGATTTCACGTATGAAGGCGGCCGCGGAATCGTCGGCGCCTTTCTCGGGCACCTCGGGGCGAGCGGTGCAATCGTCGGGATCGTTGCGGGAGGCGGCGAGCTCGCGGGATACGCGATTCGCTCGGTTGCGGGCGTCGTCGCCGACCGTACGGGGCTTTATTGGCTCGACGTGTGGGTTGGATACGCGATCAACATGCTCTGCGTACCGGCGCTCGCGCTCGTCGGCAACTGGCCCGCCGCGGCGGGGCTGATAATCGGCGAACGCATCGGCCGCGGAATTCGTAAACCCGTAACCGCGGCGATGCTCTCGCACGCGGGCACGCTGTTAGGCAGCGGGCGCGTTTTCGGAATCAACGAACTGCTCGATCAGACGGGTGCGGCGATTGGCCCGCTCGTCGTCGCGTTTGCGCTGGTGCACGGCGGATTTAAGCTGGGTTTCGGCATTCTCATCGTACCGGCGATCGTGACGCTGGTCTTTTTGGCGATTGCGACGCCGGTCGGTCTGCCGTTCGCGCAGCCCGCTTCCGATGAGCCGGGCCCACGCGTGCTCGATCCGGCGGCCTTTCGTCGCTACGCGATAGGCGGCGCTCTGCTTGCGGCGGGCTACGTCGACTTCGCATTGATTGCCTTTCGTTTTCAGCGCGATCACATACTGGGCGTGCCGGCGATTTCGATTTGGTTCGCGGTTGCGATGGCGGTCGGCGCGATTACCGCGCCAATACTCGGGCGGCTCTTTGACCGAATCGGCAAACCGGTTGTGATCGTCGGCGTCGCGCTCGCGGCGGCGGCAACGCCGTTGGCATTCATGGGACGCGGTGCGGCAGCGCAGGCAGGCGCCGCGCTTTGGGGCGCCGGCATTGCGGTGCAAGACGCGTTGCTGCTAGCCCTCGTCGCAAGCGTGCTCGCGCACCGGCGGCGCGCGACGAGCTTCGGTCTCTACGATTTGATTATGGGCGGCGCATGGTTTGCCGGCAGCGCCGTCGCCGGAATCTTACTCGACCGCTCGACGCTGGGGCTCGTGCTTTTTTCGACGCTGCTGCAGCTCGCCGCCATTCCGTTTTTCCTCTAATCTATTGGTGTCATCCATATTCGTTTGCTCCGTTGCCCCTTGCGCAAGGTTGCGAAAACTTAGTCATCATTGCTTCTCAGTGCACGCCTATAATCGAGGCGTACCATCGCGATACGGAAGGAGATAGTGCTGATGACAATTGTGAAGACGAGAGAGGGAAACGGCAGCGACCTCACGGTGTTCGACCGGATGTTCGATTCGTTCTTCGACTGGCAGCTGCCGGCGACGCGCTTTGGATACGCGACGGCGCCGCTCGATCTCTATGAGAAAAACGGAAAGTACGTGCTCGAGATGGCGACTCCGGGCTACGATCCAAAAGAGATCGACGTCGAAGTGACCGGCGGCACGGTTACGGTATCCGGAGAACACGCGGAGAAGAATGAGAAGAATGACGTGCGTTACTATCGTCGTGAAATACGCCGCGGCTCGTTCTCGCGAACGCTGACGTTGCCACAGGATCTCGATGCGGACGACGTTACGGCGACGATCGACAAAGGCATCCTCAAAGTGACGCTGACGCCGGCTAGCGCGATCTTACCGAAGCGAATCACCGTCAAGGGTTCTTCCTGACCATTGGAAGCAAGGCGGGCGGCGCTTGCCGCCCGCCGCGTCTCGTGCCTATCTAAGCGGCAGGGCGGTTGAGAGTGCGAATCATGGGAACTATGGGAGCCATGAAAGCTCTCTTGACGATTATGACTGCGGCCGTCGGCATGCTTGGTCTCGGCACGACCGCGATCGCGCAAGGCGCGCCGCCTCCGCCGCAAGGCGGACCTCCTCCGGCAGCTCCCGCGCCGCCGCCGGCACCGGCGCCGGTGGGTGCTCCTAACTCGCCGTACGTCGATACCAACTGCGGCAGCTGGAACGGCGACGTATGGACTGCCAACGGGAATTGTCCCAACGTGAATTATCGCCATCAAGTCGTGGCGGGAACGATCACGGCGGTTAAAGGCCATCTCGTGACGCTCCAACAGACGACCGGTACGATCGTCATCGACGACTCCGCCGCACTCAATAACGAAAGCAGCGGGCGCGTCGCGGTCGGCCGGCAGATCGTCGCGCACGGATACTGGAGCGGCAACAACTTCTACGCAACCGCCATCACCGGCGGCCAGCCTCCTCCGTAAACCCGCAAGATAAAGCAGAGCGCCGGTCCGCATCGCGAACCGGCGCTCATATTTCGCGGCGTTAGCCGATTTACCGGCGGTGCCGCACGTTCTTGCCGGAAGAAACCGTCACGGTAACTCCCTGCGACGATATTCCGTTGGCGACGACGACCAGCGTGCTCTTTCCGGCCTCGATGCCGCTCGGCACGTCGAAGTTCGTGGAAACCGGGGTCGTACCGGTCGCTACGCCCATCGTGCTGTGATCGTGCGTGCGCGCGTAGAACACGTCGCCCGTCTTGTTATTGGTAATGCGCACCAGCGGATAGTTCGTCGCGTTCTGGAACTCGTCGCCGAACGACTCCGCTTGGCTGAGACCGTTGAACTGCGTGCCGGTGATCTGGTACGTCTGTCCGGAAGTGACCGTCGACGGAACGTTGGTGATCGTCGGCGCCCAGCTGCTCTTCGGCGAGCCGGTCGGATTGTAAAGCGTCACTTGGGAGTAGCCCAGCAGCATGATCTGCCCGGTGGGCAGCACGAGCGGCGGACCGTTTTCGTAAACGCCGCTGAGTTGGCTGAGCGTCGAACCGTTCCACTCGTACGCGTTGCCGGAGAACGAGCCGAAGACGATCACGTTGCCGCTCGGCTCGAGCACCGCAAAACTATCGCCCGCGTTATCGCCGTTCGGGAAGTCCGGTCCCTTCGTCCACGATTTGCTCTTAGTGTCGTAGATCGCCGTGTGTCCGGCGCCATAGTTGTTCGTGTACGAGCCGGTGTAAAACACCGTTCCGTCCGGCCGCAGAATCGACGGGCCAATTTCGCCCGGCGGATAGTAGCAGAGACTCGGGCCGTACAGCAGACACCCGTACGGCGACGGCGAGTGAAGATCGACGATCGTCGAACCGGCGGTCGACCACTTTTGCGTGGAGGGATCGTAGATCTCGGAGTTCGGCGCGTTCTTCACGTCCGCGGTGAGAATCGTTCCATCCGGCAGCAGCGTCCAGCCCTCTTCTGCGTTGAAGTCCGCTTTGCCGGCGTCGCGCATCTTCTTCCATTTGAGCGTCTTGGGAATGAGCGCCGCATCCTTGTTCGTTAATTTTTGACCTAACAGAAGTCGTCCGTTGGGCAGCACCGTCGACGGCGAATCGCCGATCCACTTCCAGCCTTTCGGATGTCCGAGTGCGGTGAATTTCATTTTGACCGGATCGTAGACGGCGCCGAGGTTCGTCAGCTGCAGTTGGTATCCGTTGCCGGGCGAGTTGTACTCGCCGCCGCTGATTACGAATCGGCCGTCGGCCAGGACGTCTGAGGCTGCCGCATCGGGACCGTATCCCGATTGAAGCGAACCGACCTGGCTCCACGTTCCGCTCGCGTAGTTACCTTTTGAATCCGGAACGTAGCGATAGAAGTTGCTCCAGTTCGACGCGCTCTGGGCAAGAATCGAACCATCGGTCATCAGCCATTCCAACTGCATTCCGGTCGGCGGTTGATTGGCAAGCCTGACAACGGTACCGGCGCGATGGCTCGCGCGCCATCCGTCGAGCGCCTGCGGAGACAAGCCCGCCGGCGACGTATTCGGTAGAAGGGATCGGCTTCCGGAACACCCCGCGACGCCGACGGCCGCGACCGCGGCAAATGTAATGAGTGCCGATCTCAAGCTGATGCGCACGCGAACCTCCAAGGCAAAAAGAAGTCTGGGAAACCCCTGACTTTTGAGGTCCGGCGCGTTTTTCCCGCCCCCGGCGGGGCATGGTAATTGTTGGCTATCCCGCTCGAATTACTGCGTGCGTTTCTTGCGGCGCTTGCGGTCCTCTTCGATCATCGCAAAGGCTTTTTTACGCGAGCAGGTTCCCTTGTACTCGATCTTGTTGCCTTCTTCCACCGAATACTCGACGAGAAACCGTTCGATGCCCTCCATCGTATCTTTGGGAACGTCCGAGAGCTTTTCGAACGCATCGGTCTTGAGCGTCACGCCGTCTTGTTTCTTAAGACACCCCACGAGCCGGTTGTTTACGACGCCGTTTTTCTTAAGAAGTATTCCGCCGAGAATTCGTACTTCGAGCAGACACCCGGTAAACGTTGGGGCGTCGTTGATGACGATAATGTCGGTCGGATCGCCGTCGTCGGCTAGCGTCTGCGGAACGAAACCGTAATCGTAGGGCCAGGTGAGACCCTCCGCCAGCGTCTGTTTGAGCATAAAGATGCCGTACGTCGGAACGAAAGCATATTTGTGGCGGGTGAGCGCCGGCGTCTCGATGACGGCATGAACACACTCCTCGCGCTTATCGGAATACGTCGGGATCGCGTCGTAGTTCGTCGGATTGATGCGGGAATCGGCCATGGGGCCGAATTCTACCCACTAAGGAGAGTGGCCGCCCGCTCGCGTTGAAACTTCGGACCGATGAAGAAGGCCGCTCTCTTTTGTGCCCTCCTCGCGGTGAGCATTGCGGTGCGGGCTGCGGCGCAGCAAGTCAGCGTTACCGTCAACGGCCAGCCGCTCGCCCTCAGTCCCGGTCCGATCGAGCGCACCGGACGCGTCTTTGTCCCACTGCGCGGCATCTTCGAGCGCTTGGGTGCAACCGTCGTGTACTCGGCCGGGACGATCAATGCGACCAAGGGCGGTACGACGATGCAGCTGCATATCGGTTCCACGCAGGCGACGCTGAACGGTCAGGTCCAAACGCTCGACGTTGCGCCGTTTATCGTGGGCGCCACGACCTACGTGCCGCTGCGCTTCATCGCGCAATCGCTCGGTGCGAACGTTGGTTACGACAACTCGACGCGGGTCGTCGCGATCGAGCTCGCACATCCGGTGCCGCCTCCGATTCCGCCGCGGCCGGTACCGCCGCCGCCGCGGCCGCCAATGCCGCCGCCCGAAGTTCGGTTGCGCAACCAGCGCCCGGTGCCCGACAGCGAGATCACCAATCGGTTTGCGGTCATATCCGCGGAATTTTCACGCGAGGTCTTCGCGGACAGCGTGCGCGTCTGGCTCGACGGCGCGAACCGCACCATGCAGAGCGGCGTATCGTCGACCGGATTTTCGTTCAGGCCGCCCGCGCCGCTGGATTTCGGCTCGCACACGGTGCGCGTCGCCGGGCGCGGACGCGACGGCGCCGGATTCGATCGCTCGTGGTCGTTCAGAGTCGCGCGCGAGCCGATTTCTCTGACGATCAACCAGCCGGCGCCAAACACCGCGGTGGCGCGCGACTTCACGCTGAGCGGCAGCACCATACCGAACGCCACGGTGCGGGTGACGGCCGGAGCGTCACCATCATGGACCGGGCAATTCAACGGCACGACGACCGCCGGGCCGAGAGGCAACTTTCGGCTCGACGTCTCGCTGACGACGATGCCCGGACAGCAGACCGTGACCGTCCGCATTACGGCGACCGACCCCGTCTCGCTGCGCAGCACCGAAACGACGCTTCGCCTCAGGCTCGCACCGTAAGCCGTGTAGGGTTCATACTTTCTTTACGCCTCGCTAGTAGGTTGGGGGCATGGTTAGACAGCTTTTGGCGGTCGGGTTGGCCGTTGCCGGCCTAGCCGTAAGCGCGTGCGGCGGCCGCGGGGTCGGCCCCGCTCCCGGTAACGGCGTCGACGTCGTCCCGCTGCCGCAAATAGATCCTAACGTCGCGATATTTGCCACGGTTCCGAAGGACACCGTCGGCGAAGAGCTTCCCAGCGAAGGTCTCGGCACGATTCGGTCGGTGCATTGGAAAGCGACGCTCGGCGGATACACGCAGCGTCTCTACTCACAAGCCCTCGGCTTCAAACCGCACACGAAGATCACGATTCTGAATCTTTCGCATCACATCGAGCACACGCTGGACGTCGTCAAAGTCATCAAACGTCCGCCGGCGCTCTTTCCACGAAATCCGAAGCTGCCCAAAAACAAGCAGGGCGGATCGATTCTACAGATGGGTTACGCGAGCGGTATTCTCAAGCCGGGTAAATCCGTCACCGTGACGCTCGCCAAGCCGGGCATTTATCTGATCGGCTGCGCGTTCCACTATCATTCCGGAATGAAAGACGTTTTCGTCGTGGAGCCCAACGCCACGCCGGGACCGCAAGCGACGCCGCCCGATCCGACCTCTTCGCCGACCGTTCGCTCGAGTTACGAGCCGTAAGCGGCTTTGAGGACGATCCGCGTCGATGCGCGGGTCGATTGGATTTGAACGCGGTCCATGAACGCATGCATCATCTCGATGCCGCGGCCGCGTTCTTCGCGTCGCACAAATGGTCGCCAGCGCCCAAAGTCCTCAACGCAGAGAACGAAATGCTTTCCTTCGTCGGTTAGCTCGAGCCGGATCGGTCCCGGATCTGCATCGCGGTACGCATGCTCGATGGCATTGGCGACGGCTTCGCCAAGCGCGACGAGAATGCCGAAGCGGCGCTCTCCCTCGATGCCCAGCCGGTCGAGTCTCTCCGCGACGATGGCGCGCGAGAGCGCTGCGACGACCGGAACGGCCGAAAAGACGTAATACGGAACCGGTGCGGTACGCGACAATACGAGCACGGCCGCATCGTCGCGATTCGAAACGCGCGCGAAGATTCGTTCCTGCAACGCCAGCGCCGGGTCGGAGCGCTCCTCGTCGCTCGCCCCCGCCTCGCACAGCAGCTGCCGCACCGTATCGAGCAGCCGACGCTCGCCGCCGATCAGATCGCGATCGTTTTCGACGAGACCGTCGGTGTAAAAGACCATATGGGCACGCTCGGGGATGGTGAAGGTCCATTCCCGGCTTTGCAGCTCGTCACGGCAACCCAATGGAAGACTTCCCGCGGGCAGCGCGCGGACCGGGCCGTTCGCAAGCGCGAGAAGCGGCGGCGGATGTCCCGCACAGGCATAGCGCAGCTCGCCCGTTGCGGGATCGTAGATTGCGAAGAGCGCGGTCACGATCCCCAGAGACTGCCGCAGTAAAACGATGCGGTTGACGTAGTCGAGCACGGCCGAAGCGCTTTCGGCTGCGACTGCGGCAGTTCGAATCGCCTGCCGCACTTCGCCCATGATGACGGCCGCTTCCAGACCGTGGCCGGCAACGTCTCCGACCGAGACCGCGACTCGGCCGTTCGGCAACGCGAATGCGTCGAACCAGTCGCCGCCCACTTCGGCTTCGTCACTTGCGGGACGGTACGCGGCAAAAAATTGCGTGCCATCGAGGGCCGGCAGTTTCTCCGGTAAGAGCGCGCGCTGAAGGCGGTCTGCGACGCGATGCTCGCGCTGCGTCATCGCGCGTGCGGCGAGCACGACGCCGACCTCCGTCGCCAAGATTTTCACGGCTTTGCGCACGACGTCGGTGAAACCGTCGGGCGAACCGGTCACACAGCGAAGCGTTCCAAAGGTACGGCGTCCGTCATTGAGATGTTGCGTCATCGATCCCGCTTTGTCAAAGTTCGGCGGCATCGTGCCGGCGCTGACGCGCACCTCGTCCCCCGCGCTTGGCGCGCATTCAATCTCGCAGTAGTCGGCAAAATTGGTCGCGACAGAATCGGCGATGTACGAGAGCGCATCGCTAAGATTCTCAGAACGCGTCAATGTGCGGCCTGCCCCAAGCAAAAGGTCGAGCACGTGCTCGAGGCGCTCCGCCGGGTCAAGCGAGCGCACCAAACGTTCGTTTCCCGCTTCCGTCAAACTCAAACCTCCGTCGTTACATCCAGCCCCGATGCGGGAACAAACCAAGGGCTACCCTGTGGAGGTATCATGCCGACTATTGCCTCTCGACGCGAGTCGAATAACGTTCTCGGCCAGCGCCGGCTTCTTGCTGCATTGCGTGCATTCCGGCGTGGCGACTTCACCGTTCGCTTACCGCATGACCTTTCAGGGATTGACGGAGAGATCGCCGAGGCGTTCAACGATTGCATCGAGCTCAACGCCGGTCTGGCCAAAGAGCTCGAGCGCGTCAGCGTCGTTGTCGGCCGTGAAGGACGCATCGCACAACGGGCCTCGCTGGGCGCCGTCGGCGGCGCGTGGCAAGGTTTCGTGGGTTCGGTCAACCAGCTCATCGGCGATTTGACGCAGCCGATGGCCGAGGCGGGCCGCGTTCTGGGCGCGGTGGCCAACGGCGATCTCTCGCAAACCATGGCGCTCGAAATCAACGGCAGACCGCTCAAAGGCGAGTTCTTGCGCTCGAGCCGGCTGATCAACTCGATGGTCAATCAGCTCAGCGCGTTCTCTTCGGAAGTCATTCGCGTGGCGCGCGAAGTCGGATCCGAAGGAAAGCTCGGCGGCCAGGCAGTCGTGAAAGGCGTCGGCGGGACCTGGAAGGATCTGACCGACAGCGTCAACACGATGGCCGGCAACCTCACCAATCAAGTGCGCAACATCGCCGACGTGACGACTGCCGTCGCCAACGGAGATCTTTCGAGGAAGATCACGGTCGAGGCGCGTGGCGAAATTCTCGAGCTCAAAGGCACCATCAACACGATGGTCGATCAGCTCAACGCCTTCGCGTCGGAAGTGACGCGCGTTGCGCGCGAGGTAGGCTCGGAAGGCAAACTCGGAGGACAAGCCGTCGTCAAAGGTGTCGGCGGAACGTGGAAAGATCTTACCGACAGCGTCAACACAATGGCCGGCAATCTCACCAACCAGGTTCGGAACATCGCCGACGTGACGACCGCCGTTGCAAAGGGCGACCTGTCGAAGAAGATTACCGTCGACGTCAAAGGCGAGATTCTCGCGCTCAAAAACACGATCAACACGATGGTCGACCAGCTCAACGGTTTTGCGTCGGAGGTGACGCGTGTCGCGCGCGAAGTCGGCTCGGAAGGAAAACTCGGCGGCCAGGCCGCGGTCGCCGGCGTCGGCGGCACTTGGAAGGATCTCACCGACTCGGTCAACACGATGGCCGGCAATCTCACCTCCCAAGTCCGCAACATCGCCGAAGTCACCACCGCGGTCGCCAACGGCGACCTTTCGAAAAAGATCACCGTCGACGCGCGCGGCGAAATTCGCGAGCTCAAAGCGACGATCAACACGATGGTCGATCAGCTCAATGCATTCGCTTCCGAAGTGACGCGCGTCGCGCGTGAAGTCGGCTCCGAAGGCCGGCTCGGCGGACAGGCGGAGGTGCAAGGCGTCAGCGGCACTTGGAAGGACTTGACGGATTCGGTTAATTTCATGGCCTCGAACCTCACGTCGCAAGTTCGCAACATCGCCGACGTCACGACGGCCGTCGCGAAGGGCGACTTGTCGAAGAAGATCACGGTCGACGTCCGCGGCGAGATCTTGGAGCTGAAGAACACGATCAACACGATGGTGGACCAGCTCAACGCCTTTGCATCGGAGGTGACGCGCGTCGCGCGTGAAGTCGGTTCCGAAGGAAAACTCGGCGGCCAGGCACAGGTTGCGGGCGTCAGCGGAACTTGGAAGGACTTGACCGACTCGGTTAATTTCATGGCATCGAACCTGACGTCGCAAGTTCGTAATATTGCCGACGTCACGACGGCCGTCGCCAACGGTGACCTCTCGAAGAAGATCACCGTCGCCGTTCGCGGCGAGATCTTGGAGCTGAAGAACACGATCAACACGATGGTGGACCAGCTCAACGCCTTTGCATCGGAGGTGACGCGCGTCGCGCGCGAAGTCGGTTCCGAAGGACGCCTCGGCGGTCAGGCGGTCGTCAAAGGGGTCGGGGGTACTTGGAAGGACTTAACGGACTCCGTTAACACGATGGCGGGCAATCTTACGAATCAGGTTCGCAACATCGCCGAGGTAACGACCGCCGTCGCCAAAGGCGATCTCTCCAAGAAGATTACCGTCGACGTGCGCGGCGAGATCCTGGAGCTCAAAGGAACCATCAACACGATGGTGGACCAACTCAACGCGTTCGCGTCGGAAGTGACGCGCGTCGCGCGCGAAGTCGGTTCCGAGGGTAAACTCGGCGGCCAGGCACAGGTCGTCGGCGTCAGCGGCACTTGGAAGGATCTTACCGATTCGGTCAATTTCATGGCATCGAATCTCACCTCGCAGGTGCGCAACATCGCCGACGTCACGACCGCCGTCGCCAACGGCGACCTTTCGCGTAAAATCACCGTCGACGTCAAGGGTGAAATACTCGAGCTCAAAGATACGATCAACACGATGGTCGACCAGCTCAACGCCTTCGCTTCGGAAGTCACGCGGGTCGCGCGCGAAGTCGGCTCTGAAGGAAAGCTCGGGGGGCAGGCGCAGGTTGCCGGCGTCAGCGGAACTTGGAAGGACTTGACCGACTCGGTCAACTTCATGGCATCGAACCTCACCTCGCAGGTCCGCAACATTGCCGACGTTACGACGGCCGTCGCAAATGGCGACTTGTCGAAAAAAATCACGGTGGACGTACGCGGCGAAATTTTGCAGTTGAAAGATACCATCAATACGATGGTGGATCAGCTCAATGCGTTCGCGTCGGAAGTCACGCGCGTGGCTCGCGAGGTTGGTTCCGAAGGCCGCCTCGGCGGACAAGCGCAAGTGCGCGGCGTCGCAGGCACGTGGAAGGATCTTACCGACTCCGTAAACCGGATGGCTTCGAACCTTACGTCGCAGGTGCGTAACATTGCAAAGGTTACCACCGCCGTCGCAAACGGCGATCTGTCGAAGAAGATCACGGTCGACGTCAAGGGTGAGATTCTGGAGCTGAAAGACACGATCAATACGATGGTCGACCAGCTCAACGCGTTTGCTTCGGAGGTCACGCGCGTCGCGCGCGAGGTCGGATCCGAAGGAAAACTCGGCGGCCAAGCGCGCGTCCCCGGCGTGAGCGGCACGTGGAAGGATCTTACCGACTCGGTTAATTTCATGGCGTCGAATCTTACTTCGCAAGTTCGCGGAATCGCGCAAGTCGTCACGGGCGTCGCCAACGGCGATCTCAAACGGAAGCTCACGCTGCAGGCGGCCGGCGAAATCGCGCAGCTTGCAGAGACGATCAACGGCATGATCGACACGCTAGCAACCTTTGCCGACCAAGTAACGACGGTGGCGCGGGAAGTCGGCTTCGAAGGCAAGCTTGGCGGACAAGCCGAGGTTCCCGGTGCGGCCGGTCTCTGGCGCAATCTGACCGACAGCGTCAACCAGCTGGCGGCGCAGCTCACGTCGCAAATCCGCGCGATCGGCGAGGTCGCAACGGCGGTCACGAAGGGCGACTTGTCGCGAGCGATCGAGGTCGAGGCGCGTGGCGAAGTCGGGCAGTTGACGGAAAACGTCAACGAGATGATTCAAAACCTTCGCGACACGACGCGCAAGAATACCGAACAGGACTGGCTCAAGAGCAACATCGCACGCTTCACCGCTCTGCTGCAGGGCCAGCGCGACCTCAAGACCGTCAGCCGCCTCATCATGTCGGAAATTGCGCCGCTCGTCGATGCGCAGGCGGGTGCGCTGTACGTCAGCGAGCCGGTGGGCGACGATACGCAGCTGCGCCTCATCGCCAGCTATGCGATTTCCAAACGTAAGGCGGCGGCAGCGATCGTTCGTCCCGGAGAAGGATTAGTCGGGCAGTGCTTCCTCGAGAAGCGCCGCATCGTGCTTACCGAAGTTCCGAGCGATTACATCACGATCGGTTCGGGCCTCGGCGCGATGCGTCCGCTCTCGCTCATCGTGATGCCGGTGCTCTTCGAAGGCGACGTCAAAGCCGTGATGGAGCTGGCATCGTCGAGCCACTTCAGCGAAACCCACATGCTTTTCTTGGAGCAGCTGACCGAATCGATCGGCGTCACGCTCAATACGATCGGCGCTTCGATGCGTACCGAAGAGCTGCTCAAGCAATCGCAGGCGCTCACCACCGAGCTCCAAAGCCAGCAGATGGAGCTGCAGCACACCAACGACGAGCTGGAAGAGAAGGCGCGGCTCTTACAGGAGCGCAACGCCGAGGTCGAGCGCCGGACGCGCGAGATCGACGAAGCGCGCCAAGAGCTGGAGCGCAAGGCCGAGCAGCTCGCGCTTACGTCTAAATACAAATCGCAGTTCCTGGCTAATATGTCGCACGAGCTGCGTACGCCGCTGAACAGCCTTCTGATCCTCTCGCGGCAGCTCTCTGAGAACGCCGGCGGACGGATGTCGCCCAAAGAAGTCGAGTTTGCTCAGGCGATACACGGGGCCGGCGCCGACCTGCTGCGGCTCATCAACGATATTCTGGATCTCTCCAAGATCGAATCCGGCACGACGTCGATCGACCTGCAAGAGATCGCGATCGTTCAAATCCAGGACGAAGTCGAGCGCACGTTCGATCAAATCGCCCAGGACAAGAATCTGGACTTCATCATGCGTTGCGACGAAGAACTTCCCAAGACGCTGCTGACCGATCCGACTCGGCTGCAACAGATCCTCAAGAATCTGCTCTCCAACGCCTTCAAGTTCACGACCGACGGCAGCGTCACGCTCGACATCAAGCACGTCCGCGACCACGGCATCGCCGGAATCACCGGGCCGGCGGTCGCGTTCGCCGTGACCGACACCGGAATCGGAATCCCGCAAGATAAATTCAACGTCATCTTCGAGGCCTTCCAACAAGCGGACATGGGAACGTCCCGCAAGTTCGGCGGCACCGGACTCGGCCTCGCGATCAGCCGCGAAATCGCGGCGCTGCTGGGAGGCGAAATCACCGTTCACAGCGCGATGGGACAGGGGTCGACCTTCACGTTCTACCATCCGCTCGAGCGCAACGTCTTGACGACCGTCGTTCAGCGCACCGTTGCAATCGCCGACGGCGTGGAGCAGCGCATCGTGCGGCCGGTTCCGCGCACCGCCGCTGAAGAGCGTCCGCATCACGACATCGACGACGATCGCGAGCGGATCGAGACGATCGATCGCGTTTTGCTCATCATCGAGGACGATCTCGTCTTCGCGCGGATCTTGCTCGGGCTCGCGCGCGACCGGGGTTTCAAGGCCATCGTCGCGCTCTCGGCGGCGCAAGGTTTGGCACTCGCGCGGCGCTTCCGGCCCGACGCGATCACCCTCGACATCACGCTTCCCGACGCCGACGGTTGGAGTCTGCTGCAAGAGCTCAAGGACGATCCCGCCACCGCCGATATCCCGGTGCACGTCATCTCGGGCGCGGAACAATGGCAGCGCGCGCTGGACTTCGGCGCCGTGACGCATCTCAAGAAACCGGTGACGGAAGAGGCGCTGACCCAAACCTTCGATTCGCTGCTCGGATACGGCGGCAAGCGGTCGAAGAACTTGCTGCTCGTCGAGGACGATATGACGCAGCTCAACGCGATGATCAACATGATCGAGAGCGGCGAGGTCGCAGTCACGGCAGTGAGCAGCGCTGCGGCAGCGCTTGAGGCAATGGAGGCGCAGCACTTTGATTGCGTCGTTGTCGATCTGGGACTTCCGGACATGGCCGGCGACGAGCTCATCGCGCAGATGCGCGGCAAACCGGAGGGTGTCGGGGTCCCAATCATCGTTTACACCGCGCGCGATCTCACGCGTCAGGAAGAGCTCAAGCTCGCCGAGCTCAGCGAGACCGTCATCGTCAAGGATGCCATGGCCCCGGAGCGCCTGCTGGAAGAAGCGCGATTCTTCCTCAACCAGGTGGAATCGAAGCTTCCCGCCAGCAAGCGCGGCACGGTCGACGTGGCGCTCTTCCCGGGACCGTCGCTGGCCGGTAATCGGGTGCTCATCATCGATGACGACACCCGCAACATTTTCGCGCTGCGCAGCGCGCTCGAGGAGTGTGCGATGGAAGTCCTCAGCGCGGAGAGCGGACAAGAAGGGATCGACATTCTCGACGCAACGCCCAACGTCGACATTGCGTTAATAGACATCATGATGCCGGAACTCGACGGCTACGAAACGATACGGCGCATTCGCGCCGACCGCCGCTTTGCCGATCTGCCGATCATCGCGTTGACGGCGAAAGCGATGCGCGGCGACCGCGAAGCCTGCATTGCCGCCGGGGCGTCCGAGTATATCAGCAAACCCGTCGACATGGATCAGCTCATTTCGCTGCTGCGTGTATGGCTGAACCGGTAACCTCGGAGATCGCCGAAACGACGCGCGACGACGCGCTGATCGACCTCGAGCTCACGCTGTTGCTCGAGGCGGTTCAGCGCTTCAGCGGTCACGACTTCACCGACTACGCGCAGGTCACGCTGAAGCGGCGCGTCGACGATCGCATGCGGGCGGAGGGCGTGCAGACGATCTCTGGACTGCAGGAGCGCCTGCTGCACGATCGCGACGCACTATCCCGCTTCATCTTTGCGATGTCGGGCGGTCACGGGCGCCTCTTCGCGGATCCTTCGTTTTTCCGCGTCTTTCGGCGCCAAATCGTCCCGCTGCTGCGCACGTATTCGTTTACGCGCATCTGGATACCGAATTGTGCGTGCGGCGAAGACGCCTACTCCATTGCCGCGCTGCTCGAAGAAGAAGAACTGCTCGAGCGGACGATGATTTACGCAACCGACGCGAGCGAAACCGCACTCGCTGCGGCGCGAAACGGCGCCTACGAATTCGAAACCGGCGACAATCCGAGCATCGCCTACGCCGCGACCGGCGCAGGCGTTCCGCTTGCAGATCTCTGCGACGCCCGCGACGGCAGCGTGAGCTTCGGCGAAGACGTGAAGCGACACATCATCTTCGCGAAGCATAGCCTCGTTACCGATGGTTCGCTCAACGAATTTCACGTTATCGTGGCGCGCGGCGTGCTCCGGCACTTCAATCGCGCGCTGCAGTTCCGCGTTCACAATCTATTCTTGAGCAGCCTGATCCGCTTGGG
>JAMXLK010000157.1 GCA_024281075.1 Vulcanimicrobiia bacterium
GGAACGGGATGATCGGGCCGTACCTTATGGCGGGCAGTAGGTTTCCCATGCCACGGCTTGGATTCGCTGCCCTGTCGCCGAGCTACTATACGCTTGGCTTTTCAGTTTTGCCAAGTATATAATGCCCGCATCTTGATTACGCGCGTCGATTAGGCGGGGGGTTCCTTTCGAACAAAGGACCGTCTGACCGAGCGCCGGGCGAGAGGCGCGAGGCAGTCGATAGGAGTGCGACAGGATGTCGCGCGACGAATGTGTCCGTGTTCGAGCGGACCCGGCCTAATCGATGAGGTGCCGCTTCGCCCTTCGACGCGGCCGGCTCAGGATGACACATTGAGATGAACGCTCGTTGGTATGACGGCGCGTTGGAAAGCCGCGGCTAGATTAGCTTCATTGCGTGCTTGACGTTCACGAGAACGCCGCTGGCAATCTCTCTTGCGCGCTGCGTGCCTTCTGCGACGATTCGCTCGACCAGCGAGGGGTCGTCGCGATACGTTGCGTACCGCTCGCGTACCGGACGCAAATACTCATTGAGCTGCTCTGCAAAGTCCGTTTTATCTTGCACGCAGCCGAGCGCCCCCGAGCGGCATGCCGCGGCGACGCCGTCGACTTTGAGCGGATTGACGAAGCGCCAGAGCGCGAAGAGCGGGCAAATTTCCGGGCGCCCGGGATCGCCGCGGCGGATTTTCTGCGGATCGGTGAGCATGCCGCGCACTTTTTGCGTGGTCGTCGCTTCATCGTCGCCGATGAGGATCGCGTTGTCGTAGGACTTGCTCATCTTACGCCCGTCGGTGCCGGGGACTTCGGGAAATTCCGAAAGCGTCGGCTGCGGTTCGGTTAGAATTTCTCGTCCGTCGCCGTACAGATAGTTGAAGCGGCGCACGACTTCACGCCCAAACTCCAGATGCGCCACTTGATCGCGCCCGACTGGAACGTATTCGCCGCGGAAAATTGCGATGTCACATAGCTGCAGCAAGGGATAGCCGAGAAACCCATAGGTCGCAATCTGGGTCCCGAGCGCCTCGATCTGGCCTTTGTACGTTGGAACGCGTTCGAGCCACGAGAGCGGCGTGATCATGCCGAGCAGCGTCTCGAGCTCGCAAATCTCCGGAACGCCGGACTGCAGAAAGATTGTGGATTTTTGCGGATCGACGCCGGCCGCAAGCCATGCGGCGACCATGGCGTTGCGTGCGCCGCGGATCTTCCCCGGATCTTCGAAGTCGGTCGTGTAGGCATGCAAGTCGGCGATTTCAAAGAAGGCGTCGGCAGTTTCGGAATACTGCGCCCATTGCGTGAGCACGCCGACGAGGTGCCCGAGATGAAGCTCACCCGTCGGACGCATGCCGGACATGACGCGCGCTTTTCGCGCAACCGTCTGAGTCATTCGCGCGTGAATGTTACCTCGCGGCCCTCAATGCCTTGCGAGCTGCGCGCGAACGTACGCGCGCGCCGCGCGCACCGCGTGCGCGATCGGTCTTCCGCCCGCGAGCTCGCACGCCAGCGCCATCGCGAGCGTGCAGCCGGTGCCGTGCATCGCACCGGCGATCCGAGGCTCGCAGAAAAGTTCGACCCCGGCGGTTGTGGCCAGCGCGTCGCAGGGCTCGCCGTCTAGATGCCCGCCTTTGAGCAGTACTGCCGCAGGGCCGCGAGCCTGCAGTGCCTGTGCCGCGGAGCCAAGCTCGCCGCGTTCGATCGGGGAGCGGCCGAGCAGGAATGCCGCTTCGTCCACGTTGGGCGTCAGCACGACGCTGCCGAGCGTCGCCAGTTCGTCGCGAACGCCGTAGGCCGCGGTAGCATCGCCGAGGTCGCCGCCGCGGGTGGCGCGCAGCACCGGATCGACGACCGCCGGCAGCCACGGCCGTGAGCGAAGCGGCTCGGCGATGGCGCGGACTGCCGAGAGCGTCGGCAGCGCGCCGATGCGGACCGAGCCGGCAGAGTCCCACGGCAGTGCGGCCAGCTGTGCCGCGAGCGTGCCTGCGGGAACCGCTTCCAACGCAGTAACGCCGCGGCCGTCTTGCGCGCTGACCGCTGCAACGGCGGTAAAAACCCGAGCGCCGAGCTCGCAGCCGACAATTAGGTCGCGGCCCACGCCGGCAACGTTCCACGGATGCGTCGTTCCGATCGAGAGGACGATCACGCGTTCCAAGCCTCCACGAGTTCGCGGGCTGCGCGCGCCGGGTCCGTCGCGGCCGAAAGGGCCGAAATCACCGCCGCCATCGCTGCGCCGCTGTGACGCACCTGGGGTATGGCTGCCGCCGTTATTCCGCCGATTGCCGCAACGGGTACGCGCGCCGCGACCACGAGTTCGTGCAGTGCGACCGCTCCGATCGGCAAACCCGCGTCGGTCTTCGAGAGCGTGGCGTAAACGGAGCCGACGCCGAGATAATCCACGCCGGCGTCGTTTGCCGCGCGTACTTCCTCCATGTTGCCGCACGAAAGCCCAATAAGAGCGTTGGGCAGCGCTTTGCGCACCGTTGCGACGTGCGCGAATCCCTCGTCATCCGGACCGAGGTGGACGCCGTCGCAGCCGAATTCATTGGCGGCGCGCCAGTCGTCGTTGAGAATCAGCAACGCCTCGTGCTCTAAAGTGAGTTCTCGCAGCCGCTTCAGGTCCGATACCACGATTCCGCCTTTAGCACGATACTGCACGATGCGCACCCCGGCGTCGAGTGCCGCGCGCGCCAGCTCGTGCACGCGTGGGCTTGCGTTGATGATGACGTAGATGCCGTGCAGCAGCGCGCGGCGCTGCGACTGCGTTGCTAGCGTCGACGCATCCGATCCCACAGCCAAACGTTCGCACCGAGATACGCGAAAAACACGACGACGATAAAGACGGCGAGCGCGGAGTAATGATGCGCCAACGACATGGGAACGAGAAACGCAAAGCAGAGTACGGCTGCCATAACAACGGCGATAATGCGCGAAAAAGGAAACATTAGGCCGAGTCCTCACTACCGAGCAAAAGATCGCCGAGACGTATAAGCTCGTCGTCGTTAGTAAATCGAAACTCGATCCGGCCGCCGCGATTCTGCCGAATCAGCGCGACCCGTGTCCCGAACCGCTCGCGTAGTCTGCTTTCAAAGGTTCGTTCGTCGGCGTTCAGCTCGCGTGCCGTCGTCGCACTCTTCGGCGTGCTCGGCGCGGCGGCCAAGCGCTCCAGCGCTCGGACCGTCAAACCTTCGCTCACCGCACGCTGCGCGAGCGAGAGCCGGTGCTCTTCGGGCACGGCGAGCAGCGCTCGGGCATGACCGGCGGAGAGCCTGCCGTCGACAAGCATGACCTTGATCTGATCGGTCAAGCTTAAGAGACGCAGCGCATTTGCAACCGCCGGGCGGCTTTTGCCGAGCCGGTGCGCGAGCTCGTCCTGGGTGAGATCGTACTCGTCGATGAGGTATTGGAAGCCGGCGGCTTCTTCCAAGGGATTCAAATTTTCGCGCTGCAGGTTCTCGACGATCGCGAACTCGAGCGTTTGACGATCGTCGCTGGCGCGTACGATGGCGGGGATCGTCGGTCGCCGCAATGCCGCACAGGCCCGCCAGCGCCGCTCCCCCGCAACGAGCTCGTATCCGTCGTCGCGCCGGCGCACAATAATGGGAACGAGCACGCCGTATTCGCCGATCGACGTTTTTAACTCGTCAAGCGCGGTTTCGTCGAAGCTCTTGCGGGGTTGAAACGGATTCGGCGTTATCTCATCGACGGGAATCTCGCGAACGATTTCGTGCGAGGTTGCAACCGGCACGGCGCCCTCGCCCAGCAGTGCTCCCAAACCGCGTCCCAAGCCGCGTTTCTGCACCGTCATCTTACAGACTTCCCACGCGTGCGGCGGGTTCGAGCATCTCGCGCGCTAACGCCAGGTAGGCCTGCGCGCCGCGGCTCTTCAAGTCGAAAAGAATCGCCGGCTTGCCGTACGACGGCGCCTCGGAAAGACGAACGTTGCGCGGGATTTGCGTCTTGAAAATTTGCTCGGGGAAGTATTGCTCCAGATCGCGGATCACTTCGACGGCCAGCCGCGTCCGGCCATCGAACATCGTCACGAGCACACCGCTGACGTGCAGCGTCGGATTGAGCGCTTCACGCACGCGCCGAATCACTCCCGTGAGCTGCGCGAGCCCTTCGAGCGCGTAAAATTCGGCTTGCACCGGTATGATGCAATCGTCCGCGGCCGTGAGCGCATTGATCGTCAAGAGACCGAGCGACGGCGGCGAATCGAGCAGCACGAAATCGTAACGTGACAGAATCGGCGCAAGGGCTTGACGCAAGCGGGTTTCGCGCGAGAGCGCCGCGACGAGCTCGACGTCCGCGCCGGCCAGATTAATCGTCGCCGGAGCGCATGCCAAATATTCGAGCTCCGTCGGCATGATGACGCGTTCCAGCGGAATCTCTTGCATCAGCACGTGGTAGATATCGTGCGATAAACGCGATTTATCGATGCCTAAACCCGTCGTTGCGTTGCCCTGCGGATCGGTATCGACCACGAGCACGCGCCGCCCGTTCACGGCGAGCGCCGCACCGAGATTGACGGCGGTCGTGCTCTTTCCAACGCCGCCTTTTTGATTGACGAGCGCGATAACGCGACTCAGGATGCCTCTCCTAAGCTGCCGCGCTCGCCGTCGAGATACGTTTCGAGCAACTGGAGCAGCAACGTGCGCTCGTTACGGTCCGGTTCGTCGGTGACCTGCTCGAAAAGCCAGTGCAGCGCCGCGCCGACGCGTTCGTCGCCTTTAAAATCGGGTGCCGCAGCGCCGCGCCGTACGAGCGCTGCGATGACGTCGCTGCCGTCCACGGCGAGCTCACGGATCGAAAACGCCGGCTTGCGGTCGAGTTCGGCTCTGACGCGCTGTTCGAATGCCTCGTTGCCTCCATCGCGCTTCGGCAGCCCGCTGCCGCTGATATCGGCATGGCGCAATGCGAACAAGTGTTCGATATTCCGGGGACCGACACGCCGGATGAACCGGCGGATAGCCGCATCCGTAAGTCCAGGATCGGCCGAGTACATATGGTGCCGAACCAGATGCTCGGTTGCTTGGGCCACGTCGTTCGGGAACCGGAGACGCTCGAGTAATCCGCGCGCCATCTGGGCACCGACGATCTCGTGCCGGTAGAAGTGCGGCCCTTGCTTGGTCCTGGGCTTGCCGACGTCGTGCAGCAGCGCGGCGAGCCGCAACGCCAGGTTGCCGGGGGGCGCCGCATCAACGGTCGCCAGGCTGTGGTGCCAAACGTCGTAGGCATGCCACTCGTTTTGCTCCACGCCGACGCCTTCGGCAAGCTCCGGCAACAGCTCGCGTAAGACGCCGGTCTCCTCCAATAACAGTAAGCCGACCGATGGCTTACTTGCATTAATAAGCTTGACGAATTCGACGTAGACCCGCTCGGGCGAGACGCTGCGTACGAGGGGCGCCGCCGCCACCATCGCTGCGCGAACCTCCGGCGTGACCGCATATTCGAATCGCGCCGAAAACTGGGCCGCCCGTAACATCCGCAGCGGATCCTCTTGAAAGGCCGCTGCCGTCACGATATCGATGCGGCCGGCGCGGATGTCCGCCTCGCCGGCAAACGGATCGACGATATCTCCGGATGGGAGCGCCCGGGCGATCATGTTCATGCGGAAGTCGCGCCGTCCCAGATCCTCCTCCAGCGTCACATCGGGCCCACTCTCCACGGCGAAATCCCGGTGACCGACGCCGGTCGACCGTTCCCGCCGGGGGGTTGCGACGTCGACCGTCTGTCCGGCGACCGTCAGTTTCAAGACCGCGAACGAGGCTCCAACAACGTCCACGCGGCCGATCGCGGCAAGCCGTTGGGCCAAGCTACCGAGCGGAACGCCGACCACCACGTAATCCGCGTCGCCCAAAGGGGCCTCCGTGCCGGCGAGCCGCGCTCGAATCTCATCGCGCACTCGGCCGCCCACGGCAAAAAGCGCGCCCTGCGGCAGCTCCGCGGCGAGGCGTGCATCGAGGTCGGATAGCCGGTACATCGGCTCCATCCTACCGCAATTGTTTCACGGGGAACGTTTCTCAGGAATCACGCAGAGTGGCCGCCTAGCCGGGACGCCGGAGCGGCGCGGAAACCGCAGCGGCGTCGTTTGTACTTTACGGACGATCAAGAGCCGGCGATCGCCGTTCAAAACAAGCTCGCGCTCGACCGCTCCGCCGAGAACGAGCGCCGCATCATCGAGGGCTCGCCGCTCGTCCGCTGAGATCGCGCCACGCTGCAAAACGGCGACGCCCCCAACGGCAATCAACGGCAGGACGAGCTCCGCGACGGTCGGCGCGCTCCCGAGCGCGCGAGCCGTGCCGCTGGCAAACCGCTCGCGCAGGTCTGGGCGGTGGGCGGCGATCTCCACGCGCTCGGCAACCACGCGACCGCGGATGCCGAGCATCTGCAGCGCCGATTCCAAAAACCGCGCCTTTTTGGCGGTCGCTTCAATCATCGTGACGTCCACGCCGGTGGCAATTGCCACCGGCACCGCCGGAAAACCGGCGCCGGAACCGACGTCGACGTACGGTTCGGCGACGTGGGATATTACGGTCAGGCTATCGAGCAGATGCGCGGCGATTTCCGCCCCGGATCTCGCCCCCGTGAGATTGACGCGCCGGCCGGTCTCGAGCACGAACAGGCCGTAGCGGGCAAGCCGCTCGCGTACCCCAACATCGAGCCCCGCCGGCTCGAGCAACCCTTCGAGTTCGTTCAACCTCGCAGGTTTAGACGGCCGCGGCGCTGCTCTTGTGAACGTAGAGTGCGACGATCGCAACGTCGGAGGGGGTGATGCCGGGAATCCGGCCGGCCATCCCCAGCGTTCGCGGACGTCGCTGCGCGAATTTTTCGCGCGCTTCGCGCGACAGCGCGGCAATCGACGCGTAATCCAACTCTGCGGGGATCAGCACGCCTTCGGCCCGGGCGGCCTTTTCGATCGCCAGCTCTTCACGGCGGACGTAACCCTCGCACTTGATTTCGATGGCGAGGCGTTCGCCGATGTCGGGCTGCAGCGGGGGCTCGAAGCGGTCCGAAATCATCTCGAAACTGAGGCTCGGGCGGCGCAGCGCGTCGGCGAGCGTGCTTCCCGCGGGGAGGCGCTCCCGACCCACGTTCGTCGCAGTTACGCGCGTAGTTTCAGCGCGTTGACGCGCCGCGCGCAGCCGTTCGCGCCGCTCCTGAAAGGCATCCCAGGCATCGTCGGGGACGAGCCCGATCGCGCGGCCGACAGGGGTGAGCCGCAGATCCGCATTGTCGTGACGGAGCACGATGCGATGTTCGGCCCGCGAAGTCAGCATGCGATACGGCTCGTCGACCCCTTTGGTAACGAGATCGTCGACCAGCACGCCGATGTACGCTTGCGATCGGGGGAGACGCAAGGGCTCGTCGCCGAGCGCCGCGCGGGCTGCATTGATGCCGGCGATCAGTCCTTGCGCCGCGGCTTCTTCGTAGCCCGACGTCCCATTGAGCTGACCGCAGTGATAAAGGCCGCCGATACGGCGCGTTTCCAGCGTGTCATGGAGTTCCGTGGGCTGTACCATGTCGTACTCAACGGCATATCCGGCGCGCAACATCGTGCACGATTCCAATCCCGGCAGCGTATGCAGCATCGCTATTTGAATTTCGGCCGGCAACGACGTCGAAAATCCGCCGACGTAGAGGGTCGGCTCCTCCCACCCTTCCGGTTCGATAAAGATTTGGTGCGTTGGATTGTGCGCGAATTTGACGACCTTGTCTTCGATCGACGGGCAATAGCGCGGGCCGATTCCGCGAATCAAATCCAGTCCGTACAGCGGTGAATACTTCAGATTTTCGCGTACCAGCGCGTGCGTGCGAGCATTCGTCTCGGTCACGTGGCATGGAAGCTGCGGCCCACCGAAACGCGGCGCACTCGAATACGAGAAGAGCAGCGGTTCGGGGCTGGGCGCCTGGCAGAGCATCGCATCGAAATCCACGCTGCTCTTGTCGATACGCGGGGGCGTCCCGGTCTTGAGCCGCGCCGTCGCGAAACCGAGCCGTCGCAGTGACGCGGCCAACCCGACTGCGGGCGGCTCGCCGAAGCGGCCTTCGGCGCGAACGTCGTCACCGCGGAAGGACTTCCCTCCTAGAAACGTTCCGGTTGCGAGGATGACCCTTTTTGCTTGGAACTCGCGGCCGTCGGCACAGCGGACGCCTTCAACGCTTCCCGCGTGCACGATGAGATCATCGACTAGCGCACGTACGATCGTAAGATTACGCTGCTCGCGCAGCAATGCGAGGGCGGCGCGCGCATAGGCGGGCTTATCCATCTGCTGACGCAGCGCTCGCACCGCCGGGCCCTTGCTTTCGTTCAGGAAACGCGCGTGCAAGCTGCAACGATCTGCGATGCCGGCCATGGCTCCGCCGAGCGCATCGATCTCTCGAACGAGCTGTCCTTTCGCGCTTCCGCCAATCGACGGGTTGCACGGAAGCGTGCAAATCTTCTCCGGATCGCCGGTCAGCAAAAGCGTCGGTACGCCTAAACGCGCCGACGCGAGTGCGGCTTCGACGCCGGCATGTCCGCCGCCGACGACGATCGTGCCGACGTCGTCCGTCATCTGGGCGACTTCTTCAGACGTCCCCTAGGTCGTTGCCGGAGCCGCCGGCGTCGCGACGTGCGCGCGCAGGCGCAGGGCAAAGCCGATCATCAAAACGCCGAAGACGATCGCGTAGGCTGCGATCAGCCAAATGATCGCGAGCGCGCCGGCAAGCGGATAGTACACCATCAAAGCGCCGAACGCGATTGAGGCGATTCCGCCGATAATCAGCCAGATTTCGTTTGCGATGTGCTTGCGGAGTTGAATTGCAGCGACGATTTCGAAGATGCCGGTTAAGAAGGCCCATGCGGCGATGGTCAAATAGAGCGCGACCAGCGTGATTCGAATGTCGTAAAACGTTATTGCGGCAATGAGAATTCCGACGATTCCTTCGATTAGGAACGGCCACCAGCGTTGCTGAGTCTGCGCCGCGCGCACCGTTGCGAAAATTGCAAAGATTCCATCGACGAGCGCGTACGCGCCGAAGAGTATGCCGATGACGACGATCGTCGGTCCGGGCCAAAGGAATGCCAGGATGCCGAAGATTATGGCGGCGATGCCGCGGACTAGCCACATCCACCAGTTCCGGGTGAGAACATTAACCATCGAACGATCTCCTTTCGCGTTTGCCGGCTAATAGACGCTGCCGTCGGCGAGCGTCACGCGTTGGACCGCGCAGTTTTTCGGTTGCGCGCCGTCCCAAGGCTGGCCGGTGAGCGCGTTGGTCAGGTTGTGATTAATTTGGGCGCCGCGTGAGAACGATCCCCGGTCGATCAGAATGTATTTGTGCCCGCCGTAGTGGACGACGAAATCCACTTCGGTAGCCGGCGAATCGTGCGTGTTGTAATAGACCACGTTGATTCCATTGGTGAGATTGCTTCCGTTCGAATTGACGACACAGCTCACAATCGTGACGCCGTGTCGCGAACCGGTCTTTGCCTGGAGCGTTGCGGGCGAGATCGCGACGAGCGCAGCCAGGAACCATAGGGTCCGTTTCAACGACTTCTCCCTCCTACTTGCCGACGCAGAAGCGCGAAAAAATGCCATCGATAACTTCTTCGGCAGCCACCTGCTCGCTCACATGCCCAAGGGCGGAAAAAGCACGTTGTAAATCGGGCGATACAAAATCGAGAGGCTGCTCGGAACGAAGCGTCCGGCACGCGCTTTCCAGCGCATCCATCGCCGCGTTGACCGCTTCGAACTCGTACAGCGCCGCGAGGTGGGGGCGAGACGCATCGAGCCGTTCTCCGCCCCACCCGATTCGCGCGATTGCACTGCGCAGCACGTCGAGGGACGCCGCGTCCCGCACGCTGCCGACGATCGCGTTGGAGCCGTCGTATTCACGCGTACCTATGGTCCCTAGATCGGCTTTATTGAAGAAGACGACCCGATCCGCTTCGCGCGTGCGTTCCAACACTTTAAACGCCTCGTTCGACAAGGGCACGGATCCGTCGATGACCACGAGTGCGATGCCTGCGGCGCTCAACGCGCGCTCGGTGCGTTCGATGCCGGCCGCTTCGAGCCGATCGGCATGGCTTCGGATTCCCGCGGTGTCGAGCAGCCGCACCGCGACGCCGTCGACGAAGATGCGCTCCTCGATCGTGTCCCGCGTCGTTCCCGGTATGTCCGATACGATCGCACGTTCCGTGCCGAGGAGTGCGTTGAGCAACGAGGACTTTCCGGCGTTGGGTGGTCCGACGATCGCGACGGCGACTCCCTCACGGATTATTCGGCCGATGTCGCCATCGCGGCGCAGTTGTTGCAAGGTAGACAGAAGCGGCGCGAGCCGCGCTTCGACGCCCGCGTGCGGCGGTTCGGGCACTTCATCCGGAAAGTCAATCGCGGCCGCAATCTCTTGCAAAATTTCGGAAAGCGCACGGCGCGCGGCTTCCACCGTTGCGGTAAGACCACCGCCGAGATTCGCAATGGCCGCGCGCGCGGCCGAACGGGTTTCGGCGTCGATCGCGTCGGCCACGGCAGCCGCGCCGCGGAGGTCGATCTTGCCGTTGAAAAACGCCCGGCGCGTGAACTCGCCGGGCTCCGCAAGACGCGCCCCGCAGACGAGCAGCGCGCGAACCACCTCACGCGCGAGCACCGGCGAACCGTGTATCTGAAGCTCGAGCATGGTTTCGCCCGTATAGCTATGCGGAGCCGGAAAGAGGATGGCGAGCCCCTCGTCGAGTGGTTCGCCCGCTTCGTCAACGATCGTCGCACGATGGGCGACCCGCGGCCGCAGCGCGGCGCCTGCGCGGACGACGCGCTCGGCGAGTTGCGGCACCAGCGGCCCACTGACGCGAACGATTGCGATGGCGCCTTTGCCCGGCGGCGTCGCGATCGCCGCAATCGTATCCGCTAGCGCGGGAAAATGACTACCCGGCGTTCGGGCTCTTCGCCCTCGGATTCGGTCCGCACCAGATCCGACGTTGCCAATGCCAGATGAACGATCTTGCGCTCCGACGGCAACATCGGCTCGAGCTTTTGCGGTTTCTGCTCGCGCATGCAGCGCTCGAGCGTTGCGAGCGCCAAGTTCTTGAGCTGATCGGCACGGTGGGCGCGGTACCCTTCGGCGTCGATCGTGAAGTAACGGCGATTCGCTTTGACGCCGGCGTTAAACGAGTTATTGAAGATCAGATTGAGCGCTTCGAGCGTATTGCCGTGGCGCCCGATCAGCATTCCCAAACGGGGGCCGCTGACCTCGAGGTACTCGCCCTCGGTACGCTTGACGTAACCTATGTCAACCGGTCCGATGCCCATTCGATCGAGAATGTCACGCAGCAAGTCACCCGCGGGCTTCGCGTCTTCGGGAATTTCCGCGGTAGCGAGGACGTCGGTGCGACGCTGTCGCGGCTCAGGTCGTCGTCGCGTGCCGCCGCCGCGGCCGCCTCCGGGTTTGCCGCCCGTCCGGCCGCCGATCGTGCGATCGCGGATATCGGCAGGCTGTTCTTCGAATTCAAAATCGTCTTCGTAGAGCATAATTGTGACCTTTATCGCTTATTTCTGCGCTTGGACCGCGGTCGAGGCGGTTTTGACTTTGCCGCTCCGTTCGGGCTGGGAAGCGCCTTTGCAGACGCGGGCTTCGCGGCCGTACCCTCGGCGGTAATAACGTGCTCGCTATCGATGAGCGCGAGTGGCTGATGGTACCGGCGAAGCATATAAAACTGCTGTCCCATCGTGAAAATGTTATAGGCGAACCAGTATAGGACCATTGCGGACGGCCATCCGTATCTCCATCCTAAGAATCCGAGCATCACCGGCGAGATCACGGCCATCATGCGCTGCGTCTGCGCTTGTTGCGGGTCCGTGGCCGGCATGCTGACGTAGCGCACGCTGAAGTACATCGACAATGCGTAAAGCAGAATCAAGATGAGATCGGGCATCGCCAGACTGGCGGCCAAAATCGGATGGCCGAAGATCGATAGCGGCGCGCCGTGCGAAAGCGGGCTGCCGATCCACAACCAGTTTTGTTTCTCGAAATCCGGCCGGTGGTTCATGACGACGTAGTAGACGCTGATGATGACGGGATACTGAACCAGCATCGGCCAGCACCCCGCGAGCGGATTGACTTTGTGCTCGCGGTAGAGCGCCATCGTTTCCGCTTGCAGCTTTTGCTTGTCGTCCTTGTAGCGTTCTTGCAATCGCTTCAGTTGCGGCGCGATCTTCTGCATGGAAAGGAATGCTTTGAACTGCGCCGTGTTGAGCGGCCAAAAAACCAGCCGAATCAGCGCCGCGAGGATGACCAGGCTCCATCCGAGGTTGCCAATCGGCTTGTCGATTGCCAAGACGGCCTGGTAGAGAACCGAGACGATCCCGTCGAGCCACGATGTGGCGAGAATCAGATGCACGGTCGCGATCCTGTCGGCTGCGGAACGAGGTCGACCCCGCCGGGATGCCACGGATTGCAGCGGGCAAGGCGCGTCACGGCAAGCCAGCCGCCGCGCAGAATGCCGTGGTCACGGATCGCGAGCAGCGCGTACTGCGAACAGCTGGGGTAGAACCGGCACGCCGCGGGAAGCAACGGCGAAACCAGCAGCTGATAGAGTCGTATGACGGCGACGGCGAGGTGGCGCATTCCGTCTACGCTGCTTGCAGCGCCGAGGTCAGCTCGGCACGGAGATCGGCAAATGCGGCGAGCGCCGCATCCGGCCGAGCGATGACGAGCAACCGCATGGCGACGTCGTGCGCCAGCGTTTCCCGAAGTATTGCCGCCAGACGGCGACGCAGCTTATTGCGGGTCACGGCCTTTCCGATCGATTTGCTCACGGTGATGCCGACCAGCGCGCGCGGGTCGCCGGCCGCGGAATCACTGCGGTAGATGACGAGATGCTTCGTCGAACAGCGCCGTCCGTGCCGCCGCAAGCGAGCGAAATCGGCTTGGCGGGTCAGGGCTGCAAAGCGGCGCATCAGACGGTAAGGCGATGACGCCCCTTCTTCCGGCGGCGTGCGAGCACCTTACGCCCTGCCTTGCTTTGCATGCGTTCCAAGAAACCGTGTACGCGTTTGCGCCGGCGATTATGCGGCTGATACGTCCGCTTCATAACGTCCCTTTAGCGAAGAGTAGTGCCCCACACCCTGTGGCAGACAGCCCCTGATTATAGCCAGCGACCCCTCACGGGCGCAAGCGCCTCCCGCGGGAATCGACCAGATTTTCCTCGGCGGGGATGCGCGCGGAGCCCGCCGTAACTTGCTGAAGTTTTGAGCGCCTCGAGTATCCAGCCGCCCGGCCGCCGACGCGTCGTCGTCACGGGACTGGGAGCCGTAACCCCCGTCGGAAACACCCGCGATGAATTCTGGGAGCGCCTCATTGCCGGCGAATCGGGCGTCGCGCCCATCACCGCCTTCGATGCGACCCTCTTTGATGCGCGGATTGCGGCTGAAGTAAAAGATTGGAAACCCGAAGAGCTGATCGGCCGCAAAGAGGCCCGCCGAATGGATCGTTTTACGCAGTTCGCATTCGTCGCCGCGCGTGAAGCGATCGCCGACGCCAACCTTCCCGATGATCCGGAGTTCAAGAAACGCGTCGGCGGCGTGATCGGCACCGGCATCGGCGGCATCATTACGTTCTGGCTGAACTCGGATAAGGCAAACGAGAACGGAACCTGGTCAAAAGTCACGCCCTTCTTCATTCCCATGCTCATGGCCAACGCGGCGCCGGCGCATATTTCGCTCGCATACGGGTTTAAAGGGCCGTTCTTTGCCGCCGCTAGCGCCTGCGCGAGTGCCAACGACGCAATCTCGACGGCATTTAACGCGATCGTGCACGGCGACGCGGACACCATGATCACCGGAGGCAGTGAAGCCACCGTATCGCCGCTTGCAATCGGCGGTTTCGCCTCGATGCGCGCGCTCTCGACACGCAACGACGATCCCACGCGTGCGAGCCGGCCCTTCGATCGCGAACGCGACGGTTTCGTCCTCGGCGAGGGAAGCGGCATCCTCGTCCTCGAGGAGTACGAGCATGCCAAAGCGCGCGGCGCGCGGATCTATTGCGAGCTGCTCGGATACGGCCAGTCCTCGGATGGCTACGATCTCGTCGCCCCGGATCCCGACGGTAACGGCGTGCTGCTGGCGTTTGCGCGCGCGTTCGCCAACGCCGGAATCAAGCCGGAGGATGTGGACTACATCAACGCCCACGGCACGTCGACGCCGATGGGTGATCCGGCCGAATCGAAGGCGATCGAAAAAACTTTCGGCGAGCATGCCTATAAAATCGGCGTCAGTTCGACCAAGTCCATGCACGGGCACGCCTTGGGCGCCGCGGGAGGAATCGAAGGCGTTGCCACGGCGCTCGCCGTCGCGCGCGACATCATGCCGCCCACCACAAACTATGAATTCCCCGATCCCGAATGCCGTTTGGATTACGTTCCGAACGTGGCACGACAAGCGCACATCGGCACGGCCCTATCGAACTCGTTCGGTTTTGGCGGACATAACAGCGTGATCGTCTTCGGCAAGGTCCGCTCCTAACCGAAGCATGAGCGGGGAGAACTACCGGCGTCGCCTGCGCGCGCTGCTTCGACTTGCCGGAGTGCGGCGCGCCGACGATTTGAGCGCGTTCGAGCGAGCCTTCGTGCACCAGAGCTACGCGCGCGAGCGCGGCGGCGCTTCGAACGACCGCATGGAGTTTTTGGGCGATTCCGTACTGGGCTGCATTACCGCGGGCTGGCTTTTCGAACGCTTTGGCGAAGAACCCGAAGGTTTGCTGACGCTGCGCAAGGCCGCCATCGTCAACGACGCGCAACTCGCCGAGACGGCGCGTCGCCTGGGTTTCGGTTCCCTGACGCGGCTCGGCGCCGGAATGCGCGCCGCCGGCGGAGCGGAGAACACGTCGGTGCTCGCGGATGCATTTGAAGCGTTCGTCGGCGCGCTCTATCTGCGCTTCGGCCTCGAGCGCGCGCGACGATTCGTGCTCGCCGAGCACATCGAGCAACTCGATCACTC
>JAMXLK010000158.1 GCA_024281075.1 Vulcanimicrobiia bacterium
AAGTGCAGATCGCGATGCTCACCGCATCGATCAATCAGCTCACCGAGCACCTGAAAATCCATAAGAAGGATCATCACAGCCGTCGGGGGCTCTTGCTCCAAGTCGGCCAGCGCCGCCGGCTGCTGAACTATCTGCACGCAAAGAATCTCGAGCGCTACCGCAGTTTGATTGGCGAACTCGGTCTGCGCCGTTAGTGCTATAAGCTAAGCGGCGTTATCATTCGAGCTCGGACACATTCGTCGCGTCACATCCTGTGACGCTCCTATCGTCCTTCGACTCCGCGCCTTCGGCGCTACGCTCAGGATGACACCGGGTCCGGCGCTCGGTCAGACGGTCCTCGCTCGAACGAGAGCCGCCGCTTAGCCCGCGATTATCTCTTGCGTTTTGCGGCGCGGCGAGCGGCGGAGGCGATGGAATCGACGCCCATGCCATAGTGCTCGATCAGTTCGACCGGATCGCCCGATTGTCCGAACGTATCTTCGACGCCGACGAACTCGATCGGCGTGGGACGGCGCTGCGCCAAGATCTCGGCGACGCGTGAACCCATGCCAGCGTGCTTCTGATGCTCTTCGACCGTCACGACCGCGCCGCACGTTTCGGCCGCGTCAACGATTGCCGCTTCGTCCATCGGCTTGACGGTATGGTTGTTGACGACGCGGCATTCGATGCCGTCGTTGCGCGCTAGCGCGTCGGCGGCCAGCAGCGCGTTGTAGACCAAAATTCCGCAGGCCACGATCGCGACGTCGCTGCCTTCGCGGAAGATCTGCGCCTTGCCGATCTCGAACGGCGTCTCGTCGGTCGTGAAGACGGCCGATTTCTCGCGGCCGAACCGCAAGTAAGCCGGGCCCCAGCGTGCCGAGAGCACGAGCGTTGCTTTCTTGGTTTGCACGGAGTCACAAGGAACCACGACCGTCATGTGAGGGATGACGCGCATAATCGCGATGTCTTCGATTGCCTGGTGCGTCGCGCCGTCGGGTCCGACCGAGACTCCGGCATGCGCGCCGGCGATTTTGACGTTGGTTTCGTTGAGGGCCATAATCGTGCGCACTTGCTCCCACGAGCGACCCGGATTGAACATCGCGTAACTCGCTATCCACGGAATTTTGCCGACCGATGCCAGACCGCCGGCCATCGCGACGAGCAACTGCTCCGAGACGCCGATCTCGATGTATTGATCCGGATGGGCCTTCTTGAAGCCCTCGAAACGCGTCGATTCGGAAAGGTCGGCGCAAATGCCGAGCACGTTTCGGTCGAGCGTTCCGGCCTCGATCAAGCCTTCGCCGAATCCGTTGCGCGTCGGAACTTGTTTGAGTTCACCGCCTCGATAATCGAGCAGATGCGTCGCGGCTGCCGCCTCGTCCAACAGACGCGTACCGCTACTCATGCGCGACCATTCCTTGACGCGCTTGCGTGAGCTCGCGCAGCGCTTCTTCGGCCTGCTGGGCGTTGGGCGGCTTGCCGTGCCACGTATAATCGCCCTCCATGAACGAGACGCCTTTGCCGGGAACGGTATGGGCGATGATGACTTGCGGCTTATCTTTGATCCGCATTGCGCGTTCGGCGGTTTCGATGAACTGCGCGATGTCGTTGCCGTCGCATTCGAAAACTTCCCAGTTGAACGAACGATACTTTTCCGCGAGCGGTTCGAGCGGCATGACGTCTTCGGTGCTGCCGTCAATCTGAATAAAATTTCGGTCGACGATCGCAGTGAGATTGTCGAGACGGAACTTTGCGCCGGTCAGCACCGCCTCCCAATGCAGCCCGCACTGATGCTCCGCATCCGACGTCACGACCCACACGCGGAACGGCCGACCGTCGAGCTTCGCGCCGTACGCCATGCCGACGCCTTGCGCCAGCCCTTCACCCAAAGGCCCCGACGTGGTTTCGACGCCCGGCAAACGCACGCGCTCCGGATGCCCTTGCAGACGCGTCCCAAACTTACGCAGCGTCAGCAGTTCTTCGACCGGAAAGTATCCGAAATTTGCCATTGCGGAGTATCGGACCGGCGCGATGTGTCCGCACGAGAGCAGGAGCCGGTCGCGTTCGGACCACTCGGGCTCGCGCGGATTATGACGGATTAGGTGACCGTAGAGCGCCGTAAAGATGTCGGACATATCGAGCGGGCCGGCCGAATGTCCCGATCCGGCGGAGAGCAGCGAACGGATGATGCCCTGACGCACGTCGTTGGCCTTGAGCTTGAGTTCAGTCAAGCCCTGGGAAGTAAGGGTTGGCATGGAAAGCATCGTTTAGGGCAGGTCGCAGCCCGGCCCTGCCGAATGCACGCGGGTCATAATAAAGAATAAAATAGTTCGAATTTAGGAGAAAATGTGCCCGAATCCGTAAGTTTAACGGTCGGCGGGCGCACGATGACCATCGAAACCGGCGAACTGGCGAAGCAAGCAAACGGCTCCGCGTTGGTTCGTTATGGTGACCAAAACGTCGTGCTCTGCGCCGTCACCGCCTCCGAGAAACCTCGCGAAGGCATCGACTTCTTTCCGCTCACCTGCGATTTCGAAGAGAAAATGTACGCCGCCGGAAAAATTCCCGGCGGTTACATCAAGCGTGAAGGTCGTCCACCCGAACACGCGATTCTGAGTTCGCGTCAAATGGACCGGCCGATCCGTCCGCTCTTCCCCGACGGTTTCCGCAACGACGTCCAAATCGTCGCAACCGTCTTTTCGGTCGATCCCGAGCTCGACGCCGACGTCCTCGGCGTCTGCGCTGCGGGCGCGGCGCTTGCGTTGAGCGACATTCCGTTCGACAAGACGGTCGCGGCGGTGCGCGTCGGACGCGACGAAAACGGCGCATACGTGTGCAATCCGCCGCTCACGCAGTACGAGAGCGGCGGCATGGACATCGTCATCGCCGGCACCGCGGATGCGGTGATGATGGTCGAAGGCGGCGGTAACGAGATCGGCGAGGACGATTTCTTAGGCGCCGTGGAGTTCGCGCACGAAGAGATTCGCAAGATCGTCAGCGCGATCGACGAGCTCGCGCGCAAAGCCGGCAAAGCGAAACGCGAGTTTCCCGTCGCGCACGTGGACGCCGATCTCGAGCGCTGGGTGCGCAAATCGTTCGCCAAAGACGTCGCCAAAGCGATGCGCGTCGTCGACAAGCAGAAGCGCGAGCTCGCGTTCGGCACGCTGACGGTCGACGAAGCGCTCTCGCGCTGCGGCAAAAAAGACGACAACGTCAAGGCGTTGCTCGAGTCGCCTTCCACCGCAAAAGAGTTTTACAAAATCATCAAAGCGATGGAGGAAGACGAACTTCGCGTCATGGTCGTGGACGAAAAAGTTCGCCCCGACGGCCGTAAGCCCGATGAAGTGCGTCCGATTTGGTGCAAGGTGCATTACGTGCCGCGCGTTCACGGCTCGGGAGTCTTCACGCGCGGACAGACGCAGGTCTTTACCGCGGCGACGCTCGGTTCGACGAGCGACGCGCAGCGGCTCGACGGCATCGTCGCCCTCGAAGACAAGCGCTACATGCACTTCTACAACTTTCCGCCGTACTCGGTCGGCGAGACGCGACCGATGCGCGGCCCCGGCCGCCGGGAGATCGGTCACGGCCATCTAGCCGAGCGCGCACTCGTGCCGGTATTGCCGCCGAAAGATCAGTTCCCGTACACGCTTCGCTTGATCAGCGAGGTTCTCGAATCGAACGGATCGTCGTCGATGGCGTCCGTTTGCGGATCGTCGCTCGCGCTCATGGATGCCGGCGTGCCGATTCGCGAGCATGTCGCCGGCGTCGCGATGGGCTTGATTCTCAAAGACGGAAAGTACACCGTTCTCACCGACATTCAGGGTCTCGAAGACGCGCTCGGCGAGATGGACTTCAAGGTCGCGGGGACCAAAAAAGGCATCACCGCGATTCAGATGGACATTAAAGTCCAAGGCGTCACCGTCGCGATCATGCGCGAAGCGATGGAACAAGCGCGCAAGTCACGTCACGCAATCATCGACAAGCTGGCCGAAGCAATCGCCGAGCCGCGCGAGCAGCTCTCGCAGTACGCTCCGCGGATGATCGTCATCAAGATCGATCCGGCGAAGATCAAAGACGTGATAGGCCCCGGCGGCAAGGTGATCAACAAGATCATCGCCGAGACCGGCGTCGAGAAGATCGACATTGAGGACGACGGCAGCGTCTTCATCACGTCGCTCGACGGCGCGTCGGGCGATAAAGCCAAGACGATCGTCGAGAATCTCACTAAAGACGTCACCGTCGGGGAAACCTATCGCGGTACCGTGACGCGCATCATCAACATCGGCGCGTTCGTGCAGATTCTGCCCGGCAAGGAGGGGCTGGTACACATCAGTCAGCTCGCGCCGACGCGCGTCGAGAAGGTCGAAGACGTCGTCAAACTCGGTGACGAGATCATGGTGAAAGTCATGGAGATCGACGGTCAAGGGCGCATCAATCTCTCGCGCAAGGCACTCTTGGGCGGTGTCTCCGGCAACGGCGATTACGGCGCACGAGCCTCGCGCGGGCCGCGTGAGTCGATCGATGCGGGCGCGGCGGGAGCACCGCCGACGCGCCGTCGCCGCCGGCCGCACGGACGACGCGACGACGAGTAGCTAGCGCGCCAACGGCGTCAGCGCCCGAAAAACCGGACGCCGACGTCGACGAACGTTCTCCGTTGCCGATCTTCGACGCCGGCGTACCAACGCACGCGTCGATCGATCGGCCCGGAGATCGAACCGTCAACGTGATAAAAAGGCAACGAGTCGAGCAGATCGCGCCGGTAGACCACGTCGGCTCGAAGAGCGCCGGCGGTGTCGTACGTTAACCACAGCGCATTGACGGTAGAAGCGCCGCCGAACGGAAGGCCTGCGGCGTAGAGCGGAATGCCATCCGTTGCGTGCATGGTCCAAGCGCGCAAGGCGAGCGCCGGCGCGATCTGCCAGATCGCCGAAAAGCCGGTCGAGATAATCTTACCGCTGGAGGCTCCGGTTACGTTTTGCCACGCTTGCTCGAACGAAACGCGCACGCGGTTTGCATCGGTATAGTTGAGTTGCACGGCTCCCAGTGTGTTGCGTTCGAGCTGGACGACGTATGAATCGGGTGAAAAGACGTACTGTTCTTCGAACGTCGGCAACGTAAACGAGCCGCTGCCTTGTAACGTTACGCTCCACTTTCCATTCGGGAAGAGCCGTGCATCGAGTGACGGGACCGCCAGGGCCGTGCGCGCCGGCTGCGAGACTCCGAGCGTGCCTCCGGCGTAATTGAACCAAAACGCTCCGACGCCGGCGGTGATCGTGTAATCGTTGCCGCGCGCCGTGACGCCAGCGTCACCGCGCGTCTGCACCAGCGTCGCACCGACGCGAGGCAATCCGTACGGCAGGGCCTGTAAATCGTCGAATCCCGTCGACGACCGGATTGCGGCATCGGCGAATCCAAAAACGTTGCCGTTCGAGTGGATGCCGGCGCTAAAACCGGAATCGGACCAACCCGTCGGAATCGGATACTCCCCTGCCGTCCAGTAGTAGTTCCCCCGATCCATGACCGTAGAGAGTGTTAAGTTCAGCGCGCGCGGCATCTCAAACGTTGCGTTCGCAAAAGAAAAACTTCCGGCAAATGCGTCTTCGGGCGAATCGTAATACCGCGATTGCTCGGTTCCTCCGGCAATCGTCAACGACTCCTCCGCCGGTAACGGCAGGCGCGCGAAGACGTCGCCGCGCTGCCGCGATTCCTGGTTATTGCTGAACGACGCTAGCACGACGCCCGCGTCGTCGGAACCAGCCTGGACGCGTGCGATGAGGTCGCTTCCGAGCGTCGCAACCTCCGGGCTCAATCCGGCAGCGAATGGCGTAACGTCGACAATCCCGCCGGCCGCTTGGTCGCCGTATGCATACGCATTCGTTGCGTCGTGGACGACCGCGCTCGCTTCGAATTGCGCGGGAATGAATTGGTACGGCGACTGGCCGGCGGCGATATCGTAGTTCGCCGCACCGTTGTCGACGAGCAGAGAACCGTTGGGCGCGAGCCCGCGATCGCTAAGCGCCGAGCCCGGATATGGTGCGGACGTTTGCGCCAACAGCGTGAAGGGTCGGAGCGCGATCGAGGACTCGACGTGTGCGTAGGGCAGGTTGGCGAGATCCCACGGGGTCGGCGAATCGTCGGCAAGGGCATCGAACCGCCGCACGATCGCTACAACCGGCAGTTCCGGGACGACCGCCACAAACGCGGCCGCGCAGTAGCGGCAGGTGACCTGGACGGCCCGGATGCCGTCGCCCTGCAGCGCGAAGGTACCGGAGGCATCCGTGCTCGCCGCGACCTCGCCTTGGAGCGTCCGGGCGCTTACCGTCGCGCCGACCACGGCACTCCCGTGCTGATCCCTAACGGAACCGACGACCAGCGGCGTCTGAGCGCCTGCCGGGACCGCGACGAGCGCGACCAAGAGCAGCACTGCGGCGCCGTCGAGCAAGCGATTCACGGATTCTTTAGACTTTCGGCTATGATGTAAGTAGTGTCAAGAACCCATATCCTGCGCCTGGTCGCCGTCCTTCTACTGGCGGGCGGCATCGCGTGGTCCGGGCGGGCTGCCCTGGCCGGCGCGACGTCGCTCGATGATCTATTGTCGGGGGCCCTTACGCCTTCATCGGCGCCGGCGCTTCTCGGGCCGATCACGTCGGCCGGAAGGATTGGATGGGAGTGCAAGCCCGAACGGGCGGCCGCGGCTGCTCCGTGGCGCCAGGCCGAGCTGCCTTCCGACGCCGGCAGTCCATAAGACATGCGGGTCCCGCTGCTCGTCGCCCTACTCCTTCAGGTCGCGGCGGCCGCGGCACTAGCACAGAGTTATTCGCCACAGAGCCCGGCGCCGCGAACGACGAGCGTCCCGGCGCTGCGCGCGCTTGCCGTCCGGCGTGAGATCGAAGAGCGTTTTACGCTCGGCCTGGCCGCGGAGTCACGCCGCGACTGGAAGTCGGCGGTTTCCGAATTCGAACGGATCGTTGCGCTTCGTCCGTCGGAACCGCAGGGTTCCACCGCGCGTTACGATCTCGCGCTTGCGTATGCTAATTTGCAGCGGTACGACGACGCAGCCAAAGAGCTGCGCGCAGCGCTCGCTCTCGATCCCGGCTTTCTTGCCGCAATGGCAAATCTGGTGGCGGTCGATCTTTCGCGCGGAGACGTTCGGGAAGCGCGCGCAATCGCCGACCGTTACGTGAGCCTTGCGCCGGAGTCGGCACGGGCGCTCTACTCCCGCGGAATCGTCGCGCTGCACGGCGGCGACAACGCCACCGCTCGCAACGATTTCAGCAAACTGTTGAGCGTGAATTCCTCGTACGCACTCGCGCATTACGATCTCGCGCTCGCCGAAGAGCGATTGGCCCGGTACGATGCCGCGGAGCGGGAACTGCGAACCGCGTTGACGCTGGCACCCGGATACGCGCGGGCGCGTTTTGCGCTCGGCGTCGTCCTACTTCGAGAAGGAGAGCACGCCGAAGCCCGCAATGAATTCGCTCGAGCCACGCTCGATGCGGCCGGAGATCCGGCGTTGCAGAACATCGCGGCGGCAATGCGCGACTCGATCAAAATTTAGCGGTCGTCCCTCGAAAAACACCCGTCTTTAGACTTTTTTCATCCCGTACCGCTACGGTCGAAATACAAACTACGCACTCAGGAGGACTCATGTTCAAAAGATACGCGGCACTAACCGTCGCCGTCGCAGCCGCTGCGCTTGCAGCTTGCGGTGGTGGCGCCGGCGGTGGGACGGCAAGCGGCGGAGCCACATCATACGTTCTGCCCGGCATGGGCGATTTGAAGTTCACCGCAACGCTTCCGAACGGCAGCAGCAACACGGTGAGCGAGGAGCTTCCCAGCGAAGGGCTCGGCACCGTCAAGGATCCGCATTGGAAAGCGACGCTCGGCGGATACACGCAGCAACAGTTTTCGCAGGCGCTGGGATTCCCGACGGGCACGCAAATCACGATCCAGAACATTTCGAAATCCATCAGCCACACGCTCAACGTCGTTAAGAAGATCAAACGTCCACCGGCAAAGTTCCCTTCGAATCCTACTCTCTCGCAAAATCCGTCCGGCGGACCGTTGCAAAAAGGTTATGCGAGCGGCGCGATCAAGCCGGGCCAGTCGGTAACCGTGGTGCTGAGTAAGCCCGGAAACTACCTGATCGGCTGCGCGTTCCATTATCACGAAGGCATGCAAGACGTGATCGTGGTGAAAGCCAACGCAACGCCTGGTCCTCAGGGAACGCCGTAACGGCCATGAACGTTCGCGCATCGGCATCCTGGCTCGGGCTGCTCTTCCTGGCAGCGATCGCCGCATGCACGAACGGCGGCGGATTAAGCAGCGTCGGCGGAGGCGGGGGCGGCGGGTCGCCCTCGCCGCTTCCGACCTCGTCGGCAATCGGTGTCGACATTCCGACGGGAACGATCGGCGTCGAAAACGATCCGGTCTGGGGAACGGTGAGCGGATACACGCAGCAGCAGACGTCGCAGGTGCTCGCATTTCCGCCAGGCGCGACGATCACGGTTACAAACCTCTCGACGGGAGGCGTTCCGCACACGCTCAACGTCATCGCGCAGACGAAAGGGCCGCCGCCGCAGTGGCCCGCGAGTCCCAGCCTATCGTTTTCGCCCAGCGGCAACGGTGTGCTAGGCACCAACTACGCAAGCGGCACGATTAACGCCGGAAAATCGGTCAAGGTAAAACTTTCAAATCCCGGCATCTATCTCATCGGCTGCGCGTTTCACTACATCTCGAATCAAATGCGCGACATCATTCAAGTGGTGGCGGGCGCAACGCCCGGCCCCACTGCCTCGCCGGGACAAGGCAGCGACGCAGTCAAACCTAAACCGCCGCACCAGGCCACGGCGGCGCATCAGCCGCGATTGATTGACCAACGGGGCCGAGCGTTCACGCTAGGGTCGTTGCGCGGCGAGCCCGTCGTCGTGACGTTCGTTTCGGCCCACTGTACCGATGCGTGCCCGTTGATCGACGCACAATTTTCCGATGCGGCACGGCGGATTCAAGCGCGACACGTCAAGGCGAAGCTGGTGACGATCACGCTCGACCCGCAAAACGATTCGCCGCGCACGATGCGCGCGCTCGCGACGCGTTTCGAAGCGAATCCGCAGTATTGGCTGCTCGCCGGCGGCTCCGTGCGCGACGTCGAAAGCGTAATGCGCCAGTTCGGCGTCGTTTCGAAGAAAGGCCGCGACGGTTACCGTGAGGAGCACACGACGTTCGTCTACTTTTTCAACCCCGATACAACGCTCGCGCAGACGATGCTCGCCTCGAGCAATTTGAGCGATTCCATCGTTGAGGCAGTCACCGGTCGTCCGGAAATGGCGGAAACGCAATGATTCGCAAACTGATCGGCGCTACGGCGCTCGGGCTCGCGGCCTGCACGGCCGGCGGTGTCCCCGTTTCCAATGGAGGAGGCGGCGGCGTGACCATCGACCTCAGTCTGAGTCAGTTCGGGCCCCAGCAGACTCCGTACGGCCAAGCCGGCGCGATCAGACCGACCATCACGACGGTCTCGGTCGGAACGCAGCTCCACTTCACGAACATGGATAATTTCTGCTGTCACACGGCGACCTTGATTCCGAACGCCACAACCTTCCCGAGCAATCCTCACTTCACTCAGGGCGCAACGACCCAGTCGGGATCGACGCTCTCGGGTGGTTTTACGAGCGGAGCGCTTCAGCCGAATCAATCATCGCAGACGATTACCGCCGACGCGCCGGGAACCTATCTCTACGGCTGCTTCTTCCACTATGCGGCACCGATGCGAGCGGCGATCGTTGTCCAATAGAGTTCTAACGGCCGCCCTCGCGCTTGCGTTCGTTGCGCTGCTCTGCGCGCCGGCGCGCGCGATTCCAATCTTCGCGCAACGCTATCATTTCCGTTGCGGGCAGTGCCATAGCGTCCTTCCCGAGCTCAACGCCTTCGGAAACTACTTCCGAAATCACGGCTACCGCTTGCCGCTGCCTGCGCACGGTACGACCATCGCTGCAATTCGCTACCAGATGGAGTACGACAAACAGCCGGCACCGAACAACCCGCGCTTCGTGCCCGGGGGGATCTTGCTTGCGAACGCCGATGTCGGCGCCATCACGGGATTCTTGCACTACACGCTCGGCGCCGGTGGCGGCCCGTCGGCGGCCTATCTGCTCTTTTTCTCGAACTACAACCAGCACACAGAGAGCCTCTATCGCGTCGGACTCTACGAGCTGCCGCTGTTACAATCGCCCGGCCAGCGTCTGGACGATCTGCAGCAGTACGGCTATTACGGCGCACACGTCGGATTGAACAATCTGCCGCTCTCGTCGCCGCGCTGGGGTCTTCAGGCCGATCGGACGTTCGGCAAGCTTCACGTCTACACGACTGCAAGCATCGCGTCGTTTCAAGGCGCACCGTATGGCGGAAAACCGGTCCCCACCGGCGAGCGGTCGTGGATGAGCTTCCCGGAGCTCAGCGCCTGGCTACGTTACACGCTCGTGGACACGTCGAAGAGCGGACTGGAAATCGGGGGGAGTGCGCTCGGCGGAACGCTCGGGATTCAGCCCACGGGGCGGCTCCCATTTGCGGATCTTTACACCCGCTACGGGCTGCTGGGGCACGCCCGCTACGGCGACCTCGATCTCCAGGCCGAGCAATGGTACGGTGTCGACCACGACAGCGACGGATTTCTCACCAACCAACATTCGTCGGGCGGATACGCGCGGCTCAAGTACTACCCGATTCCGCACGCATACCTTGGGATACGCTACGACGCATATCAAAATCCGTTCATCAATCGCGACGTCGTCTATTACGGCGCCGTGCAGATTGCGCCGTTCCGCATCCTCGCCCAGGAGGTTCAGCAGCCCGCGCAGCATCCATACTTCAGCGCCGCGCTGACAGTAGCGTTCCCCGGTTCGTTGACCGGGTATTAACGGTAAAATCGTATGCGAGTACTGGTCGTCGAAGATAACGCCCCCGTCGCCGAGTCGATTCGTACGATGCTCGAGGCGCGAAAGTATGCCGCGAACGTCGTCAACAGCGGCGAAGCGGGGCTCGATCATCTGTTGAGCCGAGCGTACGACGCCGCGGTCATCGACGTCGGTCTACCGGGCATGGACGGCTTCGCGCTTGCCCGCAGCGCGCGTGCCGAAGGCGTGCAGACACCGATCCTGATGCTCACCGCTCGCGATGCCGTCGAGGACCGCGTTGCCGGTCTCGAATGCGGCGCCGACGATTATCTGATTAAGCCCTTCGTCGAAGAGGAACTCGTTGCGCGCGTCGGCGCCATTCTTCGCCGCGCCGACCGTCCGCTCGTCGGCGTCGTCCAAGCGGGCGCGCTGCGCATCGACCTCGCCGGACGCAACGTGACGTATGCCGACAAACCCGTCGTGCTCGGCGCGACGGAATTCCGGCTCCTGGAGTTCCTCGCTCGAAATGCGGGAATCGCGCTCTCGCGCACGCAGATCGTCGAGCGCATTTGGGACTACGATTTCGAAGGCTCGAGCAACATCGTCGACGTCTACGTTAGTCAGCTGCGCCGTAAGCTCAAAGCGATGGGCGCGAGCGACGTTATCGAAACCGTCTGGGGTATCGGTTACCGGCTCAAAGCCGGCTAAAGTGCGTTGATCCTTCGCGCCGCGGCCCTTTATCTCGCGATCTTCGTTTGCGTCCTCCTCGCACTCAACGCGGGAGCGTATGCATTTATGGCGCGGGAATACGCATCGCTGTTGTCGCCGGCGCTTGGTACGCCCGAAGTAGCGTCGGCAATGACGGCGGCGATGCGGCGCGTCATCGTGACCCTCGCTGCGATCGACGCTCCGGTCATCGCGATCGTCGCCCTGGCATCGTACGCGTTGGCGCGCGCAACGATTGCGCCGCTCGACGCTGCGCGGCGGCGCGAACGAATTTTTGCCGCCGATGCGGCGCACGAACTGCGCTCGCCGCTCACGGCGATCAGCGCGATCGCTCAGGCCGCGCGCGGCAATGCTTCCGCCGACGCGAAAGCGGCTTTTGAAGCAATCGCGCAGAGCGCGCACGAAGCGTCCGACGTCGTCGCCGATCTGCTGACGCTCGCCCGCGACCCGGCGCGACACGCCTTGCATTGCGAGCCGGTCGATCTTGCCGCGATCGTGACCGGTACGTCGCGCGAGACCGCACCGATTGCGGCGGCGCGCGGCATCCGGCTCGAAAGCGTGCCGGAGAGTGCCATCGTCGACGGCGACGATCGCCGTTTGCGCGAGCTGGCGCGCAACTTGCTGGAAAACGCGATCCGTCACGCGCGCAAAAGCGTGTCGATCCTGTCACGGCGCAACGGACGCCTCTGCGAGATCGTCGTCGACGACGACGGCGACGGCGTGCCGCCGGAAGAACGCGAACGGATCTTCGCGCGATTCTACCGCCGCACCAACGACGGAATGGGCACGGGCCTTGGATTGGCAATCGTACGATGGATCGCGAACGCGCACGACGGGAACGTGACGGTCGACGCGACGCCCTCGGGCGGCGCGCGCTTCACGGCCGCGATTCCGGCGCATAAGGAGTGATCGCGCAGGCCTGACGCGTAAGTCAGGACGCCATGCCCTTTGCCTCGCTCTCGGATTTCATCGACGCGCTCCGCCGTGCCGGCGAGTTGCACGTCGTGCGTACCGAGGTCGATCCGCATCTCGAAATTAGCGCAATCACGGACCGCGTCGTCAAAGAAGGCGGCCCGGCCCTGCTCTTTCGCAACGTCAAAGGTTCGCAGTACCCGGTGCTCACGAATCAGTTCGGCACACGCCGGCGCATGGCGATGGCGCTCGATGCGGCCGACTTGGACGAGGTCGGCGCGCGGATCGCCAAGCTGATCGACTTCACGCCGCCCGGCGCGTCGCTTGCCGGGAAACTGCGCGGAGCACTGCAGCTGGCGCCGCTGGCAAATGCGCTGCCCAAGATCGTGCGGGAAGGCCGCGTGCACGATGTGGTGACGCAGCAGCCGAATCTTGCGACATTGCCGGTGCTGACCACGTGGCCGCTCGATGCCGGTCCGTTCATCACGCTGCCGCTCGTCATTACAAGAGATCCGCGCTCGCAACGCTTCAATGCCGGAATGTATCGCATGCAAGTCTACAACGCAACGGAAACCGGCATGCATTGGCAACGGCACAAACATGGCCGCGCGCATGCCGACGCGTGGGGTTCAAAAGTGCCCGTGGCCGTCGCAATCGGGACCGATCCCGCGCTGACTTATGCGGCAACTGCACCGCTGCCGCCGCTCCTCGACGAGTTCGCCTTCGCCGGACTGCTGCGCGGCAAGCCGATTGAGCTGGTGCGTGCCAAGACCGTCGATCTCATGGTGCCGGCCGACGCGGAGTTTTCGCTTGAGGGATACGTCGACAACGACGATTTGCGCGCCGAAGGACCGTTCGGCGATCATACGGGCGTTTACAGCCTCGCCGATCGTTACCCGACGTTTCACGTGACCTGCATGACGCATCGCCGCAATCCGGTTTACGCCGCGACGGTCGTCGGCAAGCCGCCGATGGAAGACGCTTGGCTTGGAAAGGCGACGGAGCGAATTTTTCTTCCGCTCCTACGCGCGATATTGCCCGAAGTCGTCGATATGAATCTCCCCGTCGAAGGGGGTTTCCACAATCTCGCGCTCGTCTCGATTCGAAAGTCTTATCCCGGGCAAGCAAAAAAGGTAATGAACGCGCTGTGGGGCCTGGGCCATATGATGATGCTGACGCGGGTTTTAGTGATCGTGGATTCCGACGTCGACGTCCAGGATCCGCGTTCGGTTGCATGGTTCGTGCTCAATAACCTGGCACCCGAGCGCGACGTCGTGATGATGCCCGGTCCCGTCGACGATCTCGATCACGGTTCGTACAGCATTGCATACGGCACGAAAATCGGGATCGACGCGACGCGAAAGGATGCCTCGGAAGGCTACACGCGCCCCTGGCCGCCGGACATGGTGATGGACGATTCAACGCAGCGTTTAATAACCGACCGATGGCGCGAATACGGGCTCGACGCGTTCACGCGCACGTTCGACGACTGGTCCGGACAAGGACGCCGATAGCGCGTGAAACACGTCGCACTCTTTCTGCGCGAGATACGCATCGAGCACACGCTCTTCGCGCTGCCTTTCGCATACGTCGGCGCGATTTTGGCGGCACGCGGAATCCCGGCGCTGCCGGTACTCGGCTGGATTACGCTGGCGGTGTTGGGCGCACGCACTGCCGCGATGGCGGCAAATCGCTACCTCGATCGCGAGATCGACGCGCGCAATCCGCGCACGGCGCGGCGCGCACTCGCAACCGGAGCGCTTGCACCGGCGACGATGCTTTGGGCCGGTCTGGCAGGGCTTGCCGTGCTCTTGTGGGCCGCGTGGATGCTGAATCCGCTCTGCGTGAAGCTGATGCCGATTGCCGCGCTACTCTTACTTGCGTACCCGCTTTGCAAACGCTTCACCTGGATGACGCACTTTGTTCTGGGCGCCGTCGATGGCCTCGCACCGCTCGGCGCCTACATCGGGGTGGCCGGCCGCGTCACGCTTCCCGCGCTGCTGCTCTTCGCTGCAGTGACGATCTGGGTCGCGGGATTCGACATCATCTACGCGCTCATGGATCTCGGGATCGATCGCGCGCAGGGCATCCGATCGCTTCCGGTTCGATTCGGTGAAGCGGCTGGGCGTTCGCTCCCCATTCTGCTGCACGCCGGCATGCTGTTGCTCTTGGCCGGAGCCGGCGTGCTCGCCGGCGCCGGCCGGACCTATTTTCTGGGCGTGCTCTCAGTCGCCGTTCTCATCATTTATGAAGAGAAACTCTTGCGCAGTGGAACGAATATCTTCGTGATCAACCATCGTGTCTTCATCTCAAACATGACGTTCTCAGTCCTTTTCCTGATTACGACCGTCGGAGGCTACGCGTGAAGCGCCGCGGCTTCATCGCGGCCGCTGCAGCGACGGCAGCCGGCGGGCTGGCGCTTCCAGCGCGCGCGCAGATTTTTCCCGGGCAGCAGCAATACTTGCCGCAGCTCACGATTGCCGTGAACGTCACGCTCTCCGGCCCGCTGCAAAAGTACGGCCAGGAAGTCGTCAAAGGCGTTCAGGCGGCAGTCGACGAGCAAAATCGTTTCAACGCCCCGATCTCGCACGTTTGGGGACTTCGATCGTTGGATGACCGTAACGACCCTGCGCTCGCGGGTGCGAATGCGAACGTCGCCGCGGCGGACTTCAACGTCATCGGCATGATCGGGAATCTCACCGGGCCGATGACGCTGGCGGCGCTCTCACGATACGCCAACGTGGGATTCGCCGTCATCGTGCCGACCGTGACCGCCGACGCCGTTACCAAACGCGGGTATCACAACGTCTACCGCCTTCCGGCGAAAGACAGCACAGCAGGCCGCCTCTTCGCGAGTGCGGCACTCGAAGGCAAACACGGCGTCAACGCAGTCGCGGTTTCCTTCGATGGAGATTATGGGTCCGACGTCGCGAGCGGCTTCGTGGATCGAGCGAAAACGGAGCATCGCGCCGCGCAAGCGTTGCTTTTTCCACTGCGCTCGACCGATCCGGCGGAGGCGGCGCGCACGGTGCTCGACCGGTCGCCGAACTACGTCTTTCTTGCCGGGAAGACCGCAGAACTGGGACCGATCGCGCAAGCGCTGCGTACCGCCGGTTATACCGGCGAGTTCGGCGCTTCCGACGGTTTTTACAACTCCGATACGATCGCGACCTACGCCAAGACGCTCGACGGCGGATACATCGCCTCGCCGATGCCGCCGATCGACCGGATTCCGAGCGCGGTGCAACTCGTCACCGACTTCGAGCGCGAAGTTTCACAAATTACGACCCAATCCGCGTTCGGTTACGCCGCCGCGCAGTTGCTCATTGCCGCAGCGCACCGTAACAACGCGACGACACGGCAGTCGCTGCTCTTCTCCCTCCAATCCGGCGGCACGTTCACGACGCTCGTCGGACAGTTCGCCTTCAACATCAGCGGCGATCCCCTGATACCAAACATCTATTTGTATACCGTCTCAGGCGACGGCTTTAAGTTCGCACGCCCCGCCGTTCGGACTGGGTTCGTCTTTTAAAAAGGTCGTCGTTTAGCGCATCTCGTTGTCGCCTCGGGCCTCGATTACGTTAGTAAACTTCGGCCCCTCGGCTCCTAGAGCTGCATCTAAACAACGTCCTTTTGTCTTTTATCTCACCAATTCGTCTTCGGGGACGACGCGAAGCCGGTGCGGTGGCTTGATTCGTTCCTTCGGGCGCTCGTCGATCTCTTCGAGGGCGAGCACGAAACGCAGGCGCCACGATCCGAGTGCGAGCGAGAAGTTCGTTCCAATGATATCCACGATTAATGGGTCTCCCTATGCTTCCACGCGCTGCCATTTGAACACGGCCAGCGCACCGTAGACGATGAAGAAGAGTATCTCGAGCGAAAGCCGCCATCCGAAGGTTTCCGCACGAGCGTTCATAGTTGACGAATCGATCTTCAGTTGAACGTACGTCCATGGATCGAACCGCGAGAGTATCCAGGCGACTTGGTGAACGATCGCAGCCACGACGTTCGTTGGTTCCACTAACGTGAGGGCGCCGATGACGATGGCGACCGGCAGCGCGGCGACGAGCACCGCAACGTACGAGCGATTGAACCACGTCGTCGCCGCGCAGAGCAGCGCATACCAGGCCAGCGGCGCGGCGATTCCCATGACGACTGCGCGCGCATTCACACCGCTGAAATCGACGCGGGCCGACTCGAAGAGCAACTGGCAGAGATAGAGTGCGATGACGGTCATGCACGAAGCGGCAACGATTCCGACGACGTCCGCGCCGATCACGCCGAGCGCGTAGCGCGTTCGCGAAACCGGCTTGGTCAGCGCCACTTCGAGGTGCCCGTCGATCTCACGCGCGAACGGCGCCGCCAGAACCATCGCGACGATGAGCGCCACGACGTCGGCAAACGCCATGTAATAAAGCATCGGCACGGAGCCGTTCGTGTCGATAACGGTCGTCGTTATCGAACCACTCCGCGACTCCGAAACGTGGACGCTTCCCACGGCGACGTTATCGTGTTCGCTGTGTGCGCGGCTCGCCGGCTCGGTCACGACGATGTGCTTGCCGGAGTAACCGCGATCGTCGATCACGACGCGCGTCTGCTGGCGGACGTTATCCCAGATCGTGCGCTGCGTGCCGTCGGGAAGGGTGACGTGGGTAACGACCGTGCCGGGCTCGTGAAAATGCTGAATCCAGGACTCCGGCGACATATACCGGGTCAGCGAAATCCGCAAAATCACGGCCAACAGCACGCCGATTGCTAGGATAATGGCGACGATCCGCAGGCAGTTCCTGACGCGAAGCCATTCGACGTAGTTCATGACGAGGTTTCCTTTGCCACGATGTCGGCGGTGGCGGTGGCTGGAGAAACGGCGTAGAGGAAAATATCTTCGAGATTGAGGTCGACGATGCGAACGCCCATCGCACCCGCAGCGGAGAGCCGGGTCGCAATCTGGTCGGCATCTCCGGTAACGAGCAGCCGTACGATCCGCTCGGTCCGATCGACGCGCGCCACATGCGGATCGTTCGAGATGCCGTCGAGCGCGAACGTAACGTTGGGGAAAACCCCTTCAACGATCTTGCGATCGCCCTTCAAATCGTCGACGAGGCCCTGCAGCACCAGGCGGCCCGAGTCCATGACCGCGATCTGCTCGGCGGCGCGCTCGACCTGACCAATTTGGTGCGAGGAAAAAATCACGGAGTTGCCTTTCGCGGCTTCGTTGATCATCAAACTGAGCACGTGACGCTGATTGACGGGATCGAGACCGCTGGTCGGCTCGTCCAGTATCAGAATGTCCGCGTTGCGTGCAAACGCAATCGCAATCATCACGGCGGTCTTCATGCCCTTGGAGAGCACGCGCACGCGCCGGCGAGGATCGATGCGAAACGTCGTCAGCAGCTCTAACGCGCGCGCGGGACTAAATCGTGTGAAGGCGCGCCGATTCATCTCGATGTGCTCGGCGACGCTCATCCAGTCGTAGAGCACGCTGCGCTCCGGTACGTAGGCGATACGCTCGAGCGTCGCGGGGACCAGCGGTTGACCGTCGTAGAGAATCGATCCGCTCGTGGGCCGCGCGAGATCGAGCAGGCACTTGAACGTCGTCGTCTTGCCTGCGCCGTTGGGACCGAGCAGCCCGAAGACGCTTGCACCGGGAATCTCCAGCGTGAAATCGTCGACCGCCGCAATCGGGCCGTAAATCTTGCGTAAATTCGTTATCGTGATCGTGCTCATGCTCGCTGCTTTCTCATTGCTCGCCGAACCAGCGTGCCAGCGCATCCTCAAAGAGCCGCCGCACTTCGGGGCGTTCCAACCCGACCGACCTAGCTTCGCGTAGCGCGAGATCGAGTGCGTCGCCTGCGATCTCGGCCGCCACTTTCGGCGACTCGGTCACGCCGTTGGAACGTACGAACGAACCGCGTCCGGGAGCCGTCTCGATCACCTGCTCGCGCTCGAGTTCTCTGTAAGCGCGTGCAACGGTGTTCGGGTTGACGGTGAGGTCGATGGCGAGCTGCTTGACCGTCGGAAGCTGTTCTCCCGACTGCAAAACTCCGAGCGCGATGGAGCGTTTGATCTGCTCGATGATTTGCAGGTAGATCGGCACGCCGCTGCGCGGATCGACCGTTAAGACGGCCGGCATCGTGGGGCCCTTCTCGCTTTGCGCGGCGCGCTAGAACTTCGGGCCCCAGCCGGGGAAGAGCTCGGCGGACCGGCGATCCGGAAGCCGGACGGGCGTGCGGGTCTCTCGGACCGCGTCGGATTGGCTGAACGTCGTGTGGGTCATGTTCGGGTCCTTTCACAGAGTCTAGTACCATCAAGCTATCGTACTAGTACACTAGTACAATAGCTCAATAGTATGACGCTGTCAAGCCCCGGACTTGGCGATTTTTCGAAGGCCCGTGAAACGCGGGTCGTGGGCGATGTAGGCCGCGGCGTAGTCGTCGTTGACCCGCGAGCGGCGCAGCCAGGTCAGAGCCCGTTCTCGATCCCCGACGGCCTCGAAGGCGACCGCCAGATCTTGCGGGGCGACCTCCTTCGCATGACTCTCGGCGATCGCGAGCTGCGCGCGGGCCTCCGCCATTCGGTTCTCGCGAGCGTAGACCGGCGCCAAGAGTGCCGCTGCGCCCGGAGCGCATTTCGCGCAGACCGCGCCCATCTTTTGGAAGGTCGCCTTGGCGCGAGCGTCGTCGCCGAGCGCTTCGTAGGCCAGCCCCAGCGTTTCGTAGGCATCGGGCCGCTGGGGCGAGAGGTCCAGCGTTTCCTGGGCATACGCGATGGCGTCGCGATAATGCCGTTCCAGGTAGGCGGTCGTGCCGAGCCACGCGGTCGTGGCGACCGAGAGCGGGTCGAGCTGCGCGGCACGCTCCAGCTCCGTGTAGGCGTCAGGCACGTGCCCCTGCTGCAAGAGCGCGATGCCGTACCATTCGTGGGCGCTTCCGCTCGACGGATCGAGCGCGATCGCGCGTCGCAGATCGGCGAGTGCCCGCGCGATCTGCGCGGGGGTCGCTTTCATCGTGCCGGATGCAATCATTCCAAGCACCGCGTACGCGTCGCCGTCATTCGGATCGAATGAAAGCGCCTTGTGCGCGTACGCGCGGGCGCGCGCTATATCGACCTTCGCCGAAGCGCTCCCATAACCGTAATCGGCCATGATCGCGTTGGCCAGCGCCAAACCGGCGTATCCGCGTGCGTCGCGTGGATCGTTGGCAACGATCCGCGAAAAATATTCGACGCTCTTCGAAATGCCGTCTTTGGTACGCAGGTTCCAATAGTAGCGGCCGATCGTGTAGAGACGTGCGTTTTGGGCGGCTACGTCGGAGCCGATCGCATGACCGGGCGCCATTGCCGATTCCAGCTTCGTGCCGCCAAAAACCGCAATGAGCGCAAACGACGCCGCCATCGCCAATCCCCGCCAGCGGAAGACCGGCCGCCGCGGTGCCGCCGGTTCGGGACGTGCGATCTCGCGCCGCACGACCGAGGCCGCGAACCGGTAACCCCGGCGCGGGATCGTTTCGATCGCTTCGGCGTCCCAGCGCGCGCGCAAGGTCTTGCGAAGCACATAGATGTTTTGTGCGAGATTCGCTTCGTCGACGTAGCCCTCGGGCCAGATGCGCGCCAAAAGATCGGCCTTGGGAAAGACCTCGCCGGGATGCTCGATCAGCGCGAGGAGCGTTTCGACGACTTTCGGCCCGATGGGAAGCGGCACGCCGCGGTCAAGCAAGAGCAGACGCGCGTCGTCTAGTTGGAAGGGCCCGAATTCATAAAGGCTCATACCGGAACTCCTCGAGTGAGAACGCTGATGCCCTGAATCCTATATACGCTCTTCGGCTGCGAAAGTTTTCGCTTTTCCGGCTTGGTTGCTTAATTACGGTACGAAAACGCGCAGCGCCCCGTGCAGCACTTCAAACCGGGCGGGTGTTTTGCCGGCCGGCTCGCCGTCGGCGGTGATATGGTGCGGCCGCCGGGTCCAAACGTCAAAAGCCTCGGCTCGGAAGGTGCTGAGGCCTTCTGCGGCGCGCTGCTTTCCCGAGACGATGGCGGCGAAGACCGAGAGCAGCTGCCGTATGTTTTCAATCTCTATGGCGTAGAGATCCAACCGCCCGTCATCAATCGCGGCGCCCTCGACCGTTATGAAACCGCCGAATCGCTGGCTGTTAGCCACGGTCAGCTGCACCGCCCGAACTCGCTCTTTCCGGTCGCCGTGCGATATCTCGGCATGAAACGAACGAGCGTAGCGGATCGCAGTCAAAGCGCTTGCGACGATTGCGAGGAAACCGAAGCGTTGTTTCTCTTCGGGGCGCTGGCGCCGCGCAAGCCGGCTGGAAATGCCGATGCTTGCTTCGGTGACGTAATACGTACCGTTGACACGCGCTGCATCGATACGGCGCGTCTTTCCGCCGGCGATTATGCCACAGGCGCTTGCAACGTCGGTCGGGATTTCAAGCGTGCGAGCGAGATCGTTAAACGTGCCTAACGGAACGATGCCGACGGGGACGCCGAGTGCGAGAGCGCGCGGAATCTCGCCGACGAGCGTTCCGTCGCCACCGGCGATGACGATCGCGTCGATACTCTCGGCGTTCTGCGTTTCGGCGACGTCAACGTTGCGCCGCCGAAGTTCCCGGCGAACCGCATCTCCGAACAGACGGCCGCGGCGCGACCGCGGATTGACGACCAGCCTCACTCGCACGGGCGATCGTTACCGGAGCGTCAAGCGGATATAGCGGTAGAGCGCCCAGACCGCCACGGCTGCCAGCGCGATCGTTCCACCGACCATCACGACGTAACCGAAATAGATCCCGGCCTGCGTCAATGCATCAACGTAGCCGACGGCGGCCGCCGAAACGGTAAGGTCGACGTACACGGCGTGAAAAACGAACCAGACGACGACCGCTCCGGGTGCGGCCACGAGGAAGATCACGAGATAGCGGGTGCGTCGTTCGCGGTCCATCACGTCCGCAGCGGATTCGACGCCGGGCGCCGACGAAACCTCACCGCCATGCATCTGCCCAAGCGGCGGCCGTTACCGCACAATCCATTGCCGGAGTCGCCGTTCGAAGTGCTGGCGCTCTTCACCGGTGCGATGGTCGGCGCGTCGCTCTTCCTCATGGCGACGGGCGCCCTGATGACGTTCTTCAAGTCGGCGTTGAACCTAAACCAAGCACAGCTCGGAGTGATCCTTTCCACAGAACTGATCGGATCCGTCGCAATGACGTCCGTCGCCGGACTGCTCACCGATCGTTTCGGCGACAAAGCGGTCGTTCTGTGGAGCGGGATGCTTATGGGCGTCGCGCTCATCGCGGCCGCGATTTTCGCAAACTTCACGTGGCTGCTCGCATGCCTCTTCGTGTACGGCATCGGATACGCAGCCGTCACGCCGGCCGGCTGTCACGCAATCATTTTTTTCTTCAAGAAAAGCGCTCGGGGGTTGGCAATGGGCGTCCGGCAGTGCGGCGTACCCATCGCGGGCGTAATCGGCTCGATACTCCTTCCCGCCGTCGCGGTGCGGTTTGAGTATCGTGGAGCACTCGTCGCGGCGGGCATCCTCACCCTGATCGCGTGCGGAATTGCATCGACGCTCTACCGCGAGCCGACCGAGCTGCAAGGCGAGCGAATTTCAATTGGCGCGATGCTGCTCGAGATGCTGGAGATCGCGCGCATGAGCCGGCTGATTCTCTTGACGCTGACCTCAATGATCTTGGCGGTGGGGCAGTTTGCGTTGATCGGGTATCTCGCACTGACCTTCGCGCACGCGGCCGGCTATAGTGTGGCGTTGTCGGTCGCGCTCTTTACCATTTCGCAAGCAGCCGCGATTGTCGGCCGCCTCGCATGGGGTTGGATTAGCGATCACGTTTTTGGCGGGAATCGCGCGCTGCCGTTGGCTGTCGTCTGTGTCGTCGTCGCGCTGCTGGCGCTCGCGATGGCCGGCGTAGGACCGCACACCGCAGTGTGGATGGCGGTCCTTGTTTCCGCGGCACTGGGCTTCGCAGCAGAGGGGTGGATCGGCGTGAGCGTGATCGGCTTTGCCGAGATCGGCGGCGAGGAACATTCGGGAAGCGCGCTGGGCGTCGGTCTCACGTGGACGCTCCTCGCCGCAATGTTGGCGCCCGCGATCTTCGGAGCCGTCGTCGACACGCAGGGGTTTAGTATGGCGTGGCGCTGGCTGGCGCTCGTACAAGCGCTCGGCATCGTTCCGGCGCTCCTCGCAGGCTCGGCCGCTTTTGGATTCCTGCACCGTAAGAGCGTCGCTTAATTCTTAGTAATCTAGTTGACAGCGGGTGCCATTTGCTTTAGGATGATCTCCTATGAATCTAGTTGTTCCCGTAATGCAGCATGCCGCGTAAGTCTTCGGCGGTGCTGACCGATCACGAGCTGCGATTGATGGAGGTGCTTTGGAAGCTCGGCAACGCCACCGTCGCGGAGGTAACCGCGCGCGTCGGTTCGCCGCCGCTTGCGTATAACACGGTGCTGACGACGCTGCGTACGCTGGAGCAGAAAGGGTATGTCGCACACGACGAGGACGGGCGGGCGTTCGTTTATACGCCCCTCGTCGAAAGATCGCAGGCTGCCGACTCAGCCGTGCGGCACGTATTGCGCCGCTTCTTCGGCAACTCGCCAGGCCAACTGGCGGTGTCGCTCCTCGACGGAACGCGGCTCAGCGACGAGGACTTGGCGCGTATCGCAAAGGCACTCGGCCGGAAACGAAAGGCGTCGCGATGATCATTACCGTCGTGCTCAACGCGCTTTGGCAAGGCGGCCTCATCGTCGGGTTTACCGCGGTGTTGCTGCAGTTTTTGTCACCGCGCAGTCCGGCGACTCGATACGCCGCGTGGTTCGCTGCGCTCGTCGCGATTTGCGCTATGCCGGTCGCCACGGCGACGTCGCACTGGGGAGCCGCGCTTCTCGCTGCGCTCCAGCACCATGCGCGAACGAATGCCGGTATCTTTTCGCTAGTGCCGCTGCGCGCCGCATCATCCGTGACGAGGGGGGCGCTGTATTTCTTCGATGCGCTCTATACTACGCAGGCGTTTGCGGTAATCGCCGCGCTCTGGTTTGCCGGCGCTGCCGCCGGATTGCTGCGCCTCGCAGTAAGTTTGCATCGCATTGCGGCGATTCGCCGCGATGCGGTGCCATTTTCGCACGCGGACGGCGTTCCGATTTTCGTGTCGGACGGCTTGGCGATCCCTATTGCAGCAGGAATCTTCTCACCGGCGATCGTGCTGCCGGCACAGCTCGCGCAAAACCTGACCAACGACCAGCTGGTTTGCACGATCGAACACGAGCTCGCGCATCTTCGCCGCGGGGATGTCGCGACGAACTTGGTGCAGCGCATCATGGAAGCGTTGCTTTTCTGGAATCCGTGGGTGCACGTCGCCGGCCGCAGGCTCGTTTGCGAGCGCGAATGCGCGTGCGACGATTTGGCGGCGATGCGGATCGGCGACTCAGCCGACTACGCATCGTGCTTGGCCGCGCTGGGGCGGCTCATTACGTCGCCGCCCAGCCCGCTTCTGACGCCAAGCGCCTTCGGATCGCGTCACGCGCTCGTCAACCGTATCGAACGGCTGATGGCAGACCGCACACGCAACGATTCATCACTCAACTACGTCGCTTTAGGAGCCGTAACCATGCTTTTGACCGCCATGACGCTCGTACTGCAAGCGCTCATTCCTGCGCCGCTCGGCGCATCACCGCTCGGCGTGCCGACGAACGCAACCGTTATTGCGACGAACGGTGCCTGCAAGACACCCAATGCAGAACCCGCTGCGATCGATCCCGCTGCGCCCGATCTTCCGAAATCCCAAATGCCGCCCCATGAAGTTTCCGCCGTCGTCGCGGTAACTGTCGACACCAACGGCAGGGCGACTGCCGCGCGAGTCTATCACTCGAGCGGTTATCCCAACGTCGACCACGCAGTCGTCATCGCAGCGGAAAAGTCGAAGTACTCGCCGAAGCTCGTCAACTGCGCACCGGTGCAGAGCACGTATTTGTTCAAAGCGAACTTTGCGCCATAGTGCCGCAAATCCAATAGAGCGGAGGAGCTCCATGAAGGGAACGAGCAAACTCGTCGGGCCGCTGTTGGCGGCGCTCGCAATCGCCGCCTGTAATTCGGTCGGCACCTCGAATATGCCGGCAGCGTCCGGTCCCACCACCGGCGCTCCCTTGAGCTATAAGGTCACGCCGGATTGGATGCTCAAACACCAGGCGAAGGCCGCGTGTCCGCAAGTTGTCGGCCAGCCGACCTGCTTGGCGCTGCAGGTTACCCACGGCAACATCACCCCGCTCTGTTCGCCGTCGTCAAACTGCGGCTTCACGGCGCAGCAACTCGAGGCCGCCTATAATCTCACCAGTGAACTGGGCGGCGGATCGGGAACGAAGGTTGCCGTAATCGAGGCCGGCGATCTTGCCGCGGCGTCGTCCGATCTGGCGACGTATCGTTCGCAATACGGACTCGGCACGGCGTCGTTCTTCAAGTACAACTCGAGCGGACAGCAGTCGAACTATCCGCCCAGCTGCGGAAACTACGGCTGGTGTCTCGAGACCGATCTCGACATCGACATGATCTCCGCGTCCTGTC
>JAMXLK010000159.1 GCA_024281075.1 Vulcanimicrobiia bacterium
GCCGGGTACGGCGCCTTGATCTTGACGAAGGGCCTTGGGCTCTGCGAGAAATCGAAGCAGTCGGCTGCGGGCGAGTTCGCGCGCGCATCGGCGGCTGCGAGCTGCGGAAGACCGTAGAGATCTTCGGCGAAGCGTAAAACGCTTGCCGTTTCGTACTGAACGTGCGAAACGTAGTCTTTCTTGGCATACGGCGAGATGACCAAAAGCGGAACGCGGAACCCTAGGCCGTCATAGTCTTCAAACGGCGCTGCGACGTGATCGTAGAAGCCGCCCCAATCGTCCCACTGCACGAAGATGGCCGTCGAATCCCAGAACTTACTCGCGCCGACCGTGTTGACGATCGCGGAGACCCACGACGGTCCGTAACCGCCACCGCACTCCAGATGATCCGACTCCGCGCACTCCGGCGTGATCCATGTGAAATTTGCGAGCTTGCCCTTGCGGACGTCGGTGATGAAGCGCCAGTTCGGCGAGATGACGTCTTTCTTCCAATCGGGCCCGTTGAAGATATGGTTCACGGCCTGATACGCCGACCACGTCCCGCCGTTTCCGCCGCCGTCGTTGCCGTAGCGCACGGCATAAAATTTCCACGTCAAGCCGGCTGTATCGAGCTCGTCGCCGAGCGTCGTGTAGTCGAAGCATGGAGTTTGATAGCCGCCCGCGGGATTGCGGTTTTGGGTGATCGTCGAGATCAAGTTGTACGAGCCGCCCGCGCATCCCCAGTAACCGTAGGGCAAATCTACGCTGCTCTGCGCCTGGGCCGCGATTACATACTGGTGGGCGACGAAGCTTTCATCGAGCTGCGATTGGAACATGTTGTCGCCGACGACCCACTGGTGCGCCATTGCGAAATACGGCTTCGATTCACGGTGCGGCACGTAGACGTATTGCGGATTCGTCGGGCCGCCAAACGACGACTCGTTGTTGAAGCCGTTCATCTTGCAATTCGTTCCCGGCAAACTTCCGGTGCCGTTACATGCGGCGAACATGGCATAGGCGGAGTGATCGATTACGTAAACGTTCTTGAGAGACGACGGCTGGAGCGTAATCAGCTGCCCGCTCGAGTTGTATCCTTGGGAGACCGTGTTCGCGCCGGGATAACCCTGAAAGAGATTGTCGAAGCTGCGATTCTCTTGAACGACGTAGATAATATGCGTGATCTTACCGGAGCCCGAACCGCGGAGCGCGCGCTGCGCGTTGCCGTCGCGCATGTACGGCAACGACGGGGACCCGCCCGAAGCGCAGGCGGCAAGTGCAAATAATGCCAGACCACTAGCAAATCGCGAGCTCATGGCCCCCGCTTCGCAACCCGCGCATTGGAATCCCTCGGTAGTGCAAGGAATATCGCCGCGCGCCAGCCGATAAGATACTCCGATGAAATCGATGGCTTCGCTCATCGCGCTCTTTGCGTTTTCCACACTCCCCGCAGTCGCGCAATCCGCGCCGCCGGCGGCGCCATCTGTGTCGCCGGCCGGCTCACCCTCGGCCAGCGCGTCGGCCGCACCGGTCTCCGTCGACGTTCACTTCACGGCACGGGATTTGGCCACGTTGCTCAAGGCGACGCAAGACGCCCAGGCGAGTTCAAAGATTACCGTCAACGTCGATAGTAAAGAGGCGTGGGACATGCCTGTTTACGATCCCATCGTGCACTTCGCGGGCGTCGACGCCGCCAGCGGAGCGGCGACGATTTGGATATTGAAATCGCCGCCGAAAACGAAGGACACTGCCGATTCGCTGCTCGCGGCGCTCGAGCTCGCGTGCATGGCAACGGGGTTCGCCGGTCCGCAATGGAAATCGATCTATGACAGTCTCGCCGCAGCCGACGCCGCGCTCCCGGCCGGCGCCCCGAATCCTTACGTTTATCGTCTGACGCTAACGCGCCGCATTCAGACGATCATCGACAAGTATAAGTCGCAGCACTAAGAACTTGCCGCCGGTGGCTGCAACGACCCGTAGACCGCCTCGTAATACGTATCGCGCAGGTTGCCGAGTTGCAGGTCTCGCGGTATCGGCGTTCCGTCGCCGCGATAGATCGTAATGCCTTTGACGAGCAATACGTACTCGGTGAGTCGCGCGTTCTTCCAATCGGATACTTTCCAGCGGTGCGGTGCCATGACCTCATATTCGTAGGCCGGCAACGCTTGCCGCTTGCCTTCGAACAACTCGAGCTCTACTCGAAATCCCTCGCGTTCGAAGATTGCCTTTTCAACCTGCGCTTTACTCGCCATCCATCCCTATTCGCGTTGTGAGAGAACTACGGTCGCTCCATATTCAAAGCCGGCGAAGAGTTCCTGCGCGTTCGACCCGCGCGGAGCGCACTCGGCCGCGCCGCCCGCTTTGGAGGCGCACAAGTGGTACGTACCCGGCAAGAGCGTCAGAAAGATGAAGTGGCCGTTCGCATCGGAAACCGTCCGCTCGACGTCCGCTCCGGAGACGGCGTAGACCGCCGCGCCCGGGACGGCGCTTCCACTTCCCTCGTCAACGACCGTTCCCCAGAGCGCGACAACGCTCTGATTGGTCTGCCAGTCGATCGGGGTGGACCAGAAAAAGAACTGAGAGAGCAGCAACAACAACGTGATATGCATCGTCAACTCCTAGCGCAACAGCGCTGTCGTTGTAGCGATTCAGGAGTGCATGTCGTGACTGCCTATTCGCGGTGCGACGGCTTGAGTCAAATTCACGTAGCTGCCGCGCGGCGAGGCGCTGACGAGCCGAACCGAAGCGAGATGCCGTTCGCGCGCGACGGCATCGGCAGCCGATTGAATCTGCGACAGCATCGTGCGATAGAGCGCGGCGCGATCGGTCTGGAGCGCTTGGAGCTGCGACGCGACCTCGCGGCCGGACTGCGCGTCAACCGCGCCGAGCTGCGCAAACCGCTGCCCAACATCCGCGGTTACGGAGCGCACGCCTGAAGAGATACCCTGGGCCGTCCGTTGTGCGGCGTAGCCATGGGTGAAAGCGGCCAGTTGCGACGGCAGCGGAAATGCGCCTGCTGCACTCGCGTCTTCATGGAAGACTCGTTGCAGGATTGCATAGTTCGCGCCGGCCTTGGCGCGCAGTTGTGCATCCATTGCGCCGGTTCCGGCGGTGGCCGCGCCCTCGAGTTGCGAGCGATAAGCCGCAAGCTGCGCGGCGTCACTCCGCCGCATCGCGTCAACGGCGCGACGCTCGGCGGCATCCAACGCGGCGAGCTGCGCCTGCAATCGCGCGCGGCGCGCCGGCGCCAAGTGCAGTTCGGCAAGCTGCAGACGCAGCATCAACCTTTTCCCGGCGTCATTCCGCTCGAGGTCGAATGCCAGCGTCGATTCTTTTTCGCGCAGCTGTTGCGCGCGCGCGGCGTAGGCTCGTTCCGTGCGCTGCGTCAGCGCGCCCCCGTACGCCCGCAGATTGGCATTTGTTTCCGCCGCAAGCTGGGAGGTGTAGGTTTCAAAGCTGCGCTCGGGGGCACGCTGCGACCGAAGCACCGCCGCGGCAGCGGCGCGCTCGCTCGCGCGATTTGCGGCTGCATTGCGTGAGCCGAGCGCGTCGACGTTCGCCGCGGCAACGGCGGCATCGGAGCGCATCGCCGCGGCGGCATTACCCACGGCCGCGGCCGGGTCGCGCAAGCCCGTAACGGTCTGGGTGCTGCGCAAGGCTGCGATCTGCCGATCGTATGCCGCCAGCATCCCATGCAGCGGGTGCTGCGCAATCAGCTGTGATGTGATGACGTATCCGACGAGAGCTAGCTTTACCACCATCGCCTCAAATACAGGAGCGAGACGCCGTTCGAACCGCCGATCGGCGTATAGGACGTCGCAGGATTAACGTTGAGCACGTTCGCGGCAGCCGGCTGCGGCTGTTGCAGTGAGAAGAGCGTCGGACCGGTCGCACTGTACGCCGTAATCCGGTATGCGTTTGCATCGTTGGGTCGCGCCTCCAACGCCACGCTTTGCTGCTCGGGATAGCCGAATGTCTGCCGGTAGATCGCGTTGACGTACTTGCCGAGTGCCTTGACTGCGTTGACGCCGACGCCGGTTTGCAGGTCGCTCGTGATCTGCACTTCGGTAAAACCGAGCGCGCTGCCGAGCTGCGTGGAGAGCGGCTCGAGCATGTTGCGCGTAAACGCGGTGTTGAGCTCACCGTAGGCAAGGCTTCGCGCCGCAGCGCTCGTGGAGAATCCCCCGCCGCCCGTCGACGCGACGCCGTGAACGGCTCCGAACTGCTGCGCGCCGACGAGCAATCCTAAAATTTGCTCGCGGCTGTACTGCGGGTCCGAGGCCAGCGCGAGATTCATGTTGGTAGCGGGACCGGTCACGTGCAGGCGCACCGCCGTGGCGGGATCGGGCACGAACGTCGTTGCGACCGCATTGATGTCCGGAATCAATCCGCTCGAGGGATCGAAGTGCACGTCGCCGCGTTCGACGTAGAAGGTGCGATAGAAGCTCAGGGAGCCGCCTGTCGAGTGAAAACCGCCGGCCAGCGTCGGCGCGTCGAGCGTGCCGCCTAAGCGAACCGCGCCGGTCGTCCCGATATCGACGTTCGCGCTTTGAATTCGGACGTCGGGCCCTGCCGAAAATTGTACGCCGTTGAAGGCGACGTTGGGGAGCTGCAGCTTCGAGCTGCCGCCTCGGTTGAGCGCGAGAAACGCTGCGAGCGGAAGCCGCGCCTGCGACAGCTCGAGGTTGCCGCTCATCGTTGCAGGCGAACCCGGCGTGCGTACCATCGCAACGGCGCCGTTCAACGTGCCTTGGAAGTACGCCGGCAAGTCGAGCCGCGCGTTCGTCGCCGTGCCGTTGAAGTTAAAGGTCGCGTCTGCCGGCCGGCGCAGATTTGGGAGCGATGCAACGGCGGACGCCGTCACCGTTCCGGTTCCGACGAAGGCATGCGATTGCAGCTCTGCGCGCGTTCCCGCGAATCCCACCTTCGCGGCGATACCGGTAATCGGCGATCGCTCGACCGGGCCTTTGAAGGTTCCGTCGGCAAGCGAGAGCGCGCCGTTGAGATTCGGTGCGCCGACGGTTCCGCCGGCATCGACACGACCGTCGATCCGCCCGCTCATCTGTGTGCCTTTTGGTAATAGAGCGGCGAAATTGGAAAGCTCGACGTCGTCGGCGGTCACCGATCCCGTAATCGGCCCGTTCGCCGGCGCTACGTGCGTACCCGATAGCGCGATCGGGACCGCTGCGGAAACCAAGGCACGCCCTCGATCGAGGTCGATCACGCCGTTGCGCACTGCGACCGATTGGCGATTGACGTCGATCTCGCCGGTAATGCGAGGAACGCTGAGGTTGTGATAGCGCACGTCCGCCAGCGTTAGGTTGTCACGAACGAGCGGAGCTGCGCGCGTCCCTTCGACGTGCAGCACTGAGCTCATCGAACCGTTCACGCCGAACTTTTTTCCCGTTGCACGCGTCAAGAAGTCGCCGAGGTTCGGGCTCGTGCTCGTGACGGTTAGCGCCAGCGGATCGCCGGCGTGCAGTCCGAAAGTGCCCGCGGCTTGCGTCGTCATCGACGGAACGTCGAGCACGGCCGAGTCGATTCGTCCGCGCCCCTGCACGGCCGATGCGCTCACGTCGAACCGTTCGATCGGCATGCGCCAGGCAGTGCCGTTAAAGACTGCGGCGCGCGCGCGCATTGCTAGGTCGGGATAGGTCCCGATCAGCGTGGTTTCGGCGTCGAGCTTTCCGGTGATCGGTACGTTGTAGCCGAGCATCGGCAGCCATGTCGCGAGATCGACGCGCCGTGCGGTTGCGGTAAGGTCCATGCTTCGCGACGCCGGCGCAATGGTTCCGTTCAGTGAAACCTCACCCGTAGGTCCGCCGAAGCTCAATGCCGTCGCAACGGAGTCGCCGGCGCCGCTCCAGCGCGCGGCGACGGTGCCGAGGTCGATGCGCCGATATCGGGCGTGGGTGAAGTTCGCATCGCCGCTGGTCGCAAGCACGCGCGTGCCCGCGACGTTGGCGCGCATCGCAAGGGATCCGGTTCCCGCAAACGTGTCGCCGGTATCGAAGAAATCGTTGAGATCGCCGAGATCGAGCTGCGGAGCGGCGAGTGCAACGTCCGCGGCACCTGCCCGGTTCGCACGTCCGCTCAACGTAATCGGCGACGAACCGACGACAACGTGGCCGCCGTTTATCGCTACCGCACTCGAATCGCCGCTCACGCCGCCTTCGAAGTTGCGGAATGCCAAGCCGTTTACCGAGCCTTCGGGAGCGCGGACGCGTCCGGCAAAGGATGCGGACGATCCGGTCCCGGTGACGTGCAGGTCGGCATCGACGCTGCCCTGCACGTAATTTGCCTTCTGCGGCGCGACCGTCGCAACCAGCGCGCTCACGTCGGAGGAGTGGACTTGCGCGGCGAGATCGTACTGCGGTGCGAGCGTTCCGTGCGGCGACAAGCCGTTGATCGTGCCCGCGACGCCGACGAAGAGCGGCCCGATTGCAACGGCGGCGTCGTGCACGTCGAGCGTGCCGTCTTGATAAGCCAGACCGGCGTTGCCGTTCACGTCGAAGTTACGATAGCGCCCACCCGCGATCACGACCGTTCCGGCGGCCCGCGGCGCGCGCGGCGTTCCGCCGACGAGCGCGCCGAAGCTGCCTTCGGTGCCGAGATTCCCCAGAATGCTGCCGCGCAGGGCGCCGTTGCGCATCGCGATGGTGCCGTGCGCCGTCGCGGCGCCGAGGGAAGTCCCGACGGTGGCTTGGCCGCCGGCTGCGATCGTATTTCGCGTCGCGGTGCCGGCGAGCGTTGCGTTGAGGGTGCCTCGTGCCGCCGGTAGCGGAAAATCGCGCGCGTCGACGATGCCGACGCTCGTTCCGCCGCTGCGATCGAGCGCGATACGTGCGTAGAGCGCGCCCGCACCCCGCCGCGCGCGGAGTGGTCCGACGACGCCATTACCGTGTTCGTCAACGTTGAAAAGCGCGTCGATCGATTCGCTGCCCGCGCTGCCCCACAGCGCGCCGCGCGCGGCAATGGCTTTGGGATCGTACGCGGTCGCAAGAACGGCTGCATCGAGCGGAACGTGCGGCAGTACAGCGCTCAAATACGGCGCGCTACCCGGCGGCGCGTGCGCCCGCACGAGCATCTCCATCGCATTGGGCTCTTTTACGAAGGCAACGCGACCGCGGGCTCGTACGCCGACGGCGCCATAGGAACCGTCGAAACGCACGACGTTGAGCTCGTTCCCCGTAAACGCCAGCACGCCGTCGAGCCGCTCGAGGGTGGTTCCGGAATAGGTCGTTTGCGGAGAACGCAACGAAACCCAAGCCAGCGGCGACTTTGGATCGCCCTCGACGAGTAAGCCGAACCTCACCGGCCCGCGAACCGGGAGCCGTGCTCCTTGCGCGAAAGCGCTACGCAGTGCGGCGAAATCGCCGTTCCCGCGCACCGCGACGCGCAGCCGCGGGTTGCGTAAACCGTAGACGCCGCCGCTGATGGCGACCGGTATTCGGGCCAAGGTGGCGCGCAGCCCCGGCGTGAGAACTCCGTCGTCGTAAACGTCGACCGGCCCCCGCAAGTCGTTAATTGGCCGCGACAATCCGGTGATGGCGATGCGTCCGTCGCGCAGCGATGCGCTCGCCGCAAGATGGCCGCCGAAGTATCGCGCGTCGACGTGGTCCAGCGTACCGGCTTGCATCTGGACCGACGAGGAGTTCACCGCAAAGTCAACCGCAGCCGCAACCGGGAGTCGCGCGGCCGTCCAATGTTGATCGTTGTAGCTGCGCGCGAAATCAATCGTTCCGACGCCCAGCGCCGGATAGAGCCGGTCCGGGCGCTCTCCATAACGCAGCGTCACACGGTACGTCGAGCGACCGGCGGTTGAGATATCGGCGTCGGCCCGCAAATTCGCGGCCCGCAGTTGACGCTCGCCGGGTAGTACGAGGCGGCTTTGATTGATGACGTCGAGCGACCCGTTGCGCACGCGCATGCGTACCATTAATGGCGGGCCGCCACGCGCGGCGTTTTGATTGAGCTGCGGAATCGGCACGTTGAAGGTGCCGTCGGGACGCCGAACGATCGTGACACGCGGCGTCTCGATGTCGAGGGCTTTCAACCCGTAGAGACGCCCGGCGCCCGGAAACAGGTCGCGCAGATTATAGGCAACGTCGACGCGAGCGATCTCCGCAATCGGTTCGTTGCGCACCGACGTGACGCGAACGTCCTTGAGGGTCACGTGCGACGCATCGAACCGTGCGTCGCCAAACGACACGTTGACGTGCGCGTACGTTCGCGCCGCCGTGATCACCGCCAGCCGCGCGACTGCCTGGCGTTGCCAAAAGGCCAGCAATCCAAGACATACAAGCACAATCGCCGCTGCGGCCCACCACCGGCCCGGTCGAGTGTGCTTCATGTTTGCGCTTTTTCCCAAGCGGGAAGCCGCTTATTACAAGAATGGGGTTTCCTGAACGGATGCTGAGCAGTTCTTAATGGGCGGCTGCGCGAAGCAAGCGCGAGCTTTGAGCTTTACGACCGAGCTTCGCATCCCGCCCGATCGAACGTTCCTTTCGTTGGTCGAGGCCTTTGTCGTTGACGCCTCGCTGCGCGCCGAACTGAGCGACGAGCAACGGCGCGGCATCCTCAGGGCGACGATGCTTGCCTTCGAGACAACGGTAGAAGAAGCGCTGACTGAATGCTCGGAGCCGCTGCACGTCATCGCGGCCTGTACGCCGCGGCATCTGACGCTCTCGCTCTGCGAACGAGGTTTGCCGATCGACGATGCGCTCGCGCGGCGCGATTCGAAATGGAACGAACTGAGCGATGCCGTCGACGAAGCGCACTGGCATCTGCACGGCTCGGCGGGAAGCGAACTGCGATTGGCCGTGACGCGCAGTCACGGAATGGCTGCGGCCGATACCGCTCCGCCTCAAGAAGAAGAAGACGTTGCGATTGCACCGCCGCAGGAGTATACGGTGCGCCGCTTCGAGCCCAAGGATGCGGCAGGCGTCGCCCGAGCATTCTATTTGACCTATGGTTACGCGTACGATCTGCCGGCGGTTTACGTTCCGTCACGGCTGATCGAGCTCAACGAAAGTGGTCGATACGTTTCAATCGTCGCGATCGATGCGGCCGGCGACGTCGCCGGCCATTACGCGCTCGCTCGTGACGCCGATGTGCCAATCGCCGATGCTTGCGGCGCCGTCGTGTTGCCGGCGCACCGCGGACGTAACTTACTCAACGAATTACGCGACCGCGCGGAAAAAGAAGCGACGGAGCTCGGGCTGGCGGCCTACTATTCGGAGCCGGTTACCGATCATCCGCGGACGCAAGCCGCCAGTGAAAGTTTCGGCGCGAAAGCGTGCGGCATCACGCTCGGCGAAGCGCCGCGCAGCTTCGTCGCGCGGCATATGGAGCTCTCCACGACGTCGCAGCGTCAAAGCTGCATGCTCTACATCAAGGTGCTCCGAGCCAGAGAAGCGCGGACGATTTATCCGCCGCCTCACCATCGCACCACCGTTACCGCAATTTACGAGCAGCTGCAGCTACCGATTACCGCGGCGGCGGGCGAACCGACCGTGCGGCAACGCGGTGTTTTTCACACGGCGATCACGCGTGCGGACGGCATCGCGACGATCGAAGTTGCGACGGTCGGCTACGAAACCGCAGAACTGATCGGTCAGACGGTCGAAGACTTGCGCGCGACCAACCGGCTCGGCGCGATGTATGCATCGTTGCCGCTCGAAGATCCCGGCACGCCGGCCCTTTGCGAGGCGTTGGAAGGTTTGGGCTTTTTCTTCTCCGGTGTCGGCCCGTGGATGCTCGGCGGGAAGGATTCGCTGCGCCTCCAAATGCCGCTCACGCCGATCGACCTTTCTGCGCTCGTCGTGATCGGCGAATTCGGCCGGCGGCTGCTCGACTATGTCGCCGCAGAACGCGAACGCTGCACGGGCCTGCCTACGTCGTCTACCGGTGCATCGTAGGTCTCGGCTCCGACGTCTGACGCCGGCCGCCCGAAACGGTCACATTGGCGGCCTTCGACGGGATGCCGTTAGCAATCACGACGAGCGTACTCGAACCGTTTTCGATCGTCGACGGAACGTCGAAATACGTCCATACCGTTTTCGCTCCGGTTGCCACGCCCATCGTGCTGTGATCGTGCGTTCGCGCGTAGAAGACGTGACCGCTCTTGTTATTGACGATTCGCACGAGCGGGTAGTTCGACGCGGTGGGGTATTCGTCGCCAAACGCAAGCGCTTGCGAAAGGCCGTTAAACTGCGTTCCGGTGATCTTATACGTCTTGCCCGCCGCGATATGCGACGCGACTTTTTTGATGGTCGGCGCCCAGCTGCCCTTGGGCGATCCCGTGGGCGTGTATACTTGCAACGTGCTTCCGCAGAGCAGCAGAATCTGTCCGGTCGGTGCAATGAGGGGCGGACAGTACGGGACGCCGGGTAACGCCGTCAGATTCGTGCCGTCCCACTCATAAACGGTGCCCGAAGCGCCGAAGACCATAACGTCGCCACTCGGCTCGAGCGCGGCGAACGAATCGCCGGCGTTATCGCCGTTGGGAAAATCCGGGCCCTGCGTCCACGTGCCGGCAGCACTCCCCGTCGTGTGATAGATCGCGGTGTGTCCCGGTCCGTAGCTGCGTCCTTGAAACGAACCGGTCGCGAAGACGGTCCCGTCGGGGCGCAGCATCGCCGGCCCGATCTCTCCCGGCGGATAGTAGCAATCTTTCGGTTTCGGTCCGTATTGAATGCAGCCGCCGGAGTACCAATGCGACGCGAGGTTCACCGGAGTCGCTCCGGCGCTCTTCCATTTTTGGGCTACCGGATCGTAGATTTCCGTGTTCGGATCTTTCTTGACGTCAGCGGTCAAGATCGTGCCGTCCGGTAGGAGCGTATAACCTTCCTCCGCGTTAAAATCGTTCTTGCCGGCATCGCTCAGCGTCGTCCACTTCAGTGTCTTCGGATCGAGCGCGGCATCCCACTTATGCAGCTTGTCGCCCACGAAAAAGCGTCCATCCGCCAGCACGCTCGACGGCGAATCGCCGATCCACTTCCAACCCTTCGGATGGCCCAAAGCCGTCCACGTATTCTTTACGGGATCGTAGACCGCACCGAGATTGGTCAATGCAAATTGCCCGTTGTTGTACTCGCCTCCCACCAACGCGAATCGCCCATCGCCAAGCACCGCGGACGCATACGCGTCGGGCGCATATCCCGACGGCAGCGATGCGACTTGCGTCCACGTACCGTTGGAGTAGTCGCCGTTTATGTCGGGCGAATAGGTAAACCAGTTGCCGAGGCTGGTTGATTGCACCAGCAGTCTACCGTCCGTGAGCAGGAATCCCAGGTTCGCCGTGACGGGTGGCCGGCTCGACGCGTGCTTGAGACGCGACGCGCTTTGATTTGCAAGGCCTCCGTACGGTATCGAACCGATCCCCGAACAGGCGGATAGAGCGGCGGCGACGCCGATTATGAGAAAAAGACGTACGCGTGGGCTAGGCATGCGCGGAGCCTCCTACAAGAGCAGCGAAGCGGATTGACCGCGGTTATACTCCGCGGCGTCGAGCGAAACCCGCTTGCTTTGCTTGCGGTTGAGGAAAACTGAGGAGGCGCGGCCTGAACTATGGCACACTGTACGCACTTAAGTCACATCCACGACGTAACGCCGAGCGCCGACGGCTGTGAGGAGTGTCTCAAAGCCGGCGACTCGTGGGTTCATCTACGCGAATGTCTCCAATGCGGGCACGTCGGCTGCTGCGACAGCTCCAAGAACAAGCACGCGACGAAGCACTTTCATACTACGCAACACCCGATCGTGCGATCGTTCCAGCCCGGCGAAGATTGGCGCTGGTGCTACGTGGACGAGCTGATCGTATAACGAGCGCGATTACTTCGCACGCTAGTAATAACGTGCTTTCGGCGGCTTGAAGCCGTCGCAGCCCCAGCCTACGATTGCGGCATGAAAGACTTACGAACGATCGTCGCGAGCACGATCCTCTTGGCGCTTGCCGCGCCTGCGCTCGCTTACGCCCAAATGATGCACGCGCCGCCGGTCCCCATGTCACCGGCACAGTTCGCGCAAGCGGCACCCGGCCAAAGCGTCGAAATCGCGGTGCGCGTCAAGCGTGTCGAACGGACGACGCTCTATACCGAACTGCTCGTGCACGAAACCGATAGCCAAGCCAAGGCAACCGGTAAAGACGTCATCATTTTTTTCGCCGACGGCACGCCGGTCGTCATGGGCGCCGCTTCGGACGTCACAGCGGGTGCGACGCTCTATGTCTACGGTGTTCTCACGAAACCGGGTCGTGTCGATGCAAAGCGGGTGGTCGTGGATACGAAATACGTAACCGTTCATTAGACGCCCGCCGTTTGCCGCGTTCGCGATAGAGCGCGTACGCGACCGGGACGACGAAGAGCGTTAGCAACAGCGAGGTCGAGAGGCCGCCGATCACGACGATTCCGAGTGCTCGGCGGTACTCTGCGCCGGCTGTAGCGCCTAATGCGAGCGGCAGCATCCCGGCAATCATCGCAAACGTCGTCATCAGGATCGGCCGGAAGCGCGCCGTAGCCGCGTGCACGATCGCCTCCGACGCGGCGATTCCTTCGCGCACCCCGCGCTCCGCGTACTCGACCAGCAAGATGCCATTCTTTGCCACAAGCCCGACGAGCATGATGATACCGAGCATCGAATAGAGATTCAGCGGTTCGCGGAATACGAACAGGCTGCCGAAGGCGCCGATTGCGGCGAGCGGTACCGTCAGCATGATCAGCAGCGGCAGCGTGTAGCTGCGATAGAGCACCGCGAGGATGCAATACACCGCGATCAGCGATAGGCCCAGTGCGGCGAGCATGCGCGACGCCGTATCGAGGAATTGCGCGACGTCGCCGCGCGGCTCCACATACGTCCCGAGCGGCATGAAAGACGGGTCGCGCAGGGCGCGTGCGACCGGCCCTGCGACGAGGCTGATGGGTGCGCCGCTGACCGCATTCGCGCTCACGGAGACGGTTCGCTCGCCGTTTTCGCGATGGACGATGGCGGGCTCCGATTCCGATCGCAGTTGCATCAGATCGCCGAGCGGAATGCGCGCCCCCGTCGCGCTTCGAACGGCGAAACGCTTGAGCGCATCCAGGTCGCCAAGCTCGGCCGAGTCCGCCTGAACGACGACGTCGACCAAGCCCGAATCGAGCCGCGCTTTCGTCGCGATCGCACCGCCGGTGGCGATGCGCGCCGTCTGCGCGACGTCGTCGAGTGAAACGTTCAAGAGCCGCGCTTTTTCCGAGTCGATGCCGATCTGCAGACGCGGCTGTTGTCCGAGGTCGCTCGTGCGAACGTCGATTGCATACGGATTGCGCCGCAAGAGCGCTGCGATGCGATCGGCTGCGGCGCTCAGCGCCGCCGGATCGCCGGCGACGTCGTAACTCACCGCCGGCATGCCGCCCATGCCCTTGCCTGCGCCCGCGATCGTCGCCGCGGGCACGAGCGGTGCCAGCTTGCGGATGCGGCGCTCGACCGCGGCACCGTCGGAGTTGGGATCGGCCAGCACCGCGACGATTTGCGCCACGTTGCTTGCGAAGATATCCGCGCCGCCGTCGAAGGATCGTCCAGCACTCGATTCGACGTGCCGAACCGCGGGATCGGCGAGCAATGCTTGTGTGATCCGTGCCGCGGCGTCGTCAGTTTGCTCGAGCGGCGTTCCCGCGGGCATCGTCAGATCGAAGGTTAACGCTCCCCGATTGACCGGCGGCGAGAACTCCGCCCCAATACCGCCGCCAAAGAGCGGAACGAGCGACGCCGCCGATGCGAGCGCCGCGGCCGCCATAACGACACGCGGACGTTGCAATACGGCGGGAAGCCAGCGTGCGGTGTAGTTGCGGCAAAGCGCGCGCTCGGCCGCGTTGAACGCGTCGACGGCAGCATGGCATGCAGCGAACGCGGCTAACGCCGGCTTGCCGCGCATCGTCCAAGGCAGCGTTCGCGCCGGCATTTCGGCGCGCGCGAGCGCCCATCGCGCCGTCAGGAGCGGCGTCAGCGTAAACGACACGAGCAGCGAAAACGCCGTCGCCAGTACGATAACGAGGGCGAACTCACGCATGAACTCGCCGACGATGCCGCTCATTAAACCGATCGGCAGAAAGACGGCCACGTCGACGAGTGTGATTGCAACGGCGGCGCCGCCGATCTCGGCACGCCCTGCCAGGGCTGCTTCATCGCGACGCAGGCCTCGCGTGGCTGCACGCGCGATGGCCTCGATGATAACGATCGAATCGTCGACGAGAATTCCGATCGTTAGCGAAAGCCCCATGAGCGACAGCACGTTGAGGCTAAAGCCCAGCGCCCACATCGCGACGAAGGCCGCGCAGAGCGACGTGGGAATCGCGATCGCCGCGACCGCCGCACTACGCCAAACGTGCAGAAAGAATAGCATCACCAAGACGGTCAGCACGATCCCCTCGCCGAGCGTCTGCAGGACCCCCGCGATCGCCGCATCGGTCGACGGCGCGTCGGTTCGGAGCTCCTCAAAGCGAATAAGGGGATAACGCGCGGCGAGCCGCACAAAAGTTCGTCGAGCGTCGCCGATGGTTTTCAGTGAGTCCGCTCCGGCCGCGGCCGAAACATAGATCAGCGCAGCCTCGTCGCCGTCGGAGCGCGCAAGCACCGCGCGATCGGCATACCGGTCCGCAACTTTTGCAACGTCGCGCACGCGCGCCAAAGCGGCGCCCGCGATATTCACGGGCAGATCGCCGATTGCGGCCGCGGACGCGACGGACGCGTCGATCCCGATGGACGATTGACGGAAGCGCGATCGCAAAAGGCCGCCGGGGAGGAGATCGTTCCCTGCGGCGACGGAACGATAAAGATCGAGCGGCGTGCCGCCGAGCGCATCGAGCGCGGGCAGCTGCGGCTGCACGGTGAACTGACGAACCACCGCGCCGGAACTTCGTACGGTGCCGACGCCGGGAGTGCCGCGCAGCGCGGGAACGATTGCCGTAGAGAGAACTTCCGCAAGCTCGGTGCGCGACAGCAGCACCGACGAAACGGCTTCGTCCATAATGGGCGCTTGCGTGGGATCGTCGAGCGAGACGATCGGAGCGATCAAGTCGAGCGGCATATTTGCGCGCGCGGCGTCCACGGCGTTTTGAACGTTGGCTCGATCGGTCAGCAGGCTGCTGCCGAAGCGAAACTGCACGGCGATCTCGCCGATGCCGTTCTGCGCCGAGGACGAGACGCGCTCGACAGCGGGGATGCGGCGAAGTTCTTCTTCAATGGGCTCGATTGCGAGCCGCTCGATTTCTTTCGGGCTCGCGCCCGGATACGCAATTGCAACGCTGACGGCAGGCAAGGCTATCGGCGGCAGAATACTGCGCCCCATACGCATCAGCGCGACGCCCCCGACGAGCACGAAGACGAGGAAGAAGAGCGTCACCGTTACCGGGTTTCGGAGCGAAAATTGCGTGAGGAACACCGTTGCATTTGTTATCCGAACCGGGGCTTCGTGCTGCACGCTGCCATGCCCGAATTACTTCGATGCGAAGTAATTCGCCGCGCTCGCCCCGCACTCCGCGACGGGTCCGTGGCGTACGATGAATGCGTGAGTGGAAGCGATACGGCGGCCTGGGCAGCGACGGCTCTTTTTCCCTCGACGGCGGCGGCGGGCTTCGTCCTGCGCAGGTTCGTCACCGGCAGGTTCGCGATTCGCTTGCGGCCGCATTTCGTGCTCGGCTACGCCGTTTTCGGATTAGCGCTCGTGCACACGGCATTGGCGATGGGCGCGATGCATACGTTGAGCGCCACCGATCTGCAGTTGGCGACGCTCGCGCTCGCGGGTCTGGCGTTACAAGCGTTTCTCGGCGCGAGTCTGCAAGCGCCGGGAGCCTACCGAACCGTGCTGCGCCGCTGGCATCTGGCGACGACGTGGAGCGTGGCGCTTTTCATCGCGGCTCACGTGTTGCTGACGTTATAGGGCCGTCGTCGTGCACCCATTGCGGCTGCCAGCCTCGATCCTGAAGCCGCCGCATCGCGTCCTCTAAGAAGCGATGCTCGCTGCGTGCCCGATGATACGCGTGCGCGGCTGCAAAATACCCCGCGCCGCCGCGCGCAGTTGCGTCCCCGAAGATGCGTTTGAGCCGGCGTTCGTGTCCTTCGATCTCGCGCATTCGTTCGAGCATTAGCGTCAGCGCTTCGCTGCGCGGGAGCTGTCCGAGCAGGACGAAGGCGGTCTCGAGCGCGGTATCGCTCGATTGCACGTCGGTGATGACGCGGTGCAGCAGTTCGCGAAATCGGGTTTCTCCCACGCTCGACAAGCGATAGACCGTTTTTGATTCGTGCGGCCCTCGCCGCGCCGCAGCGGTGCGCCGAGTCAAATAGCCCGCGTCGTAGAGCCGCTCGACCAGCTGATAGACGTTCCCACGACGGAACTGCCAATAGAGCGGAAGGTGATCGCGCAAGACCTTGTCGATTGCGTACGGCGAATGCGCTTGCCGCCGCAGCAAACCCAAGACGAATAACTCTCGTTCGGGTTCCTTATTCAATCGTCGCCCGCACGGTGACGGGGAAGTTCACGGAACGCGCGATAAAGCACATTTGATGCGCGTCGTGATGCAGCCGTAACGCGCGGGTGCGTTGCGCATCCTCGAGAATGGTTACGACCGGACGGAGATCGACGCTCACGAACTGTCCGGCACCGCCGCTCTCCTCCATCTTACCGGATGCGTTGTCGCTATAGTTAACGACCGTGATTCCGTTGACGGCACACAGATGCAGATACCAGAGCATGTGACACGAGGAGAGGCTCGCGACCAAAAGCTCTTCGGGATTGTAGCGTGCCGCGTTGCCTCGAAAAGACGGATCGCTCGACGCGAGTATATCCGGCTTTCCTGCGGCGCCGATCGTGTGATCGCGCGAATAAGCCACATATGATCTCGTTCCATCGGCCGCCGGCGAAGCCCAGCGAACGTTCGCACCGTACGTGTGCGTCATCACAAAGTAACCGCCTTTCGCAGTCTGCTCATCATAGCACGAAAAGCAGGCGCGCAACCGAGCGGTAGCCAAGGTCGTCTACGCGATACACGCAGTCGCGGAAAGGAATGGTTAATGGCTCTCTCCAGACGCGTCTCCGCGGAGTTTATCGGTACCTTTTGGCTTGTTTTCGGCGGATGCGGAAGTGCCGTGCTCGCGGCGACGTTTCCGCAAACGGGAATCGGGTTCGCCGGCGTCGCGCTCGCATTCGGTCTTACGCTGCTTACGATGGCGTACACGATTGGGCCGATCTCGGGCTGCCACATCAACCCCGCAGTCACGTTCGGGCTCTGGCTGGGGAAGCGATTTCCCACGCGCGACGTTCTGCCGTACTGGATCGCGCAGGTGCTCGGTGCAATCGCTGCCGCTGCGGTTCTCTACGTCATCGCAAGCGGCAAGCCCGGCTTTGTGACGGGACAATTTGCGAGCAACGGCTACGGCCCGCTTTCACCCGGCAATTATCCGATGATGTCGGCGCTGATCATCGAAATCGTTTGCACGTTCGCGTTTCTGCTGGTCATTCTCGGTTCGACCGATAAGCGTGCGCCGGTCGGATTTGCAGGGCTCGCGATCGGTCTCGCGCTGACGCTCATTCACCTCATCAGCATTCCGGTCGACAATACGTCGGTGAATCCGGCGCGCAGCACCGGTCCCGCTATCTTCGCCGGCGGGCTCGCGCTATCGCAGCTCTGGCTCTTCTGGGTTGCGCCGCTGATCGGCGGCGGGCTGGCCGGTCTGCTCTACCCAGCGCTCTTCGGCGAGGAAGTCAGCGAAGAGCCCATCGTCGGTAAGGCAGTAGCCGGAGCAAAATGAGCTAAAGCCGTTGGCGTGCGCGTCATCACGCTCAACGCCAACGGCATCCGCTCGGCCGCGCGTCGCGGTTTCTTCAACTGGGCGCAAGCGCAGAACGCCGACGTTGTTTGCCTGCAGGAGACGCGCGCGCAAGAGCATCAGCTACCGGCCGACGCGTTTGCATTGCCCGGCTTCACCGGCTATTTCGTGGACGCAAAGCGTCGCGGATACAGCGGGGTTGCGCTGTACACGCGAAGCGAGCCGCTCGAAGTGCGCCGCACCTTGGGGTGGGACGACGTCGATTCCGAAGGCCGTTTCATCCAAGCGGATTTTGGCGAGTTTACCGTCGCGTCGCTCTACGCACCATCGGGCATCTCCGGGCCGGCACGGCAGGCGTTCAAAATGAATTTCCTCGAACGGCTGCTCGCCGTGCTCGCGCAACTGCGCCGGTCCGGACGCGAGCATATCGTCTGCGGCGATTTCAACGTCGCGCACCAAGACATCGATACGTACAGTCCGGCGCGCAACCGCCACGTGACGGGATTTCTGCCGGAAGAACGCGCCTGGATGGATGCACTGCTCGAACGCGTCGGCTGGGTCGACGCGTTTCGCGTCGTCAATCAGGAGCCGAGGCAGTACACCTGGTGGTCCAATTGGCCGGGCGCCTGGGAGCGCAATCTCGGCTGGCGTATCGACTATCAAATCATCACTCCGGGACTGGCCGATAAAGTGCGCCGCGCCTTCATCTATAAGGAAGCGCGCTTTAGCGATCACGCACCCCTGACGATCGAGTACGACCTGTGAAACGAGTCGTCGCGTTTCCGATGACGCGGCTGGTTCTCATCCTGCTCCTCTTTGGCGGGCTCACCGTGCCGGTCGTGCGCACCGCGCATCCGCCGCATTCGATATCGGCAACGCTCGTTGCCAACTGGACGCTCGTGCTGCTGCTCCTGGCCGTAGTTCTTTCCGTCGAATGGGTGACGGTGCGCAAGAAGGCCGCCCAAATCGGGCTCGATCCGAGCCGTGCGCCGCGCGATCTCCTCTTGGGTTTTCTCTTCGGCGCAGCGTTGATTTCGCTCGTTATCGCGGAACTCGCCGCGGGCGGTTTCTATCGAATCCTGCAGGCGCACCTTACGCGGGACCTCGGCATTGCGGCAGTACTGTTACTTGCGGATGCCGTGCTCGAAGAGCTGCTCTTTCGCGGCGTTCTATTTCGCTTGATCGAGGAATGGGCGGGCACGTGGATTGCCCTCGTCGTCTCCGCGGCGCTCTTCGGCTTGGCGCACGCCGCAAATCCGGGCGCAACGTGGTTTTCTTCACTCGCCATTGCGCTTGAGGCGGGAGTTCTGCTTGGCGCCGCGTTCGTCGTTACGCGTAACCTTTGGTTCCCGATCGCGCTGCACTTCGCATGGAATTTTTTCGAAGGGCCCGTTTATGGCAGTCAAGTCTCCGGCCATCAATTTTTGACGAGCGCATTCACAGCGCAAATCGCCGGTCCGACGATGCTGACCGGTGGACGGTTTGGCCCGGAAGCGGGGCTTTTTGCACTTATCACTTGCTTGGTTGCGGCGCTCGCGCTGCTCGCATACGCAACGCGGCGATTGCTCATCGTGGCGCCCTTGGCAGGTAAGCCCATCCCGTGAAAAAAAGCTAGCGTCAAAACCCACGCACGCCCAGTTATTGAGGTGCCGTATGATCCGTTTGAAAAATGGCGGTGTTTTGACCGTCTGCATGATTGCACTGCTTTCGGCCTGCAGTCAAGGCAGCACCGTTCCGGGCGCGACCGCCGGCGACGCGTCGCAGCTGTTGCAATCTGCCGCAGTGCCGGCGGCCGTACAACCAAACGATACTACTTCAGTTTTAAAGCTTCTTAACACCGACGTGGTCATCGGCTCCACAGTCGATCCCAATAACGGCGACCAGGGCCCGCACTCGCTTTCGATCGTAAAAGGTAACTACGGTTTGAAAAAGGGGCAACTCGTCGTCTGCAACTTTGCCGATTCATCGGGAACGGCCGGTAACGGCACCACGATCGAAGTACTCAATCCGCAGCCGGGCTCCACGCCGAGCCGGTTCGCGCAGAGCAACGACATCAAAGGCTGCGCCGGAACGGCAACCAGCTACGCAAATCAGGTTTACGCGACGGGTTTGACGAGCGGTTTGGTGACGTGGTTCGATCAGTCAGGCAAGGAGCAAACGACCTACAGCAATCTGTTTAAGGCGCCATTCTCCATCGCCGACATCGGTGGCGGAGGGACGTACGCAGCCGAATATATGTTCAACAGCGACGTGCAAACGGGCTCAATCGTCAGCATCGGCACCTCGGGATACGGCAGCGGTTTTTACCAGCAGGTCGCGACCGGATTTGCAGTTGGCGGCTCGAGCCAAACGGGTTGGAACACCGTCGGGCCGTCGGGGCTCGCATATAACCATAAGAAAGACATTCTCTATATTGCCGACGGGGCAAATAACACGATCGTGCGGTTTTCCCACGCTACCGCGTTGCTGGTGAAAAACGAGATCATCGTTCTTCCGGGCGGCAAGAAATTCAAATGCGCGCATAAAAAGACGACGTGCGGCAAGCTCGTCTACAGCGGCTCGCCGCTCAACGTGCCGGTTGCGATGACGACGCTGCCGAACGGCAATTTGATCGTCGCAAATACTCAGCCGGCGAGCAGCGGCGGCAACGAGCTGGTCGAGCTAACGCCGACCGGTCTGATTCTCGACACCAAGGTCGTCGATACCGGCGCTACGCCGGCGGTCTTCGGTCTCGTCGCGAGCGGAACGAAAGACGCCAACACCGTTCTGTTCTACACCGACACGAACGACAATAGCGTCCACGAGCTCAAACACTAAAATGCCGAGCGGGTGGCGCTAGCGTTTGCCCAGCGCCACCAGCACCTTGGGCGGAATCAGACAGAGCAGCGTCCCCGACGGGGAGCTTCGGTCGCCGAATTCGATGCCGGCAAGCGCCGCTTTTTTGAGCTCGACGCTCGCTTTGCCGATCGCGCGGCCGATCGTCGCGCTCATGGTCGGCTCGTGTCCGACGAGCATGATTGACTCGGCATCGGCATGCGAGCGGAGAATCTCACCGAGCCGCTCCAAATTGAATCCATTGGCAAGTCGCTGATCTTCGATCAGCTTCACACTGCGCAGCCGAGTTGCGACGAACTCGGCGGTTTGTTTAGCGCGCAGCAATGGGCTGGCGACGATGCAATCGAGGTCGAGACTCAGGTCTTCAATTGCTTTTGCCTCGTGCTCCATGCGTTCGCGTCCCTCGCGCGTGAGGGGCCGGTCGAAATCGCTGCCGGTCCAGGATGCGGGTTCGGCGGCGATGCCGTGTCGTAGAAAATAACACCGCATCTACAGCCAGTACGGCGCCGAAAGGCCTACGCCCTCGGCGGTGTAACAGGCGGCTCATGAGCAAGAGTTGGCAAACGCGGTTGATGCATCCCGACGTGACGCTTCCCGAGGGATACCGCTCCTTGGTGACGCCGGTTTACCGCGGATCGACGACGATTTTTCCCCGCGCCGCCGCGGTAACCGACCGATGGGACCAGGAGCGCATCGGATATACGTATGGGCTTTACGGAACTCCGACGTCACTGGAGCTCGCAGCGCGCATCTGCGAACTCGAAGCGGGCCGCTATACGATGCTCACGCCGGGCGGCCAATCCGCGATCTCGCTCATCGACTTTGCGCTGCTGAGCGCCGGCGATCATATTCTGGTTCCGCGCAGCATCTACGGTCCTAACCGGTTGCTGTCGAAGGCGCTGCTCGCGCGCTTCGGGGTGACGACGACGTTCTACGATCCGCTGATCGGCGACGAAATCGCTTCTTTGATTCAACCGAACACGCGGCTCGTTTGGACCGAAAGCCCGGGCTCGGTCACAATGGAAGTGCAAGACGTGCCGGCCCTCGCGCGAGCCTCGCATGCGCGCGGCGTCACGGTCGTGCTCGACAATACGTGGGCCGCGGGAGTACTCTTCGACGCGTTTGCGCACGGCGTCGACGTCACGATGCAGGCGGTCACGAAATATATCGGCGGCCACAGCGATCTGCTGCTCGGCTCGATTACCGTTCGCGACGAGTCGCTCTACGAACGGCTCGGCGCGGCGCGCCAAGTCGTCGGCTGTGCCGTTTCGCCGGACGACTGCAGTCTCGCGTTGCGCGGCCTGCAGACGTTGGCCGTGCGTCTAAGCGCGGTGGAGGATTCCGCGCTCGCCATCGCCCGTTGGCTTGCGCAACGTCCCGAAGTCGAGCGCGTTTTGCATCCGGCCCTGCCGTCGTGTCCCGGCCATGAATTTTGGAAACGCGACTTCAGCGGCTCTTCCGGCGTCTTTTCATTCGTATTCAAGTCGGGACCGACACGCGGACAGGTGCACTCCTTTGTCGACGCGTTGCGTCTCTTCAAAGTCGGTTATAGCTGGGCGGGGACCACGAGCCTCGCTGTCGCGTACACCATGAGCGACACGGCGCGGCCCCGGTACGACCACCGGCTCGTGCGATTGAGCATCGGTTTGGAATCCACGCGAGAGCTGATCGCGGACATCGAGCAGGCGCTCACAACCTTCCCCGCAAAAGCGTTTGACGGTTCCGGAGGTACAACGAAGTGAAAATGCTCGGGCCGCTCTTGGCGGCATTCTTTATCCTCAATGGATTAACGCCATCGGTGGCCGCGGGCGCGCCGGGGACGCGCCACCTCGTCTATCAGTTCGGCTACAACACACCCATCGCGTCGTCCGGAAACGGCACCGGAACGACGACCATCGACATCGCTCCCGCGCAGGATGGCGGCGTGATGATCAGCGGGACCGACCACTGGTGGAATACGGTGCGGGCCCGCGCCACCAATACGTGCGAGCTTTATTCCAACGGCAACGTCAAGTGCTCGCAAGCGCCTTACTCGATCTCACCGATGCAGCTTACGATCTTCCCGCTGCTCGCGCGCGATTATTTCAAGCACCTCGACGCCGGTGGAACGTCGAGCTGGTCGCATAGCTTTGAGTTCTACGGCGCCGTCATTCCGGGCGCGTCGGGGTTTGCAGGCCAGCCCTACACCTGGAAGTGCAGTTATCAGTATCAGGGCAAGGGCCCGATTAAAAACGCCGGGTCGCTGATCATGATCGACGCACAAGGTACCCTCAACCAGCAAGGCGGCACGTATCTTAAAGCCAAGTCGAAGCAGCAGATCGTCTACGATCCCGTTGCGAAGGTCGTCGGCATTGTCAGCGACGTCCGCACGCATATCCCGATGCGCAGCGTCTACAGCAACGACAGCATCCAGCTGAAACTGACCAAAGACTCCGCGGCGCATCACGGCTGATGCGATTCGCGGCGCTGTTGCTTGCAGCCGGATTGATTGCGGCCTCGCCGAGCCCGGCACCGGCGGTTACGCCGTCGATCGAGCTTGCGCAAAGCCGGATCGACACGATGCTCCGCACCGGCCACGCCGACCCGGCGTGGTTCAGCCAGTCCTTTCTCGATCAAATTCCTGCGAGCAAGGTCGACGAAGTCATCGCATCGCTGATCAAGCAGCTCGGCGCGTATCAGAGCGTCGAGCTGAAGTCTGATAAGTTCCTCGCGCACTTCGCCAAAGGCACCGACGACGTGCTGATCCACCTCGATGCCGATGCAAAAATCGACGCACTGCTTTTCCGACCGCCGGCCGTGACGTCGGGCTCGCTCGACGATTCGTTGCGAGCCTTTCGGGAACAGGCAGGCACGCTATCGTACGTCATCAGCATCGAGAGCCGCTCCGAACGAGCGGCTCTCAATCCTAGTGAGCCGCTGGCGGTCGGTTCGGCGTTCAAACTCGCGGTGATCAACGCATTGCGGGATCAGATCGCGCTCGGCCGGCGGCATTGGAGCGACGTCGTGCCGCTTCAATCGCGTTGGAAGAGCGCGCCGACCGGCGTGTTGCAGAAATGGCCGGCGGGTACGCCGATTACGCTCGCAAGCTATGCGGGGCAGATGATCTCGATCAGTGACAATACCGCCGCCGATGCGCTGATCCGCATCGTCGGCGCGGGGGCGCTGACTCCGTACGCGTTTGGGAACGACCCGTTTCTAACGACGCGGGAAATGTTCGTGCTTCATTCGGAGCCCAATGCCGATCTGCGCGATGCGTACCTCGCGGCGGTAACGCCGGCGGCGCGCTTGGCCGTCGCGCGCCGCGCCGACGCGCGCCCGCTTCCCAGCGTCGAGCAGCTGCGAAGCTCGCCGCTGCCCGCAATTGAATGGCACTATAGCGTGCGGCAACTCTGCGGACTTATGGACCGGGTCGCGAGTCTGCCGGTGATGTCCATCAATCCCGGCGTCGCGGATCCGGCCGAGTTCCGGCACGTCGCCTACAAGGGCGGCTCGGATACCGGCATTATCAACATGACGACCGCGGTGACGACGCGGCGCGGAACGCGGGTCTGTTTTTCGGCGACGCTCAACGACTCTCAGCATGCCGTCGCCGAGCTCGGTTTCGAAACGTCCTATTCGGCGGTCTTGCGCGGATTAGCGCAGCTCTAGCTCGTTGGAATCGTCAGCGTCCCCTCTGAGAAGGGAACGCATTGGCCGGCGATGCGCACGCGATCGCCGCAATCCTCGAGCCAGAGCTCGGCGCCGCGCGCTGACAGCTGCCGCGCAAAGAGGCGCGGTTTCCCCAGCACGCCGGACCAATACGGAGTCAGCGTGCAGTGGGCCGATCCGGTGGCATGATCTTCGGCAATCCCATACTGTGGAACGAAGTGCCGTGAGACGAAATCGCAATCGGCATTGAAACCATGGGCGGTAACCGTCAGCGCCGAGAATGGAAGCGCCGCGATCCTCGCAATGTCGGGCCGAAGATCGCGCACTTGGCCGGGATCGGCCAAAACGGCCATCGCGCGCTTCCCGGCGGCCTCCCAAACTTCGACCGGACGCATTCCGATTGCAGCGGCGACCGCGTCGTGCTCGCGTTCCCGCTGCGGCCGCATCGCCGGAAACTCGAGTGCGATTCGTTCCCCTTCGCGTTCCGCGCGGAGCGGAGCGGAACGCGCGGTGAAGTCTATACGACTGCGGCCGGCATGAAGCCGGTGCAACAGCACGAACGCCGTTGCAAGCGTCGCATGACCACAGAGCTCCAGCTCTCCGGCCGGTGTGAACCAGCGAATTTCGAAATCGTCATCATGGGGAACGAAGAACGCGGTCGCCGGCAGATTCTGTTCCGCGGCTACCGCGAGCAGCGTTCGATCGTCGAGCCAGTGCGGCAGCGGCACGACCGATGCCGGATTTCCGCCGAATGCGTCGCGCGTGAATGCATCGACGTGATAGAAGGCGATCTTCACCGGCGCTTTATGGCACCGTGCTTACCGTTGCGCCGCTCGGGTTTCGAAAGAGTCCCTTTCCGATGAGCTTCACCGGCTTTCCGCCTTTTGGGTAATTCCAGAATCCAACGTCGTGCTTGGCGCCGTTAGGCCCGTCGGGCGCAATGAGCGTTGTACCGTCGATCCAAAACTGCGCGACGTCGACCGAGCCTTTCAGCGGCACGGTGTGTACCCGCTTCGCCGTCTTTCCCGTTATCGCAAAGTCATAGATCGCGGTCGTCCCGTCGCCGATCGCAAGATGTTTGCCGTCCCACTGCAGGCCGCCCCACGAACCGAAGTGTTGGTGGATCTCGATGCGCTCGAATTTTGCGGCGCCTTTGCGCAGCTCGATCAACACGAAGCTATATGTGGAGTCGAGGCCCTCGACGAAGAGATTTCCCTGGTCATCGTAGGCACAGAAGAGGTACGCCTGAACGCCGCGCGCGTGTAGAACCTTCGGCGAACCCGAGCGTCCGGTGTAAATTGCGACGCTCCCCGTATTTGAACCCGACTTTCCGTATCCAACCGCGGCGAGCGTGCCGCTCGTCGGATCGACGCTGCAATCCCACGGCAGATAGCCCGGATCGCCAAAGGTCGCGATCGGGACTTTGCCGGCGTGCGCGAACTCGAGGATTTCTTCCGACTCGGTGTTGGTGACGTACACGTTTCCCGAAGCGTCGGAGCAATCGCGAACCGGCGAATTAAATCCCGTGAGCGTGTTAACGAGCTTACCGTGCGGATAGGAATAAACGTAAACGCTATCGGTGCCGACGTCAGTGACGTAGAGCAGGCTCTTCGGCGCCGAAGCGTTCGATATGCCGGCCGGCGGTAATGCCTCGATTGGTACAGCGACATGAGAGGCGCCGCATCCGGCGAGGACCGCGGCGACGAAAGCGAGCGTTGCGCAAAGCCGAAAACTCATAGAACGACGGCGCTCTAAGAAGTTTATTCGTCGTCGACCGGTGCGCTGGAAGGCTTCTGATGCAAGAAGTAACTCTTATCGCGGCTCGATGGGATCGGGTGGAACGTGCGTGCCTGCTGCGTGAAGTCGAACGAGTCGTTAATGCTGGTCGCGCGGGCATCCGTCGTTCCGAGGCTTCCCAAGTTGAAGGTGTCCTCGATGAACTTCAGGATGCTGCCGAACTCGTATTGCGTATGCGAAATATACCCGGGCTGGCTCGGCGTTGCTTCGCGCGCGTACGCCGAAACGATGAGCAAGGGGACCCGAAATCCCAACCCTCCCCACTTATCGGCAAACGGCGGCGGCACGTGATCGTAAAAACCGCCCCAATCGTCCCAGACAATGATAATCGCCGTGCCCGGCCAGTATGAACTCTCGCCGACGGCATTGACGACGCTCGCAACCCACGACGGCCCGGTGTCACCGCCCGGACCGGAAGGGTGGTCGGAGTTTTGGCGATTCGGAACGAGCCACGAAACGGCGGGAAGCTGTCCGGCCGTGATGTCGTTGAAGATGTTGGTTTCAGGCGACGAGATATTCGTCTTCCATTCGGATCCTTCGCGCACGGCCTTGACCGCGTCGAACGCGTTCCAGAGCTTTCCCTCGCCGCCCTGAATCGGCGGTGAGTAGTACTTCCACGAAACCGATTTCGCGTCGAGCAGGTCGCGCAACGTCGCGTAGGTGACGCACGGATACGGCCCCATCTGCTGGACTTTGAGCACCGATCCAACGACCTTCAAGACGGGAGTCTTCGTGCCGGCCGGTGCGTCGCAGCCCCATGGGGTGTGCGTCGGTACGTCGACTAAGCTCTTGGTCTTGGCTTGATTGATGATGGTGGCTCCGGCGATCAGGTCCTGATGTGCGGTAAAACTGCCGCTGCCTTGCGTTTGGAACATCGCGTCGCCGAGCACATACTGCCCCGCGATGTACCAGTACGGCACGATCTGCTGCGGATCGACGTATTGATAGGCGGCGGTCGTGTTGCCGTGGCAAAATCCGGGCCCGAGACCGAAGCCGTCCATCTTTCCGCCGTCCAGCTGTTTGAGAAAGCCGCCCACATAACCATGCGGAAAATCGCAGCTCTCTTTGAGGTTCACCTTTGCCAATGGGACGTAGACGTCGCCGCTCGGCGTCTTCATCAAGCCTTGCGTCGCGCCGTTCGCGCCGGGAAACGTTGCAAAGAGATCGTCGAAGCTTCGGTTCTCTTGGACGATGACGATTACGTGCTGGATGTAATTCGAGCTGCTCTTCTTATGCGAACCGTCCTGCGGCAGCGATGAAACTGCGGGCGCGCCCGCATTGCCGCCGCAGGAGACCGTTGCCAGCGCGGCGGTCAATAATAAAATCAGGGCGGAAAGACGCGGCAGCTCCAAAGCAATCCGATGCTTTCAGACGCCCGGGGGCCGTTCCTTTCGGCTACGCCGCCTCGCGCTCGCTCGCTCGCGCAAAACCGATTGCGGCGCTTCCGGCGGCCGAGAATGCGAGTAGCGCGCAGAGCATCATGGCCGCTCGAAAGCCGGTCAGATACGACGATGCTGCGGTCACCAATAGCCCAAGCAGCGCGACGCCGATCAGTCCCGCGGTCCGCGCGACGGCGTTGTTGATGCCGGAGGCGACGCCGGCATGCTCGACTGGGACGGAGTTCATCACGGTCGTCGTGAGCGGTGCGACGAAGAGCGCGCCGGCAAGTCCAAGAATCGTCGCGGCCGGAAAAAACGTCGTCCAATAGGATCCGCCGGTGCCCGGGACGGCATACGCGATAAAACCGGCTGCCGCGAGCAGCGCGCCGAAGAGCAGCGGCGTTCGAGGGCCGATGCGATCGACGAGTCCTCCCGACCATCGCGACGCTGCCACCAGGATGACGACGAACGGCAGCAGCGCTGCACCCGCCGCCGTGGGGGTGTAGTGGTGCACGTTGATGAGGACGAACGGAACGAAGAACATACTTCCGCCCAGCGCCGTATAGAGCAGAAACGTGTAGACGTTTGCCATGCTGAAGCTGCGCGACGCGAAGAGATCGCATCGCATCATCGGATCGGGCACCCGCCGCTCGACTGCGACGAACAGGGCGAGTACGACGAGGCCGGCTGCGACGATTGCGAGTGGCCCGGCGGAGAAACGCCCGGCGTTCATCGCTATCAACCCATAGACGACCAATCCGAGCCCGACCGTCGCGAGCACCGCGCCGAGCACATCGATTCGTCGACTGCTCGATTCGTCACGGCTTTCCGGCACGCGTTCGACAAGCAACAGCACGACGGCGAGCGCAATCGGCAGGTTGATCACGAAAACGTATCGCCACGAAAAATGTTGCGTGAGCCAGCCGCCGATCACCGGGCCGAGCGCACTGGTCAATGCGCTGAATCCCGACCACAAACCGATCGCGCGTCCGCGGCTCTTTTCGTCGTACGCGGCGCTTAGCAGTGCGAGGCTGCCTGGCGTCGAAAGCGCGCCGCCGATTCCTTGCACGCAACGCGCCGCGATCAAGATCGCGACGTTAGGCGCGAGCGCGCACCCGAGCGACGCGAGCGCGAAGATCACGATGCCGATGGTAAAGATCCGCCGCCGGCCGTAAAGATCTCCGAGCGCGCCGCCCAAGAGAATCAGCGCCGATAAAAAGAGCGCGTATCCTTCGACGACCCACTGCGTCTGACCGGTCGTCGCGTGCAGCTCGCGCTGCAGGACCGGAAGCGAGACGTTGACGGCCGTGCTGTCGATGAAGGTCATCGAAGAGCCCAAGATCGCGGCAACGAGCACCCACGGCAGCTTCACGCCTCCGCCGTTCCCGAAAACCCATTCCGTGTCATCCTGAGCGAAGGCGCGGAGCGCCGAAGTCGAAGGGCGAACAATTGCAATATGAGCGCGCTCGATCGACCCTTGCGCGGAGCGATTTTGGCGGCAGCGGATAACGCTGCCGTGCGGAGCGCCGTGACGCGTTACGGCATGCGCCTGGGTGCGCGGCGTTTCGTCGCGGGGCAGACCGCCGAAGAATTCATGGCGGTTGCGCGCGCTGCCAACGCGCAAGGATTTGCCGTCGCGTCGACGATTTTGGGCGAGAGCGTCGGCGATCGCGAGGAAACGCTCGAGATAACGCGGCGGTATTGCGTGCTGCTGCGTTCGTTTGCGGAAGAGGGCCTCGACGCGAACGTCGCGTTCAAGCTGACGCACGTGGGGCTCGATATCGACTCCGCGCTGGCACTCGACAATGCGTCGCAGATCGTTGCCGCGGCCGCCGAGAGTGGCCGTACCGTGCGGATGGACATGGAGCAGTCACGCTACGTCGATCGCACGCTGGATATCTTTCGGCGGCTGCGCGAACGCTACGATAACGTCGGCTTCGTCTTGCAGTCGTATCTCTATCGCAGTGCGGACGACCTCGCGTCGGCGCTACCGCTCGCGCCGAACGTTCGCATCGTAAAAGGGGCCTATTTGGAGCCGCCCGACGTTGCCTATCCCGACAAGCGCGAGGTCGATTCCAACTACGTTCGGCTGCTGGAAACCGCGCTTTCACACGACGGCTACACTGCCGTGGCGACGCACGATCCGGCGATGATCGCCCATGCCGCCGAGTTTGCCGCCGCCCGCGGCGTGCCAAAACAGGGCCGCTTCGAGTTCCAAATGCTCTACGGCATTGCAACGGGTCTGGCGCGAACGCTGCTGGAACGGGGCTACCGCGTGAGGCTCTCGATACCGTTCGGCGAGTATTGGTTTCCGTATTTGATGCGGCGTCTCGCCGAACGCCCGGCGAACCTGGCGTTCTTTCTCAAAGGCGCGTTCTCTCGGTGAAGGGCATCTATGCGGCGGTGCTGACGCCGGTGGACGAACGCTTCGCCCCGGATGCGGCGCGCGCAGTGCCGTATTACCGCGATCTTTTACATAGCGGATGCGACGGGCTCAACGTGCTCGGTACGACGGGCGAAGCGATGTCGTTCAGCGTCAAGCAGCGCGTCGGATTCATGGAGGCGATCGCTTCGAGCGGGCTGCCGATGGAGCGAACCATGGTCGGCACCGGCGCAGCCTCGCTTGACGATGCAGCGACCTTAACTAAAACCGCATTCGCCTGCGGCTTCGCGGCGGCGTTAATCATGCCGCCGTTCTTTTTTCGCGACGCCACGGACGATGCGATCTTACGCTTCTACGCCGAGCTGTTCGCGCGGACCGATCCGCCGCACAACGGTGTGCTGCTCTACAACTTCCCGCGCATGAGCGGCATTGCATTCCGGACGCCGCTCGTCGCGCGTCTGCTCGCCGAGCTTCCGCAGCGGATCGCCGGCATGAAGGATAGCTCCAACGATGCAGGCTTGCAAACCGAGATTCTGGCGGCGCATCCGGAGCTTGTGGTTTTCCCCGGCTCGGAGAGCGATCTGCTTGCAGCGAAGCGCCGCGGAACTGCCGGATGCATCTCGGGCAGCGTCGCGCTCTGGCCCGAGCTGGCTCAGGCGGTCTTCCGCGACGAAGACGACGCGCAGGCGCGCCAACTCGCGCAGCGCCGAGCCGAGCTCGATGACGTTCCGTTTATTCCGGCCGTGCGTTATCTCACGGCGCAACAACGCAAGGACCCGCAATGGGAGCGTGCGATGCCGCCGCAGCGGGCCTTAACGGCCGAAGAAGCGCGAACGCTTCGAGCCGAGCGTGTAGCCGGTTAAGTTGCCGTTGAGATCGGAGCAGTAGACCCAACCGTCGACGACGATCGGGCTCTGCCAGTGCACGGGCCCGAAGGCCTTTCCCGATCCGTACGCCGAGCTGTTCCAGAGAACGTTGCCACTCGTGGCGTTGAGCGCGACGACCGCGCCGTCGTACGCGACGAAGACAATACCGTTTGCAACGACCGGCGTCGTGCCCTCGCCGTTGGTCTGCGCCGGGCTCGCCTGCCACATCTGCACGAGCTGGCTCTGGCCCGAGCCGTTCGTTTTGAGCTTGTAGCCGATGACCACGTACGAAAAACCCAAATAAATCCACGCGTTATTCGACGCGTCGCTCCAGACGGCCGGCGAGGAGAAGAGACCTTGCGGCAAATCGACGAGCTGCAGCTCGTTGCCCACGCCCGGAAGCGCGGCGCGGTTGACGAGCTTGAGCACCGCGTCCTTTCCGCCTTGAACCAGCATCAAGGGCGTCTGACTCTGCGTTTGTGCCGGCAGCATCGCAGGTGACGTGCTGCCGAGATCGACGTCGCCCTGCTGCAGCTGTTGGTAGTTAGTCGGCGTGTAACTGCCGAGCAACGTTAACAGATCGGCGCTCAGCGAAACCACCGAATCGCCGTAATCCTGGCCGCCGGTGTTCGCGTTGAAATCGCCGTTGCCGGTTGAAGCGTAGACGCGGCCGTTCATAGATGAATCCGGATCGACGACCGCACCGCCTCGCGCCCAAATGCCCGACCGCTGCTGCGAACACCCTCCGCCGATTAGGAGGTGATGCTTCTGACTGCAGAGCGAATTGAACACGGTCCGCTTGCCGGTATTCAGATCGATCGCCACGACGTGACCGTCGTAAGGCGTGCCGTCGCCGTCGTAGCCGGAAGTGGTTGCGTAGAGATAGCCATTGGCGACGTTGAGCGGCGACTCGACGGCCTCGGTGCTCGGGATGCGCGTGATGCGCGCGGGGAATCCCTTGCCGTGCATTTCGTGTCCGTTTGAAGCGTTGAGCTTGTGCACCATGCCGTCGAGGCCGGGAGCGTAGATGACCTTACCCGACGGGTCTTCGGCAGGCGTCGAGTGGGTGTAGTTCGGCCCGTGCGTCGCGTAATGCCAAACGATCTTCCCCGTTGCCGCATCGATGCCGAACGTCTCGCCGTTCAACGCGGTTTGAAAGAGCATGGCGCGCGTCGTGCGCCCGGAACGCACGTGCTCGATGAAGATCGGCGTCGAATCGGCGGTCGCCCCGAGCGAGGTTTGCCAATGCTCCCGTAGGCGATGCACGTTGCCGACCGTCAGCATCGTTTCAGCGCTGTTGAAGCTGCTGCGCGCCGCATCGAATCCGAAGACCGGCCAATCGACGGCGCGCGCCGGCGATGCCGCGCACAGAAGGTAGAGGAGCGCACAGGCTGCGACGGCCGATTTGCTCATGGTGCCAGGTTGGCGGCCGGTTCGTTCGGCCCTGCGAGGACTTCGAGTGCCAAAACTTCAAGCTGGCGCCATGCAGGTCCGGCCGCGCATTCCCGACACGCAGCAGCGCCGGTCGCTCGAGAAACGGCGCAGCATTCGTGAGATCGTCTTCGGAATGCAGGACGGCATCCTGACGACGCTTGGCATCATCACCGGTGTCGGCGTCGCGGAAGGCGCCCGCTCCGCAGTCTTTATCAGCGGATTTTTGGCGCTGCTCGCGGGCGCGCTGTCGATGGGCGTCGGCGAATACCTCGGTCGTAAGGCGGAGCGCGAAGTCGTTGCGGCGACGATCGACTTGGAGCGGCGCGAGATGGCCGACGATCCGCAAGGCGAGTTCACCGAACAAGTCGCTTTTTATAAGCTCAAAGGTTTCAGCTCGGAAGAGGCGGAGATGATCGTGCGCCGGCTGACGCAGCATCCCGAAATCTTCCTCTATGAAATGGTGCGTGACGAGTTCGGCATCGATCCGCGCGAAGCTGAAGAGACCGGGCTGCGTGCACCGCTCTCGATCGCCGGCTCGTTTGCGTTCGGTTCGCTGCTGCCGATCGTTGCCTTCACGCTGCCGCTCTCGATCGGCGGCTCTACGCTCGTATCGCTGCTCTTTGCGGTGACGGGTCTCTTCACCGTCGGCTATTACGCCGGTACGCTGAGCGAGCGCAACCCGCTCGGCAAGGGCTTTGAAGTAGCGCTGTACGGCTGCGGCGTCTTTATCATCTCGTATCTGGCCGGTCATTTCATCCCACCGCTCTTCGGCCACGCGCCCGTCGCGGTCGGCGGCTGATGGAAGCCGTCCACGCGCTCGTCGCCGGCCTCACGCAGGCCGCCGCGTTCTTCTGGGATAGCCTCTTCGGATTGATCTTCGGCTTTTTGATCTCCGCAATCGTTCAAGTTATGCTCACGCCGGCAACGCTGGAACGATATCTCGGCCCGGGCATCAAGGGCTTGCTCTACGCGGCGGGGTTCGGAATCATTTCGTCCGCGTGCTCGTACGGCGCGGCCGCCGCGGCCCGCGGCTTCTACCGCAACGGCGCCGACGCGCGCTCGGTCTTCGCGTTTCTCATCTCTTCGACGAACATGAACGTTGCAATCCTGATTCTATTTTGGTCCCTTCTCGGCTGGAAGTTTGCCTTCGCCGAGTTTTTCGGCGGCGTCATGATCATCGGCGTCGTCACGTTGGGGCTCTCTCTGTGCTTTCGCGGCGGCACGCTGGAACGGTTGCAGCGAAGCTACGTTCAAGCCGCCGCGCCCGAACACGATGTAGGCTGCGAGCATCACGATCACGCCGCGCACGCGGTGCGCCGCGATTGGAATGCGGTGGCCGCGACGGCATTGGCCGACGTCCGCATGCTGCGGACGGAGCTGATCGTCGGGTATCTCATCGCCGGTTTTGCCGCGGCGCTCGTACCGCCGGGATGGCTCGCGGCCGTCTTGCACGCCGTCGGCGCCGTTCCGTTCGTCGGTTACCTATTGTTGCTTGCAACGGGCTTGTTGATCGCGATCGCCACGTTCGTATGCTCGATGGGAAACGTTCCGGTGGCGCGCTTTCTCGCAAACGCGGGCATTCCGCTCGGCGCCAATACAACGTTTATCTACGGCGATCTGTTGATTCTGCCGTTGATCGCAATCTATCGCAAATCGTTTCCACCGCAAATCACAACGGCGTTCATCGCACTCTTTGCGATCGGAGCCATGCTTGCCGGCGCAGTAATGGAAAAGTTGATCGGTAGCACGCTGGGCGGCGTTGCAATGGGTTCCATGGCAATGAACGATCGCTTCACGCTCATCTCGAACATCATTGCAATTGCAGCCGTGCTCGTGGTTGCCATTGCGTCGCGCCGCGCCGCTCTAATGTTCCGCTAATACTGCGGCGTTAATTACGAATACCTTGGGTCACAATTCAAGCATGTTACACATGATACTGCTCGCAGCACTAACGGGACCTGGGGCCGGAACGCACATGACGAAAATGCGGCCCTTAGTTGGAGGACCGGAGAGAGCGCCGGTTCGGGAGCCGATCAGACCGCCACGGCAACCGCATCCGCCGCTTCAGCCGCGACCGCATCAGCCGGCACCGGCTCAACCTCGACCGCATCAGCCCGCACCGGCGCCACACCGAGGACAAAATCCGGTTAAGCCGATACCCGTCCAACAACCTCCTGGTTAGTCAGTAACAAGAATTAAATCAAGCAGCATCCGCGCCCCGGCGTAGTAAGAGACAAGAAGCTCGCCGGGGCGCGTCACTTTATTCAAGAGCGAAACGTTATTTCAGTGTGAAGGCTTTGCGAGCCGCGGCAATGCCCGCAGCGCTCGCTCTTTTGATTGCCGCGTCGTCGGACGATCTGCGCGGCACGCTGCAATCCACGGCCGCATCGTACTATCGTCACGCGGCCGTCGTGGCGAGCATCGCCGGCGCGGACACGACGATGGATTATTACGACCGTCTCGTGGACGATGCGGCGATGCTTGGTGAGCGGCCGCCGATCCGTTATCCGACCGGACTTTGGGACGATACCGTGCGAGCCGCCTCGCAGCTCGATTTGAGCCTTGCGACGCAGTTATTGCAGCAATCGTACCAACCGATGGCGGCCATACGGGGGCTCGGCGAGACGTTGGTGCGCTCGAGTAAAGACGGCACCATGCAACCCGTCGCCGTTTACGTTCCGGCGTCTTACTCGGCGCAGAAGCCCGCCGCGTTGATGGTCTTCTTGCACGGGAATCAGCAGGCCGAGTCGCACCTGTTGGCTCCGCAGTATCTGCGCGACCTCGCGGAGCGTAGCGGCACCATCGTCGTCGCGCCGTACGGACGCGGCGCCTACGATTTTCGTGACGTCGAAAGCGACGTCGATGATGCATACGAGGCGGCCGGCCGAGCGTTCGCGATCGATCCACGCAAGCGCTATCTGGCCGGCTATTCTATGGGAGGGTTCTCGGTGTTTCGGCTGGCGCCAATGCATCCCGCAGCGTGGTCGGCCGTTATGTCGATTGCCGGTTCGCTGTTGCAGTCGCGTTCCGGCCGGCTGCTCTCGGCGATGCCGGAGAACGTTCGCTACTACATCGTAACCGGTTCCAGGGACGATAACGTCCCGACGCTATGGCCGACCGAGACGGCGATTTTCCTTCGCGAGACCGGACGGCCGGTTTCGTTTTACTCACAGCGCGACGGAACGCACGCGCTCTTCACGCTCCAGCCCGCGCTCTCGCAGGCGTGGAGCGATATGGAGCGAGGCATCGTTCGCGCTCCGTCCGGCCTGACGGGCGCGCCGAACTTACCGGAGGCGGCTCCGGACTCCAAGTAAATCCGGGCGGCGCCGTGGCGCGTTGAGTACGGAAGTGCGAAACGGCGATACCAGCGAAGAACGACCACGTGGAAGAGGCAGGCCGGCTCATGGAGCGAGTGCGGGCCCGTGATGCCGACGCATTTGAGGTGCTGTACGACCAATATCACCGCCTGGTCTACGGCGTGGCATTTCGCGTGCTCTCCGATGCAACCGCCGCCGAAGATGTGACGCAAGCGGTCTTCCTGCGGATCTGGAGCGATCCGGCGCTTTTTCGCGACGGGAATTTCGGAGCGTGGGTCGCGCGCATCGCTCGCAACCGCGCGTACGATATCCTGCGCAGCCGCGCGCTGCACCCGCAGAGTGAACTCCCGGAAACGCTGCCGATCGAAGATGCCATCGAAGAGACGGTGCTGGCGAACATCAACGGCGAACGCGTGCGCCTGGCACTCGAGCAGCTTCCGCCGGAACAACGTGAGCCGATCGAGCTCGGATTCTTCGGCGGCATCACGCACGATCAGATTGCGCGCACGACGGGCCAACCGCTTGGAACCGTCAAGACGCGCATTCGTACGGGCCTGCGGAGATTACGCGCTGCGCTGCAAGAAACGGTGACGGTATGACGCCGCACGACGAACTGCTCGACAACGTCGCAGCGTATGCCCTCGGCGTTTTACCGGCGGCCGAGGCGGCCGACGTCGAAGCGCATCTGCAGACCTGCGAGCAATGCCGGGCGGAATACCGCGACCTGCGCCCGGCGGTTACGGCAGTCGCTTATTCGGCGGAGGCGTGCGCGGACCCGACCGTTGGCGGGGTGACCGCGAGCCCGCTGCTCAAGGCTCGCATCATGCGTCGCGTTCGCGCTGAAACGGCGTCGCAGCGGAAAGCGCCGAGGTATTCGCCGGCGTACGTTTTGGCAGCGGCGTGCCTTGCGGTCGCCATTCTCGTCGGCCTCGTGAATCTGTCGCTCAGCCGCAAGCTCAACCGCGAGGTAGCGCAAAGCGCTCTACAATCGCAGACCATCGCGGACCTCACCGCCCCCGACTCGCGACGCTATGAGTTTTCCGACGGTATGGTGGTCATGCGCGGCGATCGCGTCTATCTGACCATGCACGATATGCACGCGCCGCCGCCGGGCCACGTCTATCAGGCTTGGACGCTCGCGCGCGGCGCGAAGCGCATGGCGCCGTCGATGACGTTTGCACCCGGCAACGGTGGTGTCGCGTTCGTGAAGTTGCCCGAATCGGCGACGAACATCGCAGCCGTCGCCGTAAGCGTGGAGCCGGAGGGCGGCTCTTTGCAGCCGACCACCAAACCAATCGCCGTCGTTAAAATCTAATCTGTGTCACCCTGACCCTTCGACTTCGCTCAGGGCGAAGGGCGACACAGGATTACTAAATCCAAACTTCCTTCTCAATCGTTCTTTCCGAGAATCGATACGCTCCAGAGCTTCTGCTCGGAAAGGAAATCATGAATAAGGTGCGATTGACCGCCGCTCTTGTGGTCGCTCTTGCTGCGGCCGGTACGGCGGTTGCATCGGCAAAGCTCATGCCGAACATCGTCAACGAACCGACTCGGTTCGGCGGATCTTGCTGCGTTTATACCGGCGCGCCGGCGCTCGCGGTCACGCTCTCAATGGTCGAGGCCGGCGGCGGCCCGAATAATTTCAATACGGTGACGCTGCTCAAGACGCTCACCGGTCCGCTCTTCAATCCCGAAGTCGCCAAACTCACCAAGGAGTACGGTAACGCGCAGGTCGCGCAGTTTTTGAAGACGTTCGACTTCGTCGTCAACGATTCGCTGCGGATCGTCACCATGAAGAAAATCGCATTGCCGAGCCAGCCGAATCCCGACCCGAAAGACGGTAAAGCGCTCGCTGCTTCACTCTGGCAAGCGGGTCAGACCGGCGAAGGATTCAATGTGGAAGTCATGCTGGACCGCGCGGTCTCGCATCCGATTCACGTCACGGTGATGAAAGACATCGACGCTAAGTATGGCCTCGCGGCCGATGCGCAGTACCACGCGATCCTCACGACCGCGATGAAGGACCTCGCCGGAGCGTATCACCTCAACGCCTCGAATATGTAATCAAGCAAAGAAGGGCGGGGCGGCGCGCGACGACGAATCCGCGGCCCCATGCTGCGATATCGTTTGACCGTTGCCGCCCTGATCGTTGTCTCGCTGAACCTCCACATTGCTGCTTCGGCCG
>JAMXLK010000160.1 GCA_024281075.1 Vulcanimicrobiia bacterium
AAGCCGCGCGCCGCGTCCTCCCAGCCGATCTTGTAAGACTCGTAGATGCTCGGCTCGTCGTCGAAGCCCACGACGCCGACGGGCAGCACCTTCTCAGGCCGGATGTAACGAATCGTCGTGATCGGAATGCTCTCCATATATTTTGCCAGCGCCGGCGTGTCGCGCTCGGCGCGTGCCACTTCCGCGCGGGTAAGCTCGCTGAACGTGCGTTTGCCGGCCGATTGAAAGTACGCGTTGCGCATCTCCGTTTCGAGTATCTTTCGCTGCATCGTGCCGTACACGGCAAAAACGACTTCCACCGCATCGTCGTAGCTCGTATCCGGCTCGAACGGCGGGTCGAGCAAAATGACGTCCGCGCCGTGGGCAACTGCATGCGCGATGCCGACCGGCGAGTTGCTCGCGACGCCGCCATCGCAGTACTCGTTCATCGCTCCGTTGGGGTTTGGGATCTGCACGGGATCGAACGCGAGCGGAAGCGCGGCGGAGGCAAATAGCGCGCGGTGGAACACATCGGGCGTCGCCTCCCGCACGATCGTATGCGGTCCGAGCGTCAGCTGAAGCGCGCGAGTAACGCGCTTGGGTAGATCGCCTGATGAATTTTGCGGCCGGACGTAAAAGTATTCCGGCCGCTGAAGCGTGAGATTCGTCACCGAAAAGACGAGCGGCATGAGCAACGGCGTTTCGGGGTCCATCTCGCGAGCGATCCACTTTGCAACCGGCTCGCTGTTGAGCAGCGCCGTCTGGTTTCGCGTGAGGCCCATCAGGTGGAACGCCGCAGCAGCGCGGTCGAGAATTCCGCTCTGCGGGTTGTGCAAGGCGGCGTATTGCGACTTCACCGATATCAGGTTTTGTCGCGCAATCGTGTACCAGAGTTGCTGAAGCAGCGAATACTGACCGGTTGCAACGAACCAGCCATTGAGCGTGCCGATCGAGGCGCCGCAGACGACTTCGTACGGCGCGAGCGGCGTGCCGTCGCGCAGGCCGGCCGTCGCTGCGAGTGCGCCGACGACTCCCGCCTCGTACGCGCCCCGTGCACCGCCGCCGCTCAAGACGAGGGCGCGCTCGAGCGGCTCATCGGCCTCCGTCGCGGATGCGCCCAGCAGCGGCAGTGCAAACGCCGATGCCCCCAGCGAATATAAGAAGCTCCGACGTTCCACAGACAACCCTCCGGAGTAGTATTTCGGCGCTTCGACTCGGTCCCGTGCCGCACCCTCGCACAGGGGCCGTGCGGCCGGGATGAAACGTTTCAGGAATGAGCGACGAACAGGGTCGCGCGCTTCGAGCGGCGATTCCGCGCTCCAGCCATGCCGCGCACGACGTGCGCGACGATTCGGCCGATGCGCTCGCGCTCATCGAGCAATCGAACGCGGGTCGCATTCCCGGGCTCATACCGGTGCGTTACCATCGTATGTCGCAGTCGCCGTTTACGTTTTTTCGCGGCTCCGCGATCGTTCAAGCGCATGATCTCATGTCGACGCCGGTCAGCGGACCGACAGTGCAGCTGTGCGGCGATTGTCACGTTTTGAATTTCGGCGGCTTCGCAACGCCCGAGCGCAATCTGATCTTCGACATCAACGACTTCGACGAAACGTTTCAGGGCCCGTGGGAATGGGATTTGAAGCGCTTGACGGCAAGCCTCGTGCTCGCGGCGCGCGATCGCAGTTTTTCAAAAGCCGTGGGGCGCGACGCCGCACTCGCTGCCGTCGCGTCGTACCGGGAAAAGATGGCCGCGTATGCGCAGCTCTCCGCACTAGAACTGTGGTATAGCCGCGTTTCGTTCGCGGACCTCGCGAACTTCTTCAACCGAAACCGCGAAGTGCTCGGCACGCTGTCCGCGGTCGAGAAGTATGCGCTGAGGCGCACGTCCGAGAGTATCTTTCCGAAGCTCACGACGGTTGAAGATAGACGTCTCAAAATCGTCGACGACCCGCCGCTCATCTTTCATTTTCAAGAACACGCCGCTCAGGCCGAAGCCGCCGTGCGCGACTTCTTCAGGCGGTACCGCAGCTCGCTGTTGGCCGATCGGCAACTGCTTTTCGATCGCTACGAACTCCAAGACATGGCGGTCAAGGTCGTCGGCGTCGGCAGCGTGGGGACGCGCTGCGCGATTGCGCTCTTTATGTCGGATGGAGTCCATCCACTATTCTTGCAAATTAAAGAGGCGCGACGATCGGTGCTGGAATCGCCCGATGTGCAGCAGAGCCGCTTCGCGCACCAAGGCGAACGCGTCGTGTACGGCCAGCGTTTAATGCAAGCCGCGAGCGACATTTTTCTCGGTTGTTCCGAGACCGCGGACGCGCGCGAATACTACGTGCGCCAGCTGCGCGATATGAAAGTTTCGGTCAGCCTGGAGCGATTTCGCAGCTCGACGCTCGTCGACTACGGCGGGGTCTGCGGTTGGGCTCTCGCGCGCGCCCACGCCAAGAGTGGCAACGCCGCGACGCTCGCCGGTTATCTTGGCAAACGGGACACGTTCGATCGCGCGCTTGCCCAATACGCCGTGACCTATGCCGATCAGGTCGAGCGCGACTACGAAGAGTTCATGACGGCGATTCACGACGGCCGCATCTCCATTGACGCGAGCGACACTCAGCTCGACTTCACACCATAGCCTATGACTGCGCAAACCGTTAGCGTTATTCTGGCGGCAGCGACGCTGGTAGTGGTGGCGGCCGCTTCCATCGCAGCCATCGTGCAGCTCAACTACCTGCGCGCCGGCAACCATTTGAACGCATTGCTGGAGATTCTCAATCAGTGGAATCTCCCGCCGGTACAGGTGGCGCTCTCCGAACTGCGCAAAATTCCGGACAAAGTGAAAGATCCGCAGTACGTGGCGGCGCTACGGGCGCCCAAAACGATGGAGCGTTCAACATATCCCGAGTTTTTGGCTTTGGATTTGTGGGAGCAAATTGGAACGTACTGCAAGCACCGTCTCATCGACGAGACGATTTTATTGGATATTACGTCGGGACAAGTGCTCAATGCATGGACCAATGCCGAGCCGGCGATCTCCATAGTCCGCGAACTTCGCGGCGCTTCTGCGTACGAAAACTTTGAGTATCTCGCGATGCGCGCAACGCTTTTCAATCAGCGGTATCCCGACGGTACGTATCCCGCGCGGGTTCCGCGTATGTCCGATATGTAGGTGCACGTGCGATTTCGTGCGGCACTCCCGGCATTGGCGCTGCTCCTCGGCGGTTGCGCCGCGGACGTGACGTTTCAAATCGACGTCCGCCGGGACGGCAGCGCCGTCGCGACGACGCGCGAGGTCATCGACGACGACCTTTACCGCATGGCACAGCGGCAGACCGCCATGCCGGATCCGTTCGGCATCGGCACGATGCAGCATGAAGGCTGGTCGGTCGCGACGAGCGTCGACGCAAGCGGCAATCACCTCGTCACCATGTCGAAATCGCTGAGCCGCGAGGATTTCAACAGCTTGGGCGGCACTGGGCAAGCGACGCCGGCACTGCGCGGTTTATTTCTGCCCCTGAGCTCCGTTTCGGTTTCGCGCTCGCCCGGCTTTTTCGTGGAAACCGACTCCCTTTCGGCGACCGCGCCCGCGCTGCTGCCGTTCGTGCAATCGCAGCTTCGGCCGCCGTACGACGAGCTCGCTTCGGCGATGTTAAACGCCGTCGCGTTGCATTTCGAGCTGCGAACGCCGGGGCGAGTGCTGCAGACCAATGGCGCTGCGGCACCGGGCGGCTTCACGCGCTGGAATCTGAGCCTGCAGGCGCCGACGCCGATGACGTATCGCGTACGCGTCGTTTACGCCGATCGCATCGCGCTGGTGATCATTTTCGGCGTCGCGGCGATCGCGTTGGTATATCGAATCGCCATTCGACGCGCTCAGGGTGACACGGGACCACAGCGCGGCTAGACGAATCAGTGAGATGATGTTTCCGCAGCTCGAGCAGTTTACCGATTTCGCCCTCATATTCTTGAGGATTATGGTCGGCATCGTCTTTATCGACAGCGGGCTTAACGACGTGCGCGATCCCGATAAGCGCGGCCAAAGCATCGGACTGCCCAAGCCGGCCGCATTCGGTCTCGGCATCGCCGAACTGGCTGGAGGCTTCGCGGTCATAGCCGGCGTCCTGACGCAGCTTGCCGCGATCGGGCTGATCCTTATCATGCTCGGCGCCCTGCAGAAAAAGATTTTCGTCTGGAAGACGGGATTTTGGGGGAAGGACGGCCTCGGCTGGAGCTACGAGCTCACGCTGGTTTCGATGCTGCTCGTCATCCTTTGCACGAACGGCGGCCGCTTCGTGATTTGGTAGCTTTCAAATCTTATTGATGGCGCGCGAGCCGGGCGAACGCGTATAGTGAACTCGTGACAAGAACGATGCCGGCACTCAATAGCCGAGCGCGAGCGATTTGGAACGCGGTGCTGTTCTGGGTGGTGGGCGAGCTGGCGCTGCAGCCGCTCGTCGGCAACGCTATCGGCGGACTCTTGCGCGCTTGGCATCTCGGTAACGGCCTGAGCGCCGCGCTCATCGCGCTTTTCGAGCTCGGAACGCTCGCGATCGCCGTCGTGCTGACGGCACTGTTCGGCTACTTCGAAGGCCGCAGCGTCTTCGACTACGGGCTGCCGCTCGCGCAGGCGTTCGGCGCGCGCTTCTGGGAGGGCATGGCCGTCGGAACGGTGTGGCCCGGCATCGTCGCGCTGCTGATGATTGCGCTCGGCGGCATGCGGGTCGCGGGGTTCGCGCTGCACGGCTGGGAGCTTTTCGGCGCGGCTGCCGCGTGGCTCGGCGCCATGGTCATCGTAGGCCTGAGCGAAGAGATGTGGTTCCGCGGATACTTGCTGCAAACGCTGCGTAAGGGAATCGGCTTCTGGGCGGCGGCAATCGTACTGTCACTGTGGTTTACCGGCGAGCATTACTTTTTCAAACAAGGCGAAAACATTTGGGATTGCATTACGCTCTTTGCGTTCGGCATGCTGATCTGCTTCAGCGTGCTCCGAACCGGCTCGTTGTGGTTCGCCGTCGGCTTGCATACCGCGTTCGATTACATGCAAATCTTCGTCATCGGCACGCGCAACGGCGGCCAAGTACCGGTCGACCATTTGCTCAACGTTTCGTTTCCGGGGCCTGCCTGGGTTAACGGCGGTTCCCTGGGCACCGAAGCCAGCGTGTTGATGTACCCGCTCTTCGTCGCCGCGTTTGTCTACGTTGCGCTACGTTTTCCCGCGCGGCCGCTACGGAGCAAGTTCGAAGACGTCGCCGCTGTGAAAGGCACCGCCGGTTAAGGTGGTACCGTAAAGTTTTCCGTTATGCGCCAGCAGCGTCGCGCGCGGTTCGTAACCATTTTTGGCGCTAAAATCGTGAAGCACGTTGAACGTACCGTCCGGCTTCACTGCGAAGACGGTTCCGCCATCGTGCGCTCCGCCTTTGGAAGCGGTTCCGTAGAGCGTCCCGTTCATCGCAGTCAACCCCGCCGTCGGATAATAACCAATTTGTCGCCTGAGACTGTACACGACGCGTTCGCTGCCGTCCGTCTTTACTTCGAAAATTGCGCCGCAGCAGCCGCTGCCGCCGCGAAACGTCGTGCCGTAAAGCGAGCCGTTGAGAACGGTGAGGCCATTGGCCGGGTTCTCGCCGTCGGGACCGCTGAAGCTGAAGAGCACGCGCTCCGAGCCGTCCGGCGCAATTTCGAAGACGGTGCCCTTGTCCTTATGGCCGCCTTTATACGTCGTGCCGTAAAACCGATGTCCGATCAATTCGAGGCCGCCGAACGGCCGAGCGCCGTCGCTGCCGCGAAAACTGTGCAATACCCGTTCGGTTCCGTCGGGAGCCGCAGTAAATACCGTACCGAGGCCGTTGGTTCCACCGCCGCTGGTCGTTCCGTAGAAGACCCCGCCGACGGCGATGAGATCGCCGGTTGGGTGCGCGCCGGTCTTATCGGTGAAATCGTACACGATGCGTACGGTTCCGTCGCGCTTGATCTCAAAAAGCGTGCCGCGATTTGCCGAGCCGCCATTTTGCGTGACGCCGTAGAACTTGCCGCCGTATGAAAGCAGACCGGCGATCGGAGCGGCGCCGTCGGTCTTGGAACCGGTGAAGCT
>JAMXLK010000161.1 GCA_024281075.1 Vulcanimicrobiia bacterium
GGTATTCCGCAGCGGCACCGTGCCGGGCGGCCCGTATGTCGTCCGTTACCTCGCCCCAGCAGGCGACCCTGCCGGAGAGTATGGTTGCAACGAGGCACCGCACTAGGCCGCTCCTGCGGTCCAACGCTGTGGACTACCTTGCGAGTCGGTTGTGCATAGGTCGAAACTTAGGTGAACAGAGTGTCATACGCACGGCACTCTGCTACAAAAACAAAAACGCCCCGTTAGAAGCGTTTTTGTGGGGCCGGAGGCACGGTAGCCGGGCACCGTGGTCCACCACTCGGTTTACGTCCGAGAACGACCGCCTGTCCAGTACGATCTACTACCAGCTTACGCGGCATGGGTTTCAGGTGGGGCGTCCTTTATGGGCAGATCGCGCCTTTTATGGGCAACCGCGATTTCTAAGGCAAAGCCTATGCTTTGCTCTAGTTCGGCGGCATCAGTGTTGCGCTAGTTCGGCAGCTTGTTCGGTATGGTTGTGAATGGTCCGAAATAGCCCGACGGATAGCCCCCGACCTGATATTGTCCCTCGGGGGTGCCGCTGGGATATGCGAACTGATCGATGATCGGGTACCCCGCGCTGACCGTCGCATCGGCAACGAAGATCAGCGTGGAGGTCGAGTTCAGACGGAACGTCCCCGAGCAGTACGTAGCATAGAGATTGACCTGGTGCGCGGTCCGAATGTGGTACGGCTTGGGGTAGATAAACATACGCCCTTCGAGACCTCCGGCGCATAGATCCGGATCGTCGATCGTGATCAAGCTGTCGGTCTTCGGATCGACGCCGACTCCGGCGATGTAGCCTTCAACTGGATTAAGATCCGGTGTCGTGCACTCACTCTTTCCGGCCTTATACTCGATTACGCCCTGGAAGCTGTTGCCGTAGCCGTCGACAAAAACATCGCCCTGCTTGTCGACCGCGATCGATACGCTCTGTTTGACGAGAGAACATGATAATTCGCTAGGCTGCGACGAGCCCGGCGTGAAGACCGCGACGTTCTTGAAATTCATCGCGTAGATCGTTCCGGTCTTGCCGACCGCGACGTCGAGCGGATTACCGAACGGATCGGCGAGAATCGCTTGCGACTTTGTCTTGACGTTGTAGCTGACGATCTGCGAGCCATAGTAATCGGCCATGACGATGACGTTATGGTTCGCGGCCATGCCGTAGGCGGTGATGCCGAGCGGCTTTGAGATTTCTTTCAGCGTGTTGCCGCCGCTAACACTAATGGGCCAATACGCGAGCGCCCCGTTCCCATCGAGTGTTATGAGCGCCGGTTTGGTAAATGCCGGCGGTACGTGTTTCGATGATGGTGCTGCGCCCACGGTCGTCGTTGCGGCTGAGTTGGGCGTCAGTGAAGCGCCGCAGGCGGTAAGCCCAAAGATAACGATGCCAATCGCAAGAGTGCGTAGCGCGACGGAGCTGAACATGGACCCGTACCTTCCTGGGGGGACCGGTTGCTTTGTTGCGCTAGGTCATCGTCCCTGCCTGCGACCTGCCCGTCTTGACAAATGTAAAGTGTGCGCTACGCTTGGTTGGGTGAGCCGCTTCGCAACGCTTCTCAACTCCGCGATGGACGAGGCCCAGCTGAGCGCCGCCGAGATCGCCGAGAGCACGGGCCTGACGGAATCCGCCATCTCGCTGCTTCGCTCGGGGCGTCGCGAACCGTCCTACCGGACGCTCCAGCGCCTCGCCTCGGTCTTTCCGGCCCTGGGCGAGCAGCTCGCCGAACGCGATGGCCCGTTCGATTCAATCGAAGAAGCGATCTCCGACGTTCGCGCCGGCAAGATGGTCGTCGTGCTCGATGACGAGGACCGCGAGAACGAAGGCGACCTGGTGATGGCGGCGCAGATGGTTACCCCAGAAGCGATCAACTTTATGCGCAAGCACGCCGGCGGCCTGATTTGCGTGCCGTTGGTCGGAACTCGCCTCGACGAGCTGCACATTCCGCAGATGGTGCGTGAGAACACTGCGGTTCACGAGACGGCGTTCACCGTGTCGGTTGAGGCGCGAGGCGTGACGACGACCGGCATTTCCGCGTACGATCGCGCGGCGACGATCAAGAGATTGCTCGATCCTGACGCGCGCGCAGCCGACTTTCTGCGTCCCGGACATACCTTTCCGCTGCGCGCGCGAGACGGCGGCGTCCTGGTTCGCGCGGGACAAACCGAAGCGGCCGTCGATTTGGCGCGGCTGGCTGGTCTCTATCCCGCCGGCGTGATCTGCGAGATCATGGCTGATGACGGCACGATGGAACGGCTCGAGGGTTTGCGCAGTTACGCGGATCACCATTCCTTGAAGCTGATCACGGTCAAGGATCTCATCGCGTATCGCATGCGCACGGAAAAGCTTGTCGCGCGGATCGCCGAGTTCGAGCTTCCGACGACGCTTGGGAAATGGAACGGCGTCGCCTACACGACGACAATCGACGAAAATACCCACGTTGCACTGGTTATGGGCGACATCGGTAGCGGCAAAGAGATCCTCGTACGAGTCCATTCGGAGTGTATGACGGGAGATGCGCTGCACTCGATCCGCTGTGACTGCGCCGCCCAGCGCGACAGCGCGATGGAGCTCATCGCGAACCAAGGTCGAGGCGTCTTTCTCTATCTTCGCCAGGAGGGACGCGGCATCGGATTGGCCGACAAATTGCGCGCCTACGAGTTGCAAGATCGCGGCGCCGACACCGTTGAGGCAAACCTTGCGTTAGGCCTTCCAGTCGACAAGCGCGACTACGGAATCGGGTCGCAAATCCTCTACGATCTCGGCGTCCGCGAAATGCGTCTCATCACCAACAACCCGAAGAAAATCTTTGGCCTTGAAGGTTACGGATTGAAGATCGTGGGCCGCGTCCCGTTGCAGACGCCGCCGACCGCGCACAACAAGCACTATATGGATACGAAGCGCTTCAAGCTCGGCCACATTTTCGACGACGTCGCCGCCTCGTGAAGTCGCGCCACACGGGTGTGGACGCACTGCCGAACTGCGCGCAGGCGCGGTTTGCAATTGTCTCCGCGGGCTTTTATTCCGAACTCGCCGATCTGCTGCTCGACGGCGCGCACCGAGCGTTGCGCGACTGCCGCGTTAGCGACGAGAACGTCGCCGTGTTCGACGTTCCGGGCTGTTTTGAGATCCCACTTGCGTGCCGACATCTAATTGCTGCAAATCGCTGTGATGCGATCGTCGCGCTCGGCGTCGTTATCCGCGGCGAGACACCGCACTTTGAGTACGTTGCCGGGGAGTGCGCGCGAGGAATCATGAACGTGCAGCTCGCGACCGGCACGCCGATCGGCTTCGGCATACTCACCACCGAGACGCTCTCGCAAGCGCGTGAACGGGCCGAACGCAGCGGCGGCGATAAGGGCTACGCGGCCGCTATTGCGGCAGCCGCAATGCTGCAGGAACTCAAAAGCCTTGGTCGCATGTAAGGCGCTTCGTGCTACACGGGGGATTCTGCGTTGGAAGATAGAGTGCTGAGTTGTAAAGATTGCGGTAACGAGTTCGTCTTTTCGGTGCGGGAGCAGCAGTTTTTTGCCGAAAAGGGCTTCTCCAATCAGCCGCAGCGTTGTCGAGATTGCCGCCAGATGCGGCGATCCCAAACGCTCGACAAACCGTTCGCAAGCCGGCCCAGCTTCACGGCGGTCTGCGCCGCTTGCGGGGTCGAGACGACCGTGCCCTTCCGTCCACGCGGCGATCGTCCGGTCTTCTGCCGTACTTGTTACACCGCGAAGGTGCCCGCCGGCGTCTAAAGCGCAACTAACCGTCGTCGCTTGGGACGACGACGCGGTACGCTATGTCGACCAACGGCTGCTGCCGCACGAAGTGCGTTATGTTCGGGCGCAGACCGCCGATGAAATCGTGGAGGCGATCCGGTCGCTCGCCGTTCGCGGCGCACCATGCATCGGCGTCTTCGGCGCGTACGGCGTAGCACTGCTGCGCGCGACTATCGCCGACGATGAAGCGTTTATGGAGGCGGCGCGTCGCGTTCGCGCCGCGCGGCCGACGGCGGTGAACTTGGCATGGGCGGTGGATCGTGTGCTCGGCGCTTCCAATCCGTTGGACGCGGCGCGAAAAATTCACGAAGAGCAGATCGCAATCGATGAAGCGATCGGCATGCACGGATTGGAGCTCGTTGCGAAGGGCGCGCGAATTCTGACGCATTGCAATACGGGGCCGCTCGCGACGGCAGGGGGCGGCACGGCGGCGGGCGTCATCATCGCGGCCCAGCGTGGCGGTAAAAAACCACGCGTTTTCGTGGACGAAACCCGCCCCCTCTTGCAAGGGTCGCGCCTGAACTACCTGGAGTTGCGCGACGCCGGCGTCGACGTCACGCTTATCGTCGACTCGGCCGCCGCAATCACGATGCGAGAACGGCAGGTCGATTTGGTGATCGTCGGGGCCGACCGCATCGCGCGCAACGGCGATGTCGCAAACAAGATCGGCACGTATGGACTCGCGATACTCGCCGCACATCACGGCATCCCGTTTTACGTTGCGGCGCCGCGCTCGACGTTCGACTTCAGCATCGGCAGCGGCAATGAAATACCGATCGAGGAGCGTGCGCAGGAAGAAGTCGCCTCATACGCGGGCACGCGCGCGGCACCGTCCGACGCGGCTGCCTATAATCCCGCATTCGACGTCACGCCCGCGCACCTCGTTACGGCGTTCGTGACCGAATACGGCATTTTGCGGCCGCCCTACGGCGAATCGATCCCAGATCTCGAACTGCGTCGATGAAGTTTTACGACTTCATCGATAAGGCGCCGGCGATCGGAAAGCTCGTCGTCGTCGAGGGAACCGAACGCGTTTTTGCCGAGCGTGCGCTCGAGGTACTGCTCGACCGGCTCTTGCCGCCCGCAGTGCGTGATTTGAATCTTGCGCGATTTTCCGCCGAAGAAGCGGCGGATGCGCCGCGCGTTGCGGAAGCGCTGCAAGCGATGCCGTTTCTCGCAGACCGGCGCGTCGTAGTCGTCTCCGAAGCGCACACCATGCGTGCGCCGGCGCGCCGCGCCCTATGGGAAGTGGCCCAAAACGTACCGGAAGGCAGCACGCTGGCGCTGATCGACCTCTTGCCGACCCGCGGAAAGGGACCCCAATCGTTCGGCGTCGCCGCCGGTCGCGCGGCGCTGCGGATCGATACGACCGCAGGAGAAGACGCGCGGGTCCGATTCGTCGAGGAGACGTTGGCGCGGCTGGGCGCTAAGGCGGATCCTCGCGTCGTTTCGGAGCTAACGCGCAGCGGATCGGATTTGGGGGCGGTGCGTAACGACCTCGAAAAGCTCGCCCTCGCCGGCAAGAAGATCACGATCAAAGACCTGGAGCGCGAAGCGCTCTCGATTGAAGATCCCAAGGCCTACAAATATGCAAGCGCGCTGGCCGAAGGACGCCTTGATGAAGCGCTTACCATCGCGCACGAACTCTTCGCCGACGAGCCACGCAACGCCGCCGTTCCCTTATTGTCGGCATTGGCTACCGAATGTCTCTGTCTTTGGGAGCTCGCGCGTTCGGGCGGAGAGTTGCCTTCGCGCCACCGCTGGCGCGAATGGGTACTCCGGCCGATTG
>JAMXLK010000162.1 GCA_024281075.1 Vulcanimicrobiia bacterium
ACAGGGCGGCCTGAAGTACGTCATGCTCGGCTTCCAGCTATGGCCCGTTTCTCTGAGCATGGGCGTTGCAAGCCTCATGTTCGCGGGCCTATTGGTCTGGCAGTTTCGATCGGCCGCCGAGCCAAACTGCGTCTCTTTTTGGATGCTAACGGCGTTCGCTTTTCTGCTGTTCGGTCTTGGCGAGGCTATTTGGATGATCGCCGTCAACGGCTGCTGCTAACGTTGAGGCGAGCGCCCGCTACGGTGTTGCTGCGGGTGTTTTCGAGCCTAACGCGATGGCGAGTTCGACGACGTCGTCTTCGTTGAGCGACAGGCGGCGCATCGCCGACTCATAGGCCTCGATCGCCTCTTCGCTCTTGCTCGACGCGGCGCGCTCTTCGCGCAGGCGTTTGACCTCGTCGGTGACGCGATGCGCCAGCTCGGGCGTCGCCTCGACGCCGGCGCGGGAGAGGCGGTCGTTATGCCGGCGCAACGTATCGTCGACGAGCGCGGCGCCGGTGTGCTTGCCAAAAACCCAGCTCGTGCCGCCGCCGACGAGTTCCGCGGGCACCGCTTCGTACATGCGATGGTCGATCAGCATCGCTTGGGTGTGGATTCCGGACTCATGCGCGAAGACTTTAGCACCGACGATCGGCTCGTGCTGCTGCAGCGGGATACCGCTCATGCGCTCCATAAACCGCGCGAGCTCGCGCAGCTTGTTGTATTTGAAGCCGGGCAACTCGATGCCGTAGAGCACTCGAAGCGCGACGACGAATTCGTGCAGCTTCACGTTGCCGGCGCGCTCGCCGTAACCATTCGCCGTAACGGATACGACTTTGAATCCACACGAGACCGCGGTGATGGCATTGATGGTACCAAGACCGTAGTCGTTATGGAGGTGCGCGACGATCGGCAATCCGCCGGGAAGGCCGGCGACGATCCGCGAGCAGTACCATTGCGTCGCTTCGGGCGTAAGCGTTCCAACCGTGTCGGGCCAGGCCGGTCGCGTGCCGCCTGCCTTCAAACCCGCTTTGAAATATTCGATGAAGTAATCGACGTCGCCACGGCTGCCGTCCTCCGCGCCAAACTCGATGCGCTCGATGCCGCACGCGCGGGCGTGCACGATCGCATCGCACTGCAATCGTATGTTTGCGTCGCGGTAGAACGAGAGGGGCCGCTCGAGCCATTCGCGCTCGTCCAGGCCTTCGTACCGCAGGAGCGTCTTGCCGATCTTGTACTTGAGGTGCAGATCGCTGCCGCTCGTAAAGATGAAGAACGTCACCTCGCGCGGCTCGACGCCGACGTCGCGCAGCGTCTTGACGGTCACGTCGATGTCGTTGCGATTGCTGCGGCACATGACGACGATCTCGGCATCGCCGAGCTCACCACGCCGTTTGGCCTCCATCACCAGCTGCAACGTGCGCCGATCGCCCTCGGAGGCTGCCGGAAATCCGACGCTCATGATGTGCACGCCGATTCCGGCGAGCGCCTTGGCTATCGCGAGTTTTTGCGCGGGCGTATAACAGACGCCGGGCATCTGCTCCCCGTCACGCAGCGTTTCGTCGTAGATTCTAATCTCCGAAGGTTCGGGGAAACGCACCTCACGCGTGAACTCTTTGGGATCGCGGATAAGGCGCTCGATCGGTTCGCGAAGCATACGACAGAGTTCTACGGCCGTCGCGCCATCTCTTGGTCTACGGCGTCCTGCCGCAGCCCGAAACGCAGCACCGCAGTGTCGCGCGGAAAGAGCAGTTCGAGCGTCCAGTCGAATGCAACTCGCAATTTGCGATCGAGGCCCGGCAGCCGCAACAGGTAGTACGTACGCCAAAAGAACCATGCCGCGAATCCGGTGATGACGCGGTCTCCAGGCAGCTGTGCAACGCCTTTGCGGCCACCCAGGGCCGCCATCATGCCGAGCGTACGATACCGAAACGGCGTCGTCCGACGCCCTCGTATGACTGCAACGATGTTTTCGGCCACGTGCGGGCCTTCGCGAATCGCGTGCTGCGCCGTCATTGGGTAGTATCCGCCGGAGCCGTCCGGAATCGCCGCGCAGTCTCCGAGCGCCCAAACGCCGGGAAAGTTCGGCACGCTCATATCCCGCGCGGTTTCGATCGCGCCCCGTTTCGTTTTCGGCAACGCCGGCTCGCGTGCGATCGTCTCGGAAGGTTTTACTCCGGCGCTCCACACGATCGTCTCGCTTTCGATGCGACGTCCGCTCTGCAGCGTGAGGCCACGTTCGTCCACGGAAGAGACTCCGTCGCCCGTCAGCACTTCGATGCCGCGGCGTTCCAGCACGCGGCGCGCGTATTCTCCCATTTTCGGCGGCAGCCCGGCCAAAAGCGCGGGCCCTGCTTCAATCAGGATCACCTTGACTTGACGGCCGCTCAAACGTTTATAGAAGCGAAGTACGCTGCGGAAAAGCTGCCCGATTTCGCCGGCGGCTTCAACGCCGGTAAAGCCGCCGCCGACGACCGCAATGGTCAGGAGGCAATCGCGAAGCACGTTATCGTGCGTGGTGTCGGCAAACTCGAGCAGCCAAACCAAGTGATTTCTCAAGGACTGCGCATCTTCGAGCGACTTCAATGCCCACGTGTGTTCTGCGACTCCGGGCAGCCCAAAGTCCGACGTCGACGAGCCGAGTGCTAAAACGAGATGGTCGAAACGCTGCTCGACGTTCTGTTGCGTCAGGACGTGATGATATCGCAGCGTACGGCTCGCAACGTCGATCTCGTCGACGTCGCCAAGCACGAACCGCGTGCGGCTCAGCTGCGTCCGGATCGGCGTCACGACGTGGCGCACTTCGAGCTCGCCTGACGTGACTTCCGGGAGCATCGGCGTAAAGAGCGTGTAGTTGTCGCGGCTCAGCAGCACGATATCCGCTTCGCCGGGGCGTAGACGTTCTTCAAGCCGGCGGGCTACCGAGACCCCGGCGAATCCTCCGCCGACGATGACGATGACCGGCACGCAACGCGGTTGAAGAGGGCTGCGTGGAATACCTCCCGCCGCCCTCCGGTCCCGAGCCCGAATCGCCGAAGCAAGTTCAGCGGCGGCGCACCGGCATTGGTGCGCTGCTCGCCGCCGCCGCAGCGTTTTTGCTGAAGTTCAAATTTCTTTTCTTAGTCGGCGCGAAGCTCTTTGCGATCAGCTGGACGTTTTTGCTGTCGCTTTGGATCTACGTCGTCATATTCGGGTGGAAACTGGCCGTCGTGGTGATGCTGCTCCTGCTCGCCCACGAACTTGGGCACTACTTCGCATTTCGAGCCTATGGCCTGCCGGCGCGTTTGCCCGCATTTGTTCCGTTATTGGGAGCCTTCACCGCCGGCGCGGTCCCGGACGACCTCGAACAAGATGCGTATATTGCGCTTGCCGGCCCGCTCGTCGGGCTTGGACTCGCGGCGGTCTGCTTTGCAATCGGCGTTCGCACGCAAGACAGATTTTGGTTTGCATGCGCGGATCTTTCGGCATTCCTGAACCTCTTCAATATGATTCCCATGCCGCCGTTCGATGGCGGCCGGATCATCGGTGCGTTGTGGCCGCCGCTCTGGATCCTCGGATTCGCGCTCTTCGTCGCCTTCGCAGTCCTCATGCACATTCCGATTCTCTTCGTCGTCATCATCGGCGCGCTCGGACTTCCCGCAATGCTTGCGGCATGGCGCGGTAACGTCGATCCGCGCGCGGAGCGAATGACGTTCGGCGCGCGCGTGCGCGTAAGTCTTTGGTATCTTGGGACGCTGCTGGGCCTCTTCTTCGTGATGGCGCAGTCACATTTGATCGCCTCGCCGGGTGCCGCCGGCCCGGCGTGGTAACGCGTTACTCGCTCGCGGCCGCGGCTTGCGTTGCGATCGCGATCGCCCTTATTGCAGCGCGGCCCGTGCGCACGCCGGGGCCCCTCGCGCGTGATTTCGAAGCCTATTGGTCGGCCGGTACGACGTCGAACACCGCTGCAAATCCCTACGGAATAGCGATTTGGAATGCCGAGCGCAACGTCGCCGGCGTCGACGCGCACCGCGACGAGATGCTTCCGTTTATCAGTCCGCCGCACACGCTGCTCGTTTGGCGTCTCGCCGCGCGACTGCCGTACGAAACGGCGGCCCATCTCTGGTGGGCCGTGCTTGCCATATCGCTTATTGCGCTCGTCGCCGCAGTCTTGCGCGGCAGCGGCGCGCCGATTACGCCGTTCCTATTGCTCATCGCGATCCTGCTCGCGATCGCGTTCGGGCCTATATCCAGCGATTTAGCGCTGGGCCAAGTCGCGCTGCCGGCGTTTTTGGGCGCCGTGCTGGTGATGATGCTCAGCGCGCGGCGACTTTGGTCCGCCGTACTCGGCGCAGCGCTTGCGTTCGCACAGCCGAATGCGGCGCTCGGCCTCGCCGGCCGGCTCGGCCCCAACCGCGCAACCCTTGCGATCCTGCTCGGCGCAGCGCTCACCTACGTGCTTGGTTCGCTGATCGTCGGTTGGAGCTGGCCGCTGAGCTACGCGCGTGCCGTCGCGGAGCATAGTCAGGCCGAGCGTTTTTCCGCGATCCAGTTCGGACCGGCGGCAATCGCATTCGCCTTCGGCGCTTCGGCGGCGCTCGCGACGGCCATTGGCGTTTTTGTATCGCTGTTCGCCATAGCTGCAGCGGTTGCGCTCGCCCGCGCCGCACGGGAGCCGTTCGCGCGATTTGCCGGCCTTTCCGCGTTAGTGCCGTTCGTTGCGGGCTTCTTCCACGAGCACGACTTCGTCGTTGCCTTCGCCGCCGCGTTATGGTCGGCGATCCGTACGACGGGCGCGACGCGCGCGATCGCGCTTGCGGGAACGCTGCTGGTGGGATTCGACTGGCTCGGTCTCGCGCAGCGACCGAGCGGCATCGCGCAATCCGCGCTGTTGGAGGCTGCGCTGTTCGCGGCATTCGTCGCACTCGGCAACAGAACCGAGCTGCGCCGCGCCATGCCGATCGCTGCGGTCGCAGCCGTGGTCATCGCAGGCGCCGCCATCCTAGCATTGCATAATCCCATGCCGGTATGGCCGGATCTGCTTGCGGGATTCCGCCCGCCCGCGACGGCAAGCATGGCCGCGGTCTGGCTCGACGAGCAGCGCGCGAACGGCTTGCTCGCCGCCGTGCCGGCGTGGGGCGCGTTGCGATCGCTATCGCTGTTGGGCTGCGCCTTATTAGCCTACGCTATATATCGACATCCATCATATTATCGAACGGCGTGACCTCGTTGGGATGGAAGTTCTTGAGATCGCTGTTGTAGGCATAGACGTCTTCCGCGATCGCCGTGACGATTGACGGCACGTCCTTAACGAACTCCCGCTGCACGATCTCCACGTCTCTGTTACGGTCGGATTGCTGATAGTGTCCGTATAGCGCCATCATGGCCGCCTGTGCCTTCTGGTTACACCAGCGGATGTTGTTTTGACCGTTGGGTGGGAATGCGCGGCAATCGTAAAGGGGCGAGTAGTCACCAATGGCGTCGTTAACCCACGCAAAGATAATCACATCCCACTTATTCGAGTACACGATGCCGCCTTGAGTCAACGGCGCAAACATCAATGCAGGCGGATAATGGCGTACGCTAATATCGACGCCGATCTGCTTCCACCAAGATCGAATAAGCTCGATGCGTTGATCCGTATCAGGCGAACCGGCGCCGGTTGCGAAGTTCAGCATCAGACGAACGCCGCTTTTTTCACGAATGCCGCCTGCGCCGCGCAGCCAGCCCGCGCGATCCAGCAACGCATTAGCCTGTGCGATGTCGAACGGAACCATCCCAATGGACTTCACCACGTACGGAGCGGTGGGCGGAGTCGCGACCTCAGAAAGGATTCCGATTCCGTGGCCGATTTTTTCTCGCAGCGTTGCCCGGTCGGTCGCCAGCCGCAGCGCGGCGCGCACCGCCGGATCCCGAACCGTCGCATTCTGGTTGTTGAAATCGAGATGGCCGAACGAGTACCCGGGCTGTCGAATTATAGAAAATCCCTGCAGAGCCTGCGTCCGAGCGACGTATGCGGATGGAACCCAATTCCACAAATCGGTCTCATGCGACTGGAGCCGCGACATCAGCGTGTTGCGATCCGGAATGATCTGGTAAACGATTTTCTGCAGCTTCGGGACGCCGCGAAAGTAGCGCGGGTTGGCGACCAAGATTACGTCCTGCGCGCGATCCCACCGCAGATATTTGAAGGGCCCGATCCCAACCGGCAGCGAGTTGTAGGCGACGTTGTTAATGTTCGGATATTTGTCGAGGAGGTGTTTCGGCAGCACGCACGGGTTTGCGCCTGCGCTCGAAAAAAACGTTTCAACGAACGGTGAGTACGGCTTATTTAGGTGGAAGACGACGGTGTACTTATCGGGTTCGTCGATCTTGACGATACGGTCCCAGCCCTGGCGAGAGATGACGTTCGTTGCCGGATTCAGAACGGTTCGCGTTGAGAATGCGACGTCGTCGGCATTGAACGGCGCCCCGTCGGACCAGACCACACCACGACGCAGATGGTATGTAATCGTTAAGCCGTCTTTGCTGACGCCCCCATTAAGCTGATCGGGCACCTGTGTGGCAAGTTCGGGATACGGCCGGTTGTGCTCGTCCCACTTGATCAACCAAGCCATGGTCATCGAAGACAAGTACCCGATGTCCGTGATTTGACCGAAGAATGGATTGAGGGTGTTGATATCTTGCGCATCCGAAAAACGCAGCACGTGCGGTTGAGTCCACGCATTCGTTCGGCCGCCCGTACCGGGTGCGGAGCCCGTTTTCGTACAAGCCGCCAAAACCGCAGCGGCCGCACACGCCGTAAGTAGGCGCAAAAAAGACGTCTTCATCGTCCGAAGCTCCTTACGTGTCGGTATCAAATCGAGTAGTTCCACGGATTCCAGAATGCCGAGATGACGGGGGACGGATCGAAGCCTTTGAGGTCGGTATTATAAACGAACGGCACCTTCGTAAAGTAGAGGATGATCGTCGGCACGTCGAGCGCGAGTTGCTGCTGGACGATCTCGTAGTCGTGTTTTCGGCGCGGCTGATCGATCGTCTTGAGCGCGTCGTTCATGGCGTCGGTCGCCGCCCTGTTCGTCCAAAACATGGCGTTCTGGCCGTGCGGCGCGAGATTGTCGCCTGAATAGATCGCGCTGTCGTCGGGGTCGGCGGCGCCGATCCAGCTGAATAAGGCGACGTCGTAATGGCCGCCCTGCAAGATCCCGTTCGCGGAGTTATCGAAGAATTCGCTGGTCGGATAGTTCTTGACGTCGGCCTGAACCCCAAGTTCACGCCACTGCCGCTGCAGAATCGTTTCGTTGGCCTTCCCGATATTCGACTCGGTCTGCGTGCTCAGCGTAAACTCCAGTCGCTGGCCATCTTTGACGCGAATCCCTCCCGGCCCGACTTTCCAGCCCGCGGCGTCCAAGATCGCCTTCGCCCGCTCGGGGTCGTACGGATGACGCACGATGTTGTCGGTGTACGCCCAAGAATAGTGCGGTTGCTGGTCGGTATCTCCCGGGATCGCCGAGCCGTGAGCTACCTTGTCGATAATCTCTTGCCGGTTCGTGCCGAACGCAAGCGCGCGTCGCACCGAAATGTCGCTCACGATCGGATGGCGCAGGTTGAAATCGGCGTGTGACCATTGAAATGCCTCGACTCTAATCGCGCGGACCCCGTTGCGCGGATCGGATGCCATCCGCGCGTACTCCGGCCACTTCAAACCCGTGCCTTGCGCCAGCATGTCGATCTCGTGCGTTTGCAGCTGGGTCATAGCCGTGTTCTCGTCCGGAAGAATTTTGTAGATGACTTCCTTCAATTTCGGCGGCCCGAGATAAAAATACGGATTGGCGACCAGCCGCACGTCCTGTCCGCGATTCCACGCGACGATCTTGAACGGCCCGCTGCCGACCGGTAGAGAGTTGTAGGGCGCGGTGTTGAACGAGCCTTTGTCGTCGTTATACTTCGCAAGCAGGTGTTCGGGAAGGACCGGTGCGTTGCCGTTCTCGCTCCAGAGCTGCTGCAAGAACGGTGCGTAGAGTTTCTTCATGTGGATGAGCGCGACGTGGGGATCGCTGCAGTCGATGCTGCCGATATCTTTGTAGCCGTCGGTCGTTACGACGTTGTTGTGCGGATTCATGACGACTTGCCAGGTGAACTTCAAATCGTTGCACGTCAACGCGACGCCGTCTTGCCATTTAATATTCGTTCGCAGCTTGTACTTCAGCGTCAGACCGTCTTTGCTGACGTCGCCGTTGGCGATGGTGGGAACCTCGCGCAGGGCGTCGGGCACCGGATGGGCGTTGGCGTCGTAGCGCACGGCCCATGAGAACGCAAACATCGATATATCGAGCGTCGGCGTCGCCGCGTTGAGGACGACGTTGAGCGTCTTTGGATCGGAAGCTTCCGTAAAGCGGAAGACGCCGGCTTGAGTCCACGGATTGCGCGCCTGAGCGCCGCCTCCAACGCCCGACACTTTCGTGCAAGCCGTAGCGGCCACCGCGACGCCGAACAGAGCTAGCCTGCTCCAATCCTTGAAACTCACGCGCACGCTCCTTCCTCATCGTCGCCGGCGCGCATCGCGTTCGCGTCGATGCCGCGAGCCCTGCAAAACTCCACATAGGCCGCCGGCGCGATCTCTGACGGTTTGATCTCGCTGCGGCCGCCCCAAAAAACGTTTGTATAGGAAAACTCGATCCCTGCTTCGCGCAGGTGTGCGTCGATGGCGGCTTTGTGTGCCAAGACGACCGGCTTCTCCATGCCGTGCGCGACGGCCATGACGTTCACGTCGTGAAATTCCGGGCCTCCCTCGCGCCAATAGGCGTGCGTGATGACGTAGTGCCGCCCCACTTCGCAACCGGCGTCGACTTCGCGTCCCGCCGGTACCGCCCAATGGAAAAGCGCGTTGTAGCGCGTCGCTCGTTCGTTTCCGGCGGTAGCCTTGACGTGTTCGAGAAAGGTTGAAAAACGCCCGATCACGCCGCGCGATTGAAGCGCCTGCGCCGTGGCGGTGAACGTTTCGAAATCGACGCCGGCCTCGGCGGCGCGGGGCCGCCAAAGATCCCGGACGATCTCATCGGCGGCAAACTCGCGTTTCAGCGCGGTTAGCACGCGCCACTCGAGGTCCGAAAGTTTGACGAGTGCCGATTCGAGCGGTCGCGCCGGCTCTTCCGCGCGCGCGCCCGGCTCGAGTCCGCGCCGACGCACGTGTCCAACCCCCAAGGTGAAGAGCATCTTCGCCGGCATCAAACGGAAACGATCGGCGCCTACCTGAGCGCCCAGCCACTGCGCGTGTTTACGCAGCGAATAGCCTTGCGGCACCTTCAGCGTCGTCCACAGCCGGTAGCTGCTTCCCGCCGAAACCGCATCGGTCGTGCGGATCACGACGTGGCCCGAGAACGGGTCTTCGCGAAACATGTAGTCGAAGGCCGCATCGAGCCTCGCCGGCGATACTTCCCAGGCGCAGAGCGCGCCGTTCGCAAGACTCGTCGAGAGCAGTGTCTGACGGACGCGGCGGATCGTGCCGCCGCGAAGCATCGCGACGATGCGCTCGATGACCGTTTCGACCGGGATGCCGCTGCGCGACGCAATCTCGCCGAACGGATCGGTTTGGAAGCCCGCGAGCCGGTCTTCGGAAACGGCCAAGATCGCGGCGTTGACGGGGTCGGAGATCCTCGCCGAGGTCTCCGAGGCTTGAGGCATTAAGCCCAGTTAGATTTGGACGTCGCTCACACCCGTCGCATACAGGTAGTTTTGCTCGGCGGTGTAGACGCCGTACAGCGCCGTGATGTAGCCGGATTGCGCGGTCGTGAGATTTGCTTCGGCCGTCACGACGTTGAGGATGGTGGTGGCTCCGACTTTATACTGCGCTTGCGTCGCACTCAACGAGACTTGTGCCGACGTCAGCTCCGAGCGCGCCTGAACGAGCGAGGCGCGCGACGAGATCAACGTCGCCAGCGCAGACCGGACGTTCGATTCTACCGTGAGCTTCGTCGTATTGAGGTTTGCAATCGCTTGATCGAGCTGCGAGGCCGCGACGGCAACGTTATAGTTCGTCTGACCCTGATCGTAGATCGGGATCGAAAGATTGAGGCCGACGGTCTTCGCGTTCTCCCAGCTTGCCGGACCAGGGCAGAGCGATGCGGAGATCTTGGGATTGGTAATACCGCTGCTGTAGAAGCAGTCGATGAACTCGCGACTGACGGTGTCGGTTGCACCCGCTGAAAGCACCGGAAAGCGCGCAAGCTTCGCGTATCTCAGCGCTTCTTGCGCGGAGTGAACGTTGTAAACCGCTGAGATATAATCCGGACGCATGATGAGCGCACGGCTTAACGACGCGGCGTAGCTGGGGTTCGGCACCGGCGGCTGCGCGGTCAGCGGTTTGGGCACGACTTCGGCGTCGGCGTCGAGTCCCAGTGTCGTCGCAAACGTCGCCTGAGCGCCGATCGCAGCACCTTGCGCCGTCACGAGGTTGCCGCGAGCCTGGGCAGTTTGGAATTGCGCCGCAGCGATATCGGAGCGCGCCGCAGCGCCGTTTCGGATCTGCGCGGCGACCGAGGATTCGTTCACTTCGAACTCGCGCACGAGCTGCGCGTCCGCGGTGACGGTCGAATTATCCTCAAGCACGGTGTAGTAAGCGTTAGCGACGTTTAAGGCGAGCGTCTGCAGGTTTCGCAAGAGCGTCGCGCGTCCCGCGATGTCGGCGTATTTCGCGGAGCGAATGTTCGCAATCGTCCGGCCGCCATCGTAAATGAGTTGGGTAATCGTGATGCCCACGGACTCGTTGGTGACCGTCGCACGGGAGTACGGCGCCGGCGTTGCGAGACCGCCGATGACCAGCGGCGTCGGACTCGGCCTACTCGTCGGACCTCCGCCACCGCCTCCGGAACTGGTGGTTCCGTTGGTGTATTCGTTGCCCATCTGCGCGTTCGCGCTCAGCCCTGGATAATATGCCTGCACCGAGGAGGTGTAACGCGCGTGGATCGCCGCCCACTCCGCATTTTGCAGCGCGAACGTCGGCGACAGCGCGACCGCGATTCGAATCGCGTCCACCAGCGAAATCGATTGCGGCACGCCTTTCTTTGGCTTCAGCTGCTCCACGTCGGGTGCCGGCGTTCCATACGCCGGATACGGCAACGGCGTGCCGCTAATCGTCGGCTGCGGCAGCGGCGACGGCATGATGATTCCCGGAACGCCGGGGATCTGGCCCTGATCGGGGGTGTTTTGCGCGACCGCAACGCCGGTCACGAGGGTGCCTAGCACGAGCGCAGCACCGAGCGCTCGTGCGCGAATTCGTCCGTGTATCAACTCAGTGCACCGATGCGCCGGCGGGTGCGTTTCCGTTGTTGACGGCAACCACGCTGCCGTCTTTGAGCGCGTCCGGGCGTGTCGTCACCACCATTGTGCCCGGCGTTATTCGCGGGCTCGTCACTTGCGACAAGGTGTCGGTCTGGACGCCCACGCGCACCGGAACCGCTTGCGCCTTGTTGTCGGCGACGATGTAGACGATGTTACCGCTCGGGGTTTGCGCGACCGCGCTGCGCGGAACGACGATGGCATTTGCGGCGCGGGCTTTGGTGACGGTTACGGTCACCAGCATGCCGCCCCGCAGCAGGTATCCGGGATTCTGCACTTGCAGCCGCGCGAGGTACGACAGCGTGCCTGCCGTCGGCACGAGGTTTACCGTTTGCACGGGTCCGGTGAAGCGGCGTCCGGGCAGTGACGAGGACTGGTATGAAACGACGATTCCGGGATGGACGTACGGCAGGTCTTCGTCGGGAACGTTGACGTTGATCCAAACTTTGTCGACGCGCGCCACCTGCAGTACCGGCTGCGACGGCGACGCGTACGCGCCGGGATCGACGAGCCGGTTGGCGACGACCGCGTCGTACGGCGCGTAGAGATACGTCTGCGAAAGCTGCGTTGACAGAACGTCCGCCTGCGCGGAAGCTGCAGCGGCGCCGGCCTGCTGCGCTTTTACATTCTGATAGCTGACGACGTTATTGCGAAGACCGACGACGGCGTTATTGTACGATTGCTGCGCGGATACGTAATTTGCTTGCGACTGCTGCAGTGCCGTCTCCGAAACGTAGCCTTGTTTGTACAGCTGTTTGTTCTGTTCGTAGACGAGTTTCGCATTATCCAGATTCGCCTTCGCACTTTGAACCGCGGCCTGATTCGTCTGCACTTGGACGGGATATCCGACGACGGAGCCTTGTGCCGAAGCGGCCTGCTGCGCGGCCTGTGCGCGCGCCTGCGAAAGCTGCGCTTCGAGCGTTCTCGGATCGATCGTCGCCAGCAGCTCGCCCTTGCGGACCATGTCGCCGATGTTGACGTTAATCTTCAGAATCGTGCCGTTTTGCTGAAAGGCGAGCGTTGACTGCTCGAGCGGCGCGATTTGGCCGTCGAGCGAGAGAAACGTCGCAATGCTTTGGCGCGTCGCCGGAGCGGCGTCCACGGCCAAGGGCGGCGTGGTCTGGGCGGGTTTGCTCCCACAGGCGGCCAGCGTTGCTGACGCGCCGCCTGCGACGACCGCGAACAGCGTCGTTCGTAAGAAAACGGACCGGGGTCTCATCCTGGACATCTCTCTCCTAGCCATTGATCCTTCATGGTTCCATATACGGCGAGCGACGGGCTTTGATTCAAAGCCTCCTCACATGGAACCTCGGCATGAGGAAATAGGGTGCAGGGCGTATCTCCCCCGGGCATGAGCGTGAAGCTCGACATCGGCCGCTCTTATAGCCTTCAGAGCCGTGTTGAGGAATGGATGACCGCCGAAAAGGCGGGGAACAAAGGCGTCGACGTGCTCTCCACGTCGATGCTGGTGCAGTTGGTCGAGAGCGCTGCGATCCATTGCGTGCAGCCGATCTTGCGCCCCGGGCAGATCACTCTGGGCACCCATATTGACCTCGAGCACAAGAAGCCCGTTCCGGTCGGCTTCATCATTCGTACGGAAGTCGAGGTCGTGATGCTCGATGGCCCGCGGGTAAGCTTTGCAGTCCAGGTCTTCGACGAACAAGAAGCCGTGGCTGAAGGGACGCACGAGCGCTACATAATCGAGAAAGCGAAGTTCCTGGCCAAGCTGCAAGAAAAGCTGGGTTAATCGCGCCAAAGTCCCAGGCTACTACTGCAGGGGAGGCAATCGCCCGTCCCCGAAAAGGACTCCAAAGGTACTCACCGACCGGTCCCGCCAGGGTCTGGGCGGTTAGGCCTAAGCTCATTTAATCAGCTAGGAGGACAGATTGAAGCGACTGAGCATAGGAGTCCTGGCCCTGCTGATGGCAGCCGGTCTCGGATTCACCGCAGTCGCAGCCCAGCCCCCAGCATCGCATGGCAACATTGGAACCAACGCGATCGCGCAGGACCAGGGTGCGACGGCTGCTCCGCCGGCAGACTTCGGGTCCCCGCCGTCAGGGCAGTATCCGATTCTCTATAACGACCATCACGTCTACGCCAAACCCGACATCCTCAAACGCGGCCGCGTGCTCGCAGCACTCGTCCGAGGTGGAACGATATTGATTCCGCTTCGCTCGATGTTCGAGCAGATGGGCCCACCGTACCCGACGGTATCATGGGACGCGGGAAGCAAGACCGCGACGGTCAGCAAAACCGGCTCCGAGGTCAAGGTGACCGTCGGCAAGCCGGAAGTCATCATCAACGGCGAATCTCGTCCGCTGGACGTGCCGCCGGAAATCTATCAAGGCGTCGTTCTGGTACCAGTCCGCGTCATCTCCGAAGCGATGGGTGCATACGTTCAGTGGGTGCCCGATCGCCGTCTCGTAGTGGTGCGGTATATCCCGGCGACTCCTCCACCGAGTCCGCCTCCGCCGCCGCCGCCGGTGCCGACCGCGACACCGAGTCCGACGCCGGCACCGTACTACGACTTCTACGTAGCGGGCGATTACATTATCTCGCCCAAGGTCTACAACGAATTCGTACCGGGCACGACAAGCAATAACAACAACGGCGGATTCTCGTACCGCTTGCACGGCGCGATCGAGATCCCGGTCGAGAACATACCGTTCATGGTCGAGGTCGACTATCGGCAGTGGAACTGGCAGCATCAGTGCGGCGGTGCCGACTGCTTCGTCACGACGATCGGCGGGCTGGGGCAATCCTCGGTTCCGCAGTTCATCGGTCGCAACTTCGACTTCGACGCGCGTCTGGGCATTCGCGTGCTCAAGCCGCGCATCTACATCGTGGGCGGCTACACGTGGTGGAACAACAACTACGGCTATCCGCACATGAGCGGCGCGGGCGTCGGTCTGGAGAAACTGCCGGACCTCGACCACGTCTTCAGTTGGTACGGAAGCGCGCTCTACTACTTCGGCGTTAATGGCAACTACAACAGCGTCGCAGGCGCATGCGCGCCGCCGACGGCACCTTGCACCTACAACGTTGCGTACAACATCCTGAAGTACGATATCGGAGCAACGTATACGTTCCCAGGATTCCCGCTCTTCATCGAAGCGGGCTTCTTGGGAGATCGGGGCTGGAACTACAACGCCGCGCCGATTGGATTCTCGCTCAGCGGTCCGTACGCGGGCATCGGGTTGAAGATTACCGGCTGGTAATCGACTCTCGAGCTACAATGGACGAAAGCCCCGCATTATGCGGGGCTTTCACTTTTATTCGGGCGCCGTATTTGAGGACGACTTAGCGGGTGATCGACGAGCCGGACGGCTTAAGGAGACGTCGTATCTTCCGGACCCGGCGTCGGATGAACGCACGGCGGGGTGATGATCTCCACCGCGGGATGTCCCGGCGCGGGAGACGGTGTTGCGGTCGGCTCCGGAGTATCCGCAACGGCGGGCCGGCGTGCCAGACCGAAGATCGACGGCGCCGGACAAATCTGCGCGACCGCAAACCAATGCTCCGTAAATCCGCCCGCGATCGACGTCTTTACCGACTTGCCGAAGTACGTGTTCGGGTATTTATGGAGCAGGATCTGCATGAAATCCCACGTCGTCTGCTGCTCCGTCTGAGTGTAAACCTTGCGCAGCACCTGTATCCCCAAGAAGTAGGAGCGCGCCAGCTGCGGGTCGTTGGGATATTTTGCAGCCCATTTGTGCAGGGCTTCGGTTGCGAAATCCAGTTTCGAGATGAGCTTCGGGTCGGTCGTGTACTCGCCGGCACTGATCGCGCCGTCTTTGTACGTGTTGTCGATGCCGAGATAGCTCATCTTCATGCGTCCGAAATATTCATCACCGGGAGCCGAATTGTTGAACTGCACGCACTGGACGTGGGCCCATTTACTCTTCACCGCGGCACACGGGTCCTTGCCTTTGCTCGCGATTGCCGCCGACGGTTGCGGCGTCGCGGCCAGCGCCGGACTGGTGGGAACTCCACTTGTAAACAAAATGCCGCCCACGAACATAAGCGCAAGCGACAACGTTGAAATCGCGCGTTTCACTCTAACAAAACTCCTTCGGTCACCGAGAATAGGTCGCCGATGGTGGCCTTTGGGTAGTGTTTCTTAAGCAAGTCGAGGCTCGTGGCCTTCTACCACCGAAGCATCCGCCGGCATGGTTGATTCCTTTTCCGTTACGGCGCTGCAGCTTGAGGCGCACGATCGTGATGCATTCGCGCAACGCGTGGACTCTGTGTTAGAGGCAACGCGGCGCGCGGCCGCCGAGTCGGACGTCGTCGTGCTGCCGGAGGCGACGTTTCCCGCGTACGTGCTTGGCGAGCGGTCCGTCGACAACGATGCAGTGAACGAAGCGATCGGTCGCGCGCGCGAGATTGCGGAGCGATCGCGCACCGTGATCGTCGTCGGCGCGGCATTGCCGATCGATGCCGGACTTCGCAATGCGGCGCTGGTCATCGATGCCGACGGCTCGCTCGCCGGTCGTGCGGATAAGCTTTTTCTCTGGCACTTCGATCGCCGGTGGTTCACTGCCGGCGACCGCATCGAACCTATACCTACCGCCGTCGGTCCGCTCGGCGTATTGATTTGTGCCGACGGACGGCTACCGACGATCTCGCGGACGCTCGTCGACCGCGGCGCGCGCGCATTGATCATGCCGACCGCATGGGTAACCAGCGGGCGCAATCCCGAGGCGTTGGAGAACGTTCAAGCCGATCTGCTCGCGCGAGTGCGAGCGTACGAAAACGGCGTGCCGTTCGTCGCCGCAAACAAATGCGGCGCGGAGCTGGGCATGGTCGCGTATTGCGGCAAGAGCCAAATCATCGATGCTGCGGGTGAAGTCGTCGCCATCGCGTCCGAACGGAATCCGCAAGCCGTGCGGGCGACCATCACGACGGGAGTGCCGCATCCTCACCGGGCCGGTACCGAGTGCCCGGCATCGCGCGCAGCGGTGTCGCGCACGGTGCGTCTTGCAATCTCCTTCGAGCCGCTCCCGAGCGACATCGACGAACGATTGCGGCTGCTCGATTGCGATTTTGCACTCGCGCCGAACGACCAGGCTCGCTTTGACGCGCTCGACGGCGCCGTGCCGAGCAGAGCGTTGCGCGACGATCTCGTGCTCGATCCTGGTGGTCTCGTCGGTTATCGCCGCGCAGGTTACGCGCTCTTCAGCTGGACGACGCGCCTCGGCGCGCCGTGGTGCGACCGATTCGCGCGAGCAAGGGCCCTCGAGCTGCGTTGTTACGTCGTTGTTTTCAGCGAGGTCGCCCGACGGGCGTTCGCGGTCGATCCGGACGGCACCGTAGTTGCCGGCACGTTCGACGGATTCCGCCTTGCGAGCTTTTCCTTTGACGGCCGTAAAACGTTGGAGTCTGGCGTCGCGCCGGGCACCGACGTTGCCGAAGGACTCGAGCGTACCGCGAGGATTGTCGAGCATGCACAACGTTGAAGCGCCGCCGAACGCGGGCCGCTTCGTCGCGGCCGCGACGGCCATCATTGCGGTGCTCGCGGCGCTCTCGACCCTCTTCACGCATCATCGTTCGATTCTGGCGTTGGCCGCAAAAAACCGAGCCATCCTCGCGCAAACCCGCGCAACGGATTACTTCACATCGTACGAGTCCAAACAGGTGCGCTATAACTTTTACGATACGCTGCTGGCAAGCGATCTCGTTCACAAGCCGGAGGTGCGCGCGCGGCTCACCGCCGTCTCTAAACAACAGGCCACGGCCTCCGAAAAAGACTTGGAGAAAGCGCGCGCGCTCGAGGCGCAAGCCGACAGCGACGACGAGCGTTCCGAAACAATCCTGAAATCCTATGAAACGCTCCAATTCGGAACCACCATGCTCGAGGTCTCGATCATCCTGCTTTCGATTTCCGCACTTGCGCGAGCACGGGTCTTTGTGTTGGTGGGTTGCGGGCTCGGCACGGTCGGTCTCCTTTTCTTTATTTTCGGCTTGCTGCAGGCGCGGTAACGTGTGACCTGGGCGCGCTTCGGGTTGCTCGTGGCCGCGTCGCTGTTGCTGGCGGGCGCGGCCGCACGACCGCCGCGCACGCAGTTGGCGACCGGCCGCATCGCGGTAACCGGTTGGCCGTATTTTCCCGGCAGCCTTATTCCGTTGCGCATCTCCGGGTTCGCGCCGCCATACCACGCCGTAGTTCTCGGGGCGGGGCGCCTCTCGCCGGAGGGCGTCTACGAAGCCGGCGACACGGCAGCGCGAAGGACGACGCTGCTGATCGCTGGGAATGCCACCGGACTTGCGGCTTCGACGCTGCGTCTCGCTCCGCCGCCGGCCGCGGATCACGCGATGATGATCGTTGCGTCGTACGACAACGGTCTGGTTTTTCACGACCTGAGGAATTTTTCGGTGCTTGGATTGCTTGCGATGAACGGAGCTCCGGCCGCAGTCGCGGTCGATCCCGCCGGGATAATCGCGGCACCCGACACCGACGGCACCTCGTTGACGCGCGCCATGCTGGCGCCCTGGAACGTCGCAACGATCGGCGGGGTGCTCACCGGAGACGACGTCGGCATCGACTCGGCAACCGGCGCGATCTTCGTCACGAATCGTGAGGCGGACGGATCCGGAGCCATGACGCGTATCGATAAGGACGGCGGCGTGGCACGCGTCCTCACGGGTTCGACCGCGGAAGGGCTCGCGATCGATCAGCGACGGGGGATCGTCTACGTCGCCAATACCAATGATGGAACGATCGCCGCGGTGGACGCGCGCACGATGCGCGTGCTGCGACGCTTTCATGCCGTCGATCGCGTCTTTTCGCTCGCGCTCAATTCCGACGGCTCGATACTCTATGCCGTTTCGAATCAAAGCGCGGGATCGTTCTTGGGCGCGCCCGGCTCGGTCGTCGCGTTCGCTCTACGCACGCCGCCGCGCGTCATTGCGCGGAGCGCCTCCCTCAACTTCCCGCTCGGGATCGCGCTCGACGAGGCGGCGCACCGCGTCTTCGTCACCGACGAGGGCCTCGCCGAAGTTCACGTGCTCGACGCGCGCACGCTGCGCCGCAGCCGGGCGCCGCTGCGCACCTGCACCACGCCATGGAAACCGGCTCGGGACGAGCAGACGCAGCGGCTCTACGTCCCGTGCGCGGGCTCCGATGCGGTCGACGTTTTCGATACCAAAACGCTGCGGCGGGTGCGCGGGGCGCCGTTTCGAACGGGAGGCTATCCGCTCTCCGTCGCTCTTTGGCATCCGAGCGAGCGAACACTGCCCAGGAAGCGATAACGGAACCGAAGCGTGAAAGCGCGCAGCGCGATGAAAGGCTCGCTTCTCGCGTTCTTCTTTTTCGCGGCTACCGCGGCGGCGCACGCCGCCTTGTTGCCGGAACGCATCGATCCCGGTGCGCCGTTTCCTCGCATTCGCGTTGAGGCGCCGAGCGTTGAAAGCGTGGCGCCAGGCATTGCCTACGGCGACTATCAGCTCGAGACGGCGGCGGGTCCGCTCGCGATTCATATCGTTGCGGTGGAACCCCACCGTAGCGACGTGCATGTTGGTTCGGTCGTCGCCGACGACTCGCTCGTATCGCACGGCGAAACGGTCGGCTCGATGGCGCGGCGCACGCGCGCCGTGGCCGGCATCAACGGCGATTATTTCGATATCGGTAACACGAACCGGCCGATCAACATGGTGGTGCGTGACGGGGCGCTCTTACAGCTGCCCTATAAGCGATACGTTCTGGCGGTAACGCGCGACGGCGATGCGCGCATCGCGGAGTTTAACTTTACCGGTGAGGTGGTTATCAACGACCGCACGATGCCGCTCGACGGTTTGGACGAGATGCCGCAGCCCGGCGGCGGCATCTCGCTGCTGACGCCGCTCTACGGCCGCGTGCCGCCCCACGATAACGTCACGTTAGCGGCGCTGGAGCCGCTCCAGGGCATACCGCCGCTGGCGCACTACCGCGTGACGCACGTCGTCGACAATTTGAGCGCGCAACCGCCGGGCTACTACGTTGCGATTGGACCGAGCGACTACGGAATTGCCGGCGTTCCGCAACCGGGCGACGTCGTCGTCGCGAGCGGCGACCTTTCGCCGCTTGGATTGAGCTCGATATCCGCTGCAGTCGGCGGCGGCGCGCTGATCCTGCACGGCGGGGAATGGTACGACGATTACGATGCGCCGTATCGCGAGGAAAATTCGAAACGCATGCCCTGTTCGGGCGCCGCGATTGCGCCCGACGGGCGACTCTTCCTCGTCGAAGTCGACGGACGCCAAGCCGATCTGAGCGTCGGCGTAACGCGACCCGAGTTCGCGGCACTGATGCGCTCTTTGGGCGCGACCGAAGGATTGCTGCTCGATGGCGGCGGCTCCTCGACGCTCGTTGTCCGGCGCCTCGGCGACAGCACCGCGGACGTCGTGAACTCTCCGTCCGACGGACGCGAACGGCCCGTCGCCGACGGCATATTCGTTTACAGCACGGCGCCGGCCGGACCGGCAGTGCGGCTGGTCGCGCGGCCGGCCATTCTCCGCGCCGTCGACGGCGCCGAGATTCCGCTGCGCGTCGCGGCCGTCGATGCAAACTATCACGTCGCGACCGGCGCAGCAGACGTGCGCTCCAGCGTCGAGCCGCCTCGCCTCGGTTACGTTCGCGGCGGTACCTTCATCGCGCTCCACCCCGGCAGCGGACATCTCATTCTTCGCGCCGGCGGCGTGCGTGGCACCGTGCCGATTGAAGTCGAGGCGACGCCCGCGCGCAGCAGAATCCTGCCGGCGCAGCCGAACGTCGATCCGAATGCCACGATCGCGTTGCGGGCGCAGGCCTACGACGCGCACGGATACCCGCTCGCGCTTCCGCCGCTGCTTCGATGGAACTCGAGCGCCGGGAGAATCGATGCAGTGGGCCGCTTCCGCGCCGGTTCGCACGATGCGACGGTCGGCGTGCGTATCGGCGATACCACTGCAACCACTCGCGTGACGGTCGGCTCCCACCAAGTCGCGCTGCCGTTCGCCGACCACGCGCACTTTGTGACGGCCCGCCGCGGCGGTGCGGGCTCGGTACAGCGCGACGCGGGCTGCGGCAGTTGCGTTCGGCTCTCGTACTCATTCGGAAACGGCGAACGCGCGGCATATGCCGCCGCGGACATTCCGCTGCCGGCGGGAACGATTGGAGTCGCCTTCGATCTGCAGGACGACGGCAGCGACGCGCGCTTGCGTGTTGCGGTGCGCAACGAAATCAACGAAGACATCCTGCTGGACGCAACGCAACTCGGTGAAGCCGGCTGGCGCAGCATCGCGGTTCGTTTCCCAAGCGGCACGCGCGCGGCGCGCCTCATGTCGATCTACGTGCTTCCTCCCAAAGGCATCGAGTTATCCGAAGGCAACGTCGTGCTCAGGAACGTTCGGGCGATCGTCGCGGGCGAGCAAAGCGGGGCCTCAACGAACACACCATCGCGCCGATAAGGCCGCCGAGGGCAAGCAGTGCACCCAATGCGGTGGCAATCAAATTCGGCGTCGCGGCGACCGCGACGGCAGGATACGTTATCACGTCGCCGCGCAACATCAATCCGCCGGCGCGCACGGCGCGCCCGCCTGCGCTTAACGCAATCGCGTTTGGGATAGGCCGCTGGTTCTCGTCATCGACGGCGAATAGGACCGCCGGCTCACCGAGCGCCGCGTTGCCGTGCAGCAGCATCGCGGCCTGCGCCGCCGTGAACATGACGGCCTTCACGACGCGCTGCGCCGCCGGAACGCTGAACGAATCGTAAGGAAGATCCATTCCGGCAATCGTCTGCCGATGCTCCATCAAAAGTACCGGTGATAGAAAGACCGATCCGGACGGCTGCGTCACGGTCAACCGATTGCCGCGCAGATCGCGCGCCTCGACGTAGGCGACGTCGCGCGGGGTCGCGCGCACAACGAAGTTTCCGGCGTAGTACGCACGCTCGCCGATCGTGACGGCGCCGCGCAACGGCCGTTCGAGCGTCACGGCACCTGACGCAACGTGCTCGGTCGAGGCTAACGGGAACGCGAGAATGCCGAGCGATTCGACACGCATGCGCTGTCCGGGAGCGCCGACAAAGGTTTGATCGTCGGGCGCCAGTAGACCGCTAGCGACCCCCGCTAGCGCAACGACTGCACCACCGACGATCATCGCCGTGACGGCGAACCGAAGCCGCGCATCGGGCGTGCGACGCAGCAGACGCCGCCCAGCGATGAAACCAACGATCGCGAGCGCTGCGATGGACACATTGTACCAGCCTGCGTGATACGCGGCTCTGCCGGGGAGGAGCAGTTCGATGACGACCGCGGCAACGGCCAAGAACGTCGCCGCGATCGCTGCGCTCAATGCGGCCGTACGAGCGGCGCGATCGCCGCATGCATTTGAGCGAACGTCAGCGGTCCGTCAAAACCGCGCAACACGACACCCTTTGCATCGACGATTACCGTGGTTGGGAGCCCGAGCGCCGCGTACGTTCGCCCGTATTGCTGCGAGCCGTCGATCCAAATCGGAAACTGAATTTTTAGCGAATCGGCAAAGGCACGAGCGCGCTGCGGCGATTCGCCTTCGTTGACGCCGACGACGACAACTCCGCGGCTCGTATACGCGTTTGCCAGCCGCTGCAGATCCGGCATCTCCGCACGGCACGGTGGACACCACGAGGCCCATAAGTTCATCACGACGATTCGCCCGCGATACCGACCGAGCGAGACCGCGCCGCCCCGATCGTCACGCAATGCAAAGACCGGCGCGGCGACACCCACGAGCCCTTGGGGACCGGCGGCATGCGTCGTTGGAGAAGCGAAAAACGGTGCGATCACGACGAACGCGATTGCCAATACCGCCGCCGCGATTCCCCAAATGACGTAGCGGGACATTCCGCGGTGTTATATCGGCGGCCGAGACGAGTGTCCTGTCCACTAGGTTCCTTCGCGTGCGCGAACGAAACGCCGACGGCGTGCCCGCCTTGATTCTCGACGGAAGAAGCCTGGCTGCCGATTTGCGCACCGAGCTGGTTGCGCGCACGGCGGCGCTGCGTGAGGCGGGAATTCATCCTAAGCTCAGCGTGGTCTTCGTCGGCGAAAACGAATCGAGTTTGGCGTACGTCCGAAATCTCGAGCGCACCGGCGAGCGCGTCGGGATTGACGTTGCGGTCGATCGGCTTGGAGAGCACGCGACGGCAGCCGACGTTCGCGCCAGATTCCGCGGGCTTGCAAACGACCCGCGCGTACACGGCGTCATGCTGCAGCAACCTCTTCCGCCGCATTTGGCGATTCGCGAAATCGCCGACGCAATGCCGGCAGATAAAGACGTCGATGGTACGCATCCGACCAATCAAGGCCACTTGGCGTTTGGGAGCGGGACCGAGTTCGTTCCTGCGACGCCCGCCGCCGTCATGCTGTTGCTCGAGCGCAGCCCGCATTGGCCGCTGCGCGGACGGCGCGCGGTCATGATCGGACGATCGATCGTCGTCGGCGCCCCCGTCGCGATGCTCATGCTGGCGCAAGACGCGAGCGTAACGATCCTGCACAAAGAATCCAGCTCGCTGCAGCCGTACGTCAAGATGGCGGAGATCGTCGTGGTTGCGGCGGGCGCTCCCGGCCTAATTCACGGCAATGATTTAGCGTCGGGGGCCACCGTGATCGATGTGGGTACGACGCTGGTCGACGGCGTGCTCAAAGGCGACGTCGATTTCGAAAGCGCCGTAACGGTTGCCGGCGCGATTACGCCGGTGCCCGGCGGAGTAGGACCGGTAACGAACGTTGCGCTGCTGCGCAACGTCGTCAAATCGGCAGAGCGCGCAGGGCGCTAGGAGGCTCCCGGTTTGGCGCCAAAGCCGCATCGCTCATGACTTCCGATGACGCACTGCGCAAGCTCGAAGAAATCCATCGGCCGCCGCATCCGGTGCTGATCGAGCTCGAGCAACGCAGCGCTCGGGACGGCGTTTCCCTGGGCTCGCGAGTGACCGGGCGATTTCTTTCGACGATCGTGACGGCGATGCAAGCGAACCGCATTCTCGAAGTCGGCACGGGCTACGGTTATGCAACGCTCTGGATGGCGCTGGCCCAGCCGGCGGTCGGGCGGATTTGGACGATCGATCCGGACGTCGTGCGCACGGACGTCGCGCGCGAGTACTTTCGCAGCGCGGCCGAGGACGATTACATCGAAGTCTTCAATACGCCGGCGACCGAGCTGCTGGAAAATTTCCCGCACCGCAACCTCGACATCGTGTTCATCGCCGCAAATAAGCCGGAGTACGCGCATTATCTCGAGCTGGTCGTACCGATGCTCAAACTCTCCGGACTTGCAATCTTCAACGACTGCCTGGCGATGCCGGAGTTCGCCGAACGCTTCTTGCGTCACGAGGCGCTCGACGCCACGATTTCGCCGTTAGGCATCGGAATCGGCGCGCGGCGGCAATGAGCGAACCGCGGCCGGCAAGCGCAACGGCCTTCCGTCAGGCTATGCGCCGCGTGCCGACCGGCGTCACGGTTGTTACCAGCTTGAAGGACGGCGAACCGCGAGGCATCACCGTCAACGCCTTCGCAAGCGTCTCGGTCGATCCGCCGTCACTGCTGATCTGCGTCAACCGTGAGGCGCGCAGTTACCTCTTCATCTCGAGCTCGCGAATTTTTTGCGTCAACGTCCTGGCCGGCGATCAACGACTGCTGGCCGAGCACTTTTCGGGCAAAGTCCGCGAACGTCAGTTTGCCGAGATCGATTATGCAATCGACGCAACCGGAGCGCCGGTGCTCGGCGGCACCATCGCGCATTTCGATTGCGCCCTCTCCCACGAATACCAAGTCGGATCGCACTCGATCCTCGTCGGACGGGTGCTTTCGTGCAGCGCGCGCCCCGGTTCTCCGCTCGGCTATTTCAACGGCGGATTTCACGATTTCGGCATTCACGTTGACTGACGGACGACCTTGATCGCGCAGACGTTTGCTGTTGGACCGTTGGCCTGCAACTGCACGATCCTCGCCGACGAAACGACCGGCGACGCGATCGTGGTCGACGGCGGCGACGGCGTTGACGAAGTCGCGGAGCGACTTACACGCCACGGCTGGCATGCGAAGTATCTGATTCATACACACGCACACATCGACCACATCGGCGATCTTGGGCGATTGCGGGAGCTCACCGGTGCGACGGCGCTGCTGCACGCGGCGGACCTTCCCCTCTATCGCACCTTGGAACTCCAGGCACGCTGGATCGGTCTGGCCTATGCGCCGCCCATCGTCGAGACCGACGGCGAACTGCGCGACGGCGATCTGCTGAGCATTGGGAACGTCTCGTGCCGCGTTCTGCATACGCCGGGTCACACGCCCGGCAGCGTGTGTTTCGAAACGAGTGACGGCCGGAAAACGAGGTTGCTTACCGGCGACACTCTCTTCGCCGGCTCGATCGGACGCTGGGACCTCGGCGGCACGTCGATGGAAGACATCGTCAACTCGATTCGCACGAAGCTGCTCGCCTACGACGACGCCACCCCCGTGGTTCCCGGCCACGGTCCGTTTACGACGATCGGCATCGAGCGCAACTCCAATCCGTATCTGATCGATGGATGACCGTGCGCCGCGCAAGCGCAAACTCTTCGTCGGCATCGCTCTCGACATGCGTGCGCGCGCAGCGTGTGCTGCGGTCGCGGAAGACGTTCGCAAGACGGGTTTAGCGGCGAAATACGAGGGACCGGAAAAACTTCATGTGACCGTTGCATTCTTAGGGTTCGTCGAGCCGTCGCGAGTGCAAGAGATCGCAGCGACCCTCGCGTCGTGCGGTGAACGTTTGACACCCTTTGACGTCACGCTCGATAAGCTGGGCGCCTTTCCGCACGCGCGCCGGGCGCGCGTCGTCTATATCGGCGCGCGCGAGCAGGGCGCAGACTTTAGGACGCTCGCGGAGCGCGTGCGCGACTCTTATGTCGCGCTTGGATTTGAGTTCCACGACGATGCGGTCGCGCACGTTACGATCGCACGCATCAAGGAATCGAAACGCCCGCTGCCGCTCGTCGATTTCGCGCCGATCCCGCTGGCGATTCGAGAGCTCGCACTCTTTGAATCCCTCCCCGACCCGGCGCACAAAACCTCGCGCTACGAAATCATCGCGCGCGCGGAATTAGGCTGAGCGCGGCGCGCGACCGTTGTGTCATCCTGAGCGAAGCGCCGCAGGCGCGGAGTCGAAGGACGTGCCGGTGTCACCCTGAGGCA
>JAMXLK010000163.1 GCA_024281075.1 Vulcanimicrobiia bacterium
GGCTTGGCGCGTCAGGCGGAGTCCGGTGACGCCGGGCACGTTGTATGCGACGGCCGCGCCGCCCAACGTGACGGGGATCTGCAAAACGGTCTGCTTCGCCCGGGCCAGTTCCTCGGCGTTCATCGGGACGTCGGTCGCACCGAAGTCGACGTTCTTGGCGGTGAACTGCTGAATGCCGCCGCCGCTGCCGATCGACTGATAGTTGACCGTGACGTCCGGATTCTTCTGATTATAAATGTAGAAGGCTTTCGAAAAGAAAGGGTAGTCGAAGCTCGAGCCCGCCCCGGTCAGCTGCGTCGCGGCGGCTGCCGGAAGGGTCAGTGCGGCCGCCACGGCCGCGACGGTAAAGCATCGAACGAGCGATCCTCTCACGCAATACTCCTCAAATTGACGTAGGTACGCTCTAGTTTAAAGCCAGCCCGATTAACCCCATATTAAGGCCACATAATGCCGCGCCCCCGCCGTGTGTCATCCTGACCCGTGTCACCCTGAGCCTGTCGAAGGGCGACACGGCGTTCCGTGTCATCCTGAGCGAAGTGACCGCAGGGAGCGGAGTCGAAGGACCGGCTCCATGGCCGACGTTATAGACGATCGACGCCCTTCGCTGCCCGAGCTGCGGCATACAGCCGCGCACGTGCTCGCTTACGCCGTCCAAGACCTCTTCCCCGAAGCGAAACCGACGATCGGCCCGGCCATCGAGAACGGCTTCTACTACGATTTCGACCGCGAGTCGCCGTTCACGCCTGAGGATCTAGAGCGTCTGGAGCGCCGCATGGCGGAGATCGTCAAAGCCGACTATCCGATGACCGGCCGCGTCGTCACGCGCCAGGAAGCCATCGATGCGTTCGCCGGTAATCCATACAAAGTCGAACTTGCGCGCGACATCCCCGACGCCGAGCCCATCACGCTCTATACGATCGGCGAGTTTACCGATCTCTGCCGCGGCGGGCACGCCGATTCAACCGGGGCGATCCGCGCATTCAAGCTGATGAGCGTCGCCGGCGCGTACTGGCGCGGCGACGAGCATAACCCGATGCTGCAGCGCATCTACGGCACGGCCTGGCACGACCGCGCGGAACTCGACGCGCATCTCGCGCGCCTGGAGGAAGCTCAAGCTCGCGATCATCGCAAGCTCGGCGCCGAGCTCGATCTTTTCTCGATCGAAGAGCAAGCCGGAGGCGGGCTCGTCTTTTGGCACCCGAAGGGCGCCGTAATCCGCGGCATCATTGAGAACTTTATCCGCGAAGGTTTGCGCGAACGCGGCTACCAGCCGGTCGTCACGCCGCACGTCGTGAGCGAGCGTCTCTACGAAATCTCCGGGCATCTGGAAAATTTCGGCGAGAATATGTTCGGCCCGATCGAAGTCGAAGGGCAAACGTTCCGCCTCAAACCGATGAACTGCCCGGGTCATATTCTCATCTATGAGAGTAAGCTGCGAAGTTATCGCGATCTGCCCATCCGCTACTCCGAGTTCGGAACGGTCTATCGGTTCGAACGCTCCGGCGTCTTGCACGGCCTCACGCGCGTGCGCGGCTTCACGCAGGACGACGCGCACCTCTTCTGCATGCCCGAGCAGCTGCAGCACGAGTTCGAGCAGACGGTCGAGGAGGCACGCCGTCTTATGGACGCTTTCGGTTTCACCGATATGCAGTACGTGCTGTCGCGGCGCGCCGAGAAAGATCGCACCGAGACCGACGAGATCGCCGAGGACGCGATTCGAAAAGCGCTCGAGTCGAATAACTTGCCGTACGACGTCGATGAAGGGGGCGGCGCCTTCTACGGACCCAAGCTCGACATCAACGTGCACGACGCGATCGGCCGCTCGTGGCAGCTCGGTACGGTTCAGGTCGATTTCGTGTTACCGGCTCGTTTTGGGCTGAAATACCGCGGCTCGGACAGTCAAGATCATCGCCCGGTGATGATCCATCGGGCACTTGCCGGCTCGCTCGAGCGTTTCTTCGGCATACTCATCGAGCACTACGGGGGGGCATTCCCCGCTTGGTTAGCACCGATTCAGGTCGTCGTCACAGCAATTTCCCAGGATCAAAACGCATACGCTAGAGAGGTAACGGCACGGCTGGAGGGAGCGGGCTTCCGGGTAACGCTTGACGAAAGCAACGAGAAGCTCGGGTATAAGATCCGGCATTGGAAAACCCAGAAAGTGCCGTACATTTTAGTAACGGGCAAACAAGAGGTTGTAGACGGCACGGTGAACGTGAATCAACGCGGCGTCGATGAGAAACGAAACATCTCGGTGGAGTCTTTCGTCGAGGAACTACGAAAAACGATTGAGGCGAAACAATAACAGTGAAACTTGACGCGCGCGTTATATTCGGCGCACTCGCGCTCATTCTCGGTTCGTGCTCCGGCATGAACGGATTCGATAGCGGCATGGGCGGCGGCATCGAGCCCCCGGTTTCACAGCCGGGCTCGATGAACGGCGGCATGGGCGGCATCGGCAACATGGGTTCTCAAAACGGCAACCTTGCCGGCCCCAACGTCGGGCTCAACGGACAAGAGCAGCTCGCCAATCCCGGCGCAACGCTTGCTCCCAACGAAGCGCAATACGCAATCGCTCAGGGTCCGAGCGGCATGAAGTGCCCGGCAGTGCAAGTTTACTCGCAAGCGTTCGCGTGCAACGTCGCGTTCAATATCCCGACGCCGGCGCCCGGTTCGAAAGCCACCTCTTCGCCGACGGCGAGCCCAACGCCGACCCCGCAGCCGAGCGCGTCATCGGACGACGACAATAGCGACGATTCCGACAGCCCGTCGGCAACGCCGACGCCGGCCGGCATGATCACGCTGCAGATGGAGCCGCTGCCCAAAGATCTGCCGAATATGACGAATCCGAATCCGGCATTCATGCACATCACGCCGCTCGTCGCGATTCGACTGCAGAGCAACATGGATTTCCCGCTCGCCGGCGGATCGACGGTTACATATACGCTTCCGGCGATGCAGTACACCGGCCGCGTCTTTGCCTTGCAGCTCTTCTACGAAACGACCCTGCGCGGTAAGCGCATCGATCAGTTCATCCTCGGCAGCAACTATCAAAAGTACACGACGCCGCAGCCCAACGTCATCCAGTTTACCTTCAACGTGCCCAAGGTGATGGTACGGCACACTCAAGTGTGGCTGCTGGCGCTCTACGGCGCGCAAGTACCGCCGGGCACGACCCCAACGCCGTCTCCCACGCCTTCGCCCAGCGCCTCGCCGAGCAGCTCACCATAGCATAACGGTGTCACCGGCGCTCAAATGTTGAGGCCCGCTAACACGGGCCTCTCTTTTTATCTGTGTCATCCTGACCCTTCGACTCGCTGCCGCTCGCTCAGGACTGCGCGCCTTCGGCGCTTGGCGCTAAGGAACGGTGTCACCCTGAGCGGAGTCGAAGGGTGACCCGCCAACACCACATGGCGTGACCTCAGCGGCCCGCAGAACCTTCGTCGCATCCTTTCTCGGATGGATGCTCGACGCGTTCGATTTTCTGCTGCTCACGTTCGTCATCACGCGCATCGCCACGACTTTCGACAAGACCGTGGCGGACGTTGCGTTCGCACTGACGCTCACGCTGATGTGCCGGCCGATCGGCGCGCTGATCTTCGGATGGCTGGGCGATCGGTACGGACGGCGCATCCCGCTGATGATCGACATCGGATTTTATTCCGTGATTCAGCTGCTCACCGCATTCTCGCCGAACTTCACGACGTTTCTCATCCTGCGCGCGTTCTACGGCATAGCGATGGGCGGCGAATGGGGCCTGGGCGCCGCGCTGACGATGGAGTCGCTACCGCCCGAGCGCCGCGGCTTCGTCGGCGGGATGCTGCAGAGTGGCTATATGTGGGGCTTTTTGCTGGCCGCCGCCGTGTATTACGTGGTATTCACGTTCACGCACTGGGACTGGCGCGCGCTCTTCATCATCGGTGCCCTTCCGGCGCTGCTCATCTTCTATATCCGCAAGGGCGTTCCGGAATCGCCGGCGTGGCTCGCCGGCAAAGCGCAGCGTATCTCGATCGCGCCGAACTTCTTGCTGAAGTCGATCCTGGCGCATTGGCCGCTCTTCCTGTACGCCGTCGCGTTCATGGCGGGGCTCAACGCGCTATCGCACGGCACGCAAGATCTCTACGCAACCTTCCTTCAGAAGCAGCATGGCTTTGCGCAGGGCGCGACGTCACTGCTTGCAATCGTCGGAGCGGTCGGGGCGATCGGCGGCTCCATCTTCTTCGGCACGCTCTCCGAGCGGTTCGGCCGCCGCGCAATGGTGATGGTTTGCTGCGTTTTCGGCGCCCTTGCGATTCCGCTTTGGATCCTTAGCCAAACAAAACCGCTGCTCGCCTTGGGCGTGTTCGTCATGCAGATCGCAGTGCAGGGATGCTGGGGCGTCATTCCCGCGCATCTCAATGAACTTTCGCCCGCCGACGTGCGCGGAACGTTTCCTGGATTCACCTACCAACTCGGCAATCTCATCGCTGCGGGCGTCGCACAATTTGAAGCCGTGCTCGCCACGAAAATACCGCTGCCGAGCGG
>JAMXLK010000164.1 GCA_024281075.1 Vulcanimicrobiia bacterium
CCGCCACGTCGCCGGCCGCGTAGATTCCTTTGATGTTCGTCTCCAAATGGTCGTCGCAGAGAATGCCGTTCTTGCTGGTATGGATTCCCGACCCGTCGCACAGCTCCGTGTTCATCGCTAAACCAAATCCGTAGGCATAGCACTCCGCAGCGATCTCCTGCCCGCCGGTGGTACGGACTTTTGTAATCGCGCCATTGGAGCGGACGAATGCATCGACTTCTTCGCCGTAATGCATATGCACGCCGTCGGCCGTCGCAGCATCGTGAAGGAGCGCTCCGGCTTCTTCGTCGATGATCCGGTGCAGGCCGCGCGGACCGCGCATAATCCAATGCGTTTCCATACCGCGCGATGCGAACGCTTCGGCCAGCTCATAAGCAATGAACGAGCCGCCGATCGCCACCGCGGCGCGGCTCCGGTCGATCTGCTCGGAGATGGCGCGCGTATCGTCCAGATACTGAAAAGGAAAGAGGTTGGCAGCGCCGTCGGCGCCCGGTTTGCCCGTTGGATTCGGTCGACCGCCGGTCGCGATGAGCAGCGCATCGTAGGGATACGACGTTCCATCAACCTGCACGACGCTCTCTTCAGGAACGATGCGCTCGACGTGGGTTCGCAGACGCAGCGTGATGCGATGTTCCTCGTGCCAGGCCTCATTCCGAATCATCACCTTCGCTTCGGGAATCTGCCGGCGCAGCATCGGCGGAAGCGAGATGCGATTGTAGAGCGTATACGGTTCGTCGCCGAAGAGCGTGATCTCGCAGGAGGCGTCGTGTTTACGCAGCTGCTCCGCCGCCGTCGTTCCCGCAAACCCGTTGCCGATGATGACGTACCGCCGTACGCCGTTATCGAGTGCGCTATCCATGCAGTCCCAGCGCGACCATCATGTCGAATCCTACTTGCAGCGCGCGCTCGTCGATGTCGAAGTGCGCGCTATGATGCGGCTCGCGCGCGCTCTCTCCCCGCGCGCCAATCAAGAAATACGCACCCGGCCGCTGCTGCTGCATGAACGACATGTCCTCCGACCACATGACGATCTCATGCGGATCCACGACGTTGTGGGCGCCGGCGACGGCCTGCGCAACCTCCCGCACGATCGCATTGACGCCCGCGTCGTTGACCGTCACGGGATAGACCCAATGATACGCAAAGCGATATTCGAGCCGCATCGCGGTGCAAAGTCCCGCCGTGAGGCGTTCGATGCGCTCGGGCAGCTCGTTGCGGACGCTCTCATCGAAGGCACGAACCGTTCCTTGGAGCGCCGCGCGTTCCGGAATGACGTTGAAGGTCGTGCCGGAATGAAGCGAACCGACGGTTACGACGACCGGCTCTCGCGGCGCGACCTCGCGGCCGGCAATCGTCTGCAAGAGTAGGACGAGCTGCGCGGCGCCGACGATCGGATCGACTGCCTTGTCCGGCATCGCGCCGTGGCCGCCCTTGCCGATCAGTTCGATATCGAACCGGTCGGAAGAGGCGAAGAACGCGCCGTCGCGGACGCCGATTTTGCCGGCCTCGAGCCCGCTATAGAGATGCAGTGCAAACGTGCGGTCGACGTGCGGATTCTCCAGCGCCCCGTCGTCAATCATCAGTTTGTTGCCGGAGTGCCCTTCTTCGCCCGGCTGAAAGCAGAAGACGATGGTGCCATGTACCTCGTCGCGACGCATTGCGAGTTCGCGCGCAGCCGACAGCAGAATTGCCATATGGCCGTCGTGACCGCAGGCGTGCATCACGCCGCCGTGCACCGACCGGTACGGAACGTCGTTGAGCTCTTGAACCGGCAAACCGTCCATGTCGGCGCGTAAGAGCGTCACCGGGCCCCGCTTCCCGCCGCGAAGCGTCGCCAAGATGCCGGTCTTTCCAACGTGCTTTCGAATTTCGTCGATTCCAAAGCTGCGAAGCTCGCGTTCGATGAACGCCGCCGTCTTGTGTTCTTCAAGCGACAGCTCGGGGTGCGCGTGAAAGTGCCGGCGATAGCCGCTCAGCTCGGTCGTCACGGGAAGTACTTCAATTCTATGAGCATCGTGCCGACGACGGGAGTGCAGAGAAACTGCGCCGGACGAAATTGATGGACGCCGACGGCGCCCAGCATATATCTATCCATACCGTCGACTCCACTCGACTGCACGATCTCATCTTTGATGCTGTAGCCGTTTGAATCGATATAAGCGCGAGCGACGACGGTCAACGGTTTGCCGCCGTACGCGCCGACCGGACTCATGAGGTCACCGTGCATCGCGGGATCGGCGTACACCTTTCCGCACTTCGGAGGCGCGATCTTCTGCAGATGTTGCGCTACGATCGAGCGAAGCCCGGCGGGCGCGCTCGCGAGCGTCTCGCCCACCGGAAAGACGTAGGATGGGCAGGTGATCGCGGCGCCGTGATCGAGCGAATACGAGTCAACGAAAAAGTAGTCGATTTTATCCTGAGCCGGTAGCGTGACGCTCAGCGGTTCGAGCTTCCGATCATCCTGCGCCCCGGAAAGATTGCCGTCGGGCACGGCGGCATCGTACGCGTCGCTCTCGCTCACCAAGGTGACGTGCGCACCGAGTGTCGTGCCCGTAGGCGTAAAAAGAGCGAGCGCATATCGAGTCTCACCGCCGACCGGGGCGACTGACGCGACGACGCTAGGGATCGGAACGACGGCCGCGACGACCTGGCAGAACGGATTGTCGTACTTCCATTGCGCCGACGCTTCGTCGGCTACGGCCATGCGCGGCAACCAGGTCAACAGCGCCACGACTAACACCGCGGCCGGGCGAAACATAGGCGCGTCATTTTGGCTGTGGGCCCTTGCTACCTTCGCCGCAGGATTTGACCGCGACCGCGAGCGACTAGCCTCTCGTGGCCATGAAACAAAGCGCGGAACGGCGTGCCGGCTCGTTCGAACGGCATGGTCTGACCGACGAACAGCTCGTTGCGATCTTTCGCACGATGCTGATGCAGCGCACGCTCGAAAATCGCGGCTTTCAGCTAAACCGTCAGGGTAAGATTCCGTTCGCATCGGCAAGCGAAGGGCACGAGGCAGTTCAAGCCGGCGCCGCAATGGCATTTGCGCGTGGGAAGGATATCCTCGTTCCGTACTATCGCGACTTAGGGCTCGCGCTTGGCATCGGCGTCACGCCCTACGAGGTGCTGCTCTCACTCTTCGCGCGGGCGGCCGATCATTCGGCGGGCCGGCAATTCCCGCATCACTACGCGAGCCGAAATCTCGGCCTGCACACGATCAGCTCCGTGATCGCCGCGCAGCTGCCGCACGCCGTTGGCGCGGCATACGCCATGACGTATCGCGGCGAACGAGGCCGGGCGGTCCTCACGACGTTCGGCGACGGCGCAACGAGCGAAGGCGAGTGGCATGAGTCGCTCAACTTCGCGGCCGTTCACAAACTGCCGGTCGTCTTTCTTTGCGAGAACAACGAATGGGCGATCTCCACGCCGCTCGCAAAGCAGATGGGCCAACCCGACGTTCATAAGCGGGCCGCCGGGTACGGCATGCCCGGAAGCGTCGTTGATGGGATGGACCCGGTGGCGTGCTACGCGGCGGTTCGCGAAGCATTCGAGCGCGCACGTTCCGGCGGCGGCCCGACGCTGGTCGAGGCGAAGTGCTACCGGTTTTTGGCGCACACCACCGATGACGACGACCGAACCTACCGCTCGCGTGAGGAGGTCGAGCGGCGCCGGAAGGAAGACCCGCTTCCCTGTTTCGAGCGCCTCCTCGTGGAGCGCACGATCGTGAGCGCGGAGGCCATGGCAGCATTGAAGCGTTCCGTCCTCGAAGAGGTCAACGACGCCACCGACCGGGCCGAGGCAATGGCCTATCCGCTGGCGGACGATCTCTACGAGCGAGTTTACGCGGAGGCATGGCGCCCGTGGCTTTGACAGACGATATAAACGATGGCTAGCACCGATACGGCGACGGGAACGCTCGAGCGTCACGGACTGAGCGACGACCAGCTGCGCGCAATTTTTCGAAACATGCTCTTGCAGCGGCAGCTGGACAACCGCGGTTTTCAGCTCAACCGCCAAGGAAAGGTGCCGTTTGCGTTGGGCAGCGAGGGCCACGAGGCGCTGCAGGCCGGCGCGGCGATGGCTTTCAATCGCGGCAGCGACATCCTCGCGCCATACTATCGCGATCTGGGGCTCTGCCTCGGCATCGGATTAACAGCGTACGAGATCATGCTCTCGATTTTCGCGCGCGCCCCCGATCACAACGGCGGCCGGCAATTCCCGAATCACTATTCGTCCAAGGCCGCCGGCTTGATGTCGTTCTCGTCCATCTTGGCGGCCCATTTACCGCATGCCGTCGGTGCCGCGTATGCGATCAAATATCGCGGTGAAAAGGGACGCGCCGTTCTCGCGACGTGCGGCGACGGAACGACCAGCGAAGGCGAATGGCACGAAACGATGAATTTCGCGGCCGTCCACAAGCTGCCGTTCGTGATGCTCGTCGAGAATAATGAGTGGGCAATCTCGACGCCGCTCGAAAAACAGATGGCGGAGCCGCAGATTTGGAAACGCGCTGCCGGCTACGGAATGCCAGGCCGGCGCTTTAATGGATTCGACCCGATCGCAACGTTTGCCGCGGTGAAAGAAGCGATGGACCGCGCGCGCGAAGGCGGCGGCCCGACTCTCATCGAGGGGACCTGCTATCGTTATCTCGCGCACTCGACCGACGACAACGACATGACCTATCGAACTCGCGAGGTCGTCATGGAGCGGCGCAAACAAGATCCGGTGCCGGCCTTTGAAGCCTTACTCGTCGAGCACGGTGTTCTGACGGCGCAGGACGTCGCACAAATGCGCAAAGACGTGCTTCGCGACACGAACGAAGCGACCGATGCGGCGGAAGCGCAACCGTACCCGACGCCGGCCGACCTCTACCTGCACGTCCATGAAGGAGCCTGGCAGCCGTGGCAGTCGTAAGCGCCAACACGACCGTGATGAACAACGTCGAAGCCGTACGCGCGACGCTGTACGACGCGCTCAAAAGCGACGAACGGGTCTGCATTTTGGGCGAGGACGTCGGTGCGCGCGGGAACGTCTTTTTGATTACGAAGGACTTCGTCGGCGAGTTTGGCGAGCGCCGCATCATCGATACGCCGATTGCGGAAGCTTCCATTGTCGGCATCGCGGTCGGGATGGCAATGGAAGGTCTGCGGCCGGTCGCCGAGATCCAGTTCGCCGACTTCATCTACCCTTCGTTCAACCAGATCGTCGGTGAGGCAGCGAAGATTCGCTATCGCTCCAACGGCGAGTACACCTGTCCGATGGTGATTCGCACGCCGTACGGCGGCGGCGTGCGCGGCGCGCTCTCGCACTCCGTCTCCATCGAAGCACTCTTCTATCACGTCCCCGGGCTCAAGATCGTCGCGCCGTCATTTCCTGCTGACGTCAAAGGCCTGCTCAACACGGCCATCGACGACCCGGACCCCGTGATGTTCTTGGAGCACAAGAAAACGTACCGTTTGATCAAGGGCGAGGTTCCCAACGGTCACTACACGATACCGCTCGGAAAAGCAAACGTGTTGAAAGAAGGTACCCAGCTCAGCGTCGTTTCGTATGGGTTGTACGTACACTGGGCACTCGAGGCCGCGCGTCAGTTGGAGGGCGAAGGGATCTCCGTCGAAGTAATCGACCTGCGCTCGATCCGGCCGATGGACAAGACGGCGATTCTCCAAAGCGTCGAAAAAACGCGCAAGCTGCTCATCATACACGAAGATAACAAGTTTGGCGGCATCGGTGCCGAGATCAGCGCGATGGTCGCCGAGGAAGCGCTCTTCCATCTCGACGCGCCGATCCGCAGGCTCTGCGGCCCCGACGTTCCCGCAATGGGTTACGCGCTGCCGCTGGAGGAAGAGTTTATGTCTTCGCCGGCCGAGATGGCCGACGCGATGCGGGAGATGGTGAAGTTCTGATGGCGACGACTATTACGATGCCGCAGCTGGGCGAAACGGTCACCGAAGGAACGGTCGCGCAGTGGCTCAAGAGCGTCGGCGACAACGTCGATAAGTACGAAGATTTCGTCGAGGTCTCGACCGACAAAGTTAATGCCGGCGTTCCGTCGCCGGTCACCGGAACGATTCGCGAACTACTCGTCAAGGAAGGCGAGACGGTCGCGACGGGCACGCCGATTGCGGTCATCGACGAGACGGGCGCCACGCCTGCCGCCGCAGAAGCACCGGCCGCGGCCCCGCGAGCCGAATCGACGCCCGCGCCGCAAACACCGTCGGGTAACGGCGCGGCGGCAAGCGTTGCCGAAAGCGCCGAGATCGAGAGCGCGGCTCGCGGCGCATCTCCCGCGGTACGCCGGCTCGCACGCGAACATCACGTCGACATCCGCACGATTAAAGGCAGCGGCGCGAACGGACGCGTGACCGCCGACGACATTCTCGCCGCCGCGCGAAGCGGCGCAGCGACGCAGATCGCCGCTCCTCCGGCGCCGCCTCCATCGGCTCCGCCGCCGGCAGCCGCTCCGCCGATCGTTCCGGGAGCGACGCAAACGTCGCAATACGCGCAACCCGTTCCCGGCACGTTCGTAACGCTGACGCAAGCGCGGCGCATCATCGCCGAACGCATGGTCGAAAGCCGGCATACCGCGCCACACGCCTGGTCGATGGTGGAGATCGACGTCACCGACGTTTGGCAATGGCGCGTCCGGGAGAAGGACCGCTTCGAACGCGAGACCGGTTTTCGGCTTACGCTTCTTCCATTCTTCATCAGAGCCGTCGTTAAATCACTTGCGGAGTTTCCGCTGATGAACGCGAAATTCGTTGCCGGCAACGGATCGGCGCCGCCGAGCATCTACGTCAATCCCGAGATGAACATCGGCCTCGCGATCGGGTTGCCCGCGAACCTCGTGGTTCCGGTGATTCGCCATGCCGACAAGCTCTCGATCAAAGGCCTCGCGGCTGCGGCCGGCGAGCTGATCGAGAATGCACGTAAGGGAAAACTTGGGGTCGACGACCTCGCCGGCGGGACGTTCACCGTAAACAATAACGGCGCGAACGGATCGTGGGCGTCGGCGCCGATCATCAACGCCGGTCAGGCTGGGATCGTCACGATGGAGGCAATCGTCAAGAAACTGATCGTGCGCAACGATGACACGATTGCGATCCGCCAGATGATGAATGCCTGTCTCTCGCTGGACCACCGCGTCGTCGACGGCTACGTCGCCAGCGGCTTCCTCGCCTCACTCAAACGGCATTTGGAAGCAATGGGTCCGCAAGGAGAACTGTAAGTCCAGATTCGGAAAACGTTCCGCTTTGAAGCCGCGCATACGCTGCCGTTCCATCCGGGGAAGTGCGCGCGGCTGCACGGACATTCATATCGCCTGGAGGTCGCGGTTGAGGGACCGCTGCGCTCGCGTGGACCGGCGCGTGGCATGGTCGAAGATTTCGACCGTATCGAACGAATCGTCGGCGAACGAGTCGTCGACGCTCTCGATCATCAAAATCTCAACGACTTCATGGAAAACCCGACGGCCGAAAAGATCGTGCTTTGGATCTGGAAACACCTCGAACCGGCGTTGCCGCTGCTGGACGAACTCGTCCTCTGGGAAACGCAAACATCCTGCGCCGTCCTCCGCCGCTCCGACCTTGCTCCCGTGTCACCCTGAGCGGAGTCGAAGGGTGACTTGATGCTCCAACTCAGCGAAATTTTCTACAGCATTCAGGGCGAAGGCACGTGGGCGGGAACGCCGGCCGTTTTTATTCGCCTGTCGGGATGCAATCTGGCCTGCGATTTTTGCGACACCGACTACTCGACGAAGTTCTTTGCCGGCTGCGACGAAATCATCGCCATGGTGCGTGAAAAGGGCGGCGATTGCCCAATGGTCGTTTTGACCGGCGGCGAGCCGCTCGCCCAGCGCGAAACGCTGGAGTTGATCGAGGCGCTGCGGCGCGACGGCCGGCGCGTTCACATCGAATCGAACGGCACGATCTTTACCGAGCTCCCCGACGACGTCTGGCTCTGCGTTTCACCGAAGGAGCGCGTCGACGCTCGCATGGCGCGGCGCGCGAATGAAGCCAAGCTCATCGTTGACCGGCGCGTGCCCGTCGAGCATCTGCAGCTCTTTGCCGAGAAGCCTACGATTCTGCTTCAACCCGAAGGCAACAAACCGTCAAACATCGCCATCGCTCTCGAGTATGCCAAGACGCATCCGCAGCGTTTCCGGCTCTCGCTGCAAACGCACAAGTTCATCGGCGCGCCGTGATTCTGCTTGCAAGCGCCGTCGAGGCGGAGCTCGGCTTTTGGCGGCCGCGCCGGGGAGTCGAGACGCTCGCAATGGGCATCGGTCCAGTCGAAGCTGCGAGCGCACTGGCCACCGCGCTTGCGCGGCGCGAATACGCTCTCGTCGTCAACGTAGGCCTGGCGGGGGCATTCGACGGCGCGGCGCGGCTTGGTGACGGAGTCGTCGTTATTGAAGACGTGATGGAGCTCGACTTGGAAACCGGAGCGCCGATCGCCCTGCCGCCCGGAGAGACGATTGTAGCCAAGGCCAACTCGGACTCCGAGCTTGCCGAGCAGCTGCATGCAAAAGGCTTCGCGTTGCTGCGCGGCGTCACGGTCGCGCGCGTTACCTCCAGCGAGGAAACGGCTAAAAGACTCGCACGCGACCTGGACGCACAAGTCGAGTCGATGGAGGGATTTGCGGCCTTGCGCGCGGCACAACGCGCCGGCGTACGAGCGATCGAACTGCGCGGCATCTCGAACCGCTGCGGAGAACGTGGGTTGAGCAAATGGAGCTTCGCAGACGGCGTCGAGGGGCTGCATCGCGTCCTCAACGCGCTCTTCGAACTTCCGGCGCTGCAGCGAGTAGGGTCTCAATGAAATCCTACACCCTCGCGTATTCACCGTGCCCGAACGACACGTATATTTTCGCCGCCTTGACCAACGGTTTGCTCGCGAATGCCCCATCCGTAAACGTGCATCTGGCAGATATCGAAGAGCTCAACAATTCGGCGGCGCGTGGAGAGTTCGAGCTGACCAAAGTGAGTTACGGCGCGATTCCGTTTCTGATCGATCGCTACCGCATCTTGCCGGCCGGCGGCGCGCTCGGACGCGGCAACGGTCCGCTCTTGGTCGCCCTTCCCGGCGAAGCGCCGCCGCTCTTTGCGGACTTCGCGCGCAAACGCATTGCGATTCCCGGCGAACGAACGACGGCGTCGCTTCTCCTTGAGCTCGCGCTCGGACGGCGGCCGAAAACCGTGACCATGCGCTTCGACCAAATTGTCCCGGCAGTCGTACGCGGCGACGTGGACGCCGGGCTCATCATTCACGAGTCGCGCTTTACGTATCGCGATTCGGGATTGATTTCGATCGCCGATCTGGGCGAATGGTGGGAGAACATGACGCTTCTGCCGACACCGCTCGGGGCTATTATGGTCCGCAACGACATTCCCGACGACGAAGCACGCACGCTCAATGCGGCGCTTCGTCAAAGTCTTGCATTCGCGCGCGAGAACGAAGCCGCGGTGATGCCGTACGTGCGCGAACACGCCGTCGAGATGAGCGATGAAGTGATGCGCGCACATATCGACCTCTACGTCAACGAGTTCACCGACGACCTGGGCGAGAGCGGCCGCGAGGCGGTTCACGCGCTTTTCGCGCGCGCCCACGACGCCGGAATTCTTCGCCGGAGCACCGAGCCACGCTTCGCCGACATTTCTTAGCCGGCACCGCCGGATTGACGCTCGCCGCAACGGCGCGGCTGCGAGCCGAGCCGGTTCCGTCAGCGCGCATCGAGCTGGGAAACGAGGTCTTCCTGCGGACGGCGTGGCGCGATCTGAACGGACGCAGCGTCGGCGTGATTACGAATCAAAGCGGCGTCACGTCCCGGTTGGAATCGATCGCCGACGCAATCCGCAGCCGCAGCGAGATCGCCGTCAAGGCGATTTATGCGCCGGAGCACGGCTTTCGCGGCGACCGAGGCGCCGGCGCGTCGGTTGCATCGTACGTCGATCCTGCAACGCACTTGCCGGTGTTCAGCCTCTACGGCGCGTCGCGGCATCCCAGCGCGGCGATGCTCGAAGGCGTCGACGTCCTGCTTTTCGACATTCAGGACGTCGGCTCACGTGCGTATACGTACATTTCGACGATGGCCTATGCCATGCAGAGCGCCAAACAATACGATCGTGAATTCTGGGTGCTCGACCGCCCCAATCCGACCGGCGGTACGATCGTCGAAGGGCCGGTGCTCGAACCCGCATACGAATCGTTTATCGGCCTCTATCCGATCGCGATGCGCCATGGCATGACTATCGGCGAACTCGCCATGCTCTTCAACGAACGATTCGGGATCGGAGCGAAGCTGCGCGTGGTCCGCATGGCCGGCTGGCAGCGCTCGATGATTTGGCCGGATACCGGGCTGCAGTGGGTTCCGACGTCACCGAATATCCCGACGTGGCAGACGACGTTGGTTTATCCCGGTACGGGATTGCTCGATAGCGCCGGTATCAACAACGGCAGCGGCTTCACGCTGCCCTTCTTCCTCGCCGGCACGTTGGGCTTAGACGGAACGAAGCTCGCCGCGCGATTGAACGCGCGCAACTTGCCCGGCGTCTGGTTCCGTCCGGCGGCATGGTCGCCGCTCACGGGATTTTGGCAAGGTCACGAGCTCACCGGCGTGCAGCTCATCGTCTTCGATCCGCGGCGACTCTACGCCGTGCGAACCGCCGTCGAGATCGCCGTTGCCGTCCGCGACCTCGCTCCGCACGCAATCGATATCAAGAGCGTCAACGGGCTCGATAAGGATTGGGGCACCGACGCATTTCACCAAGGGCTGCTGGCCGGCGAATCGGCGCACCAAATCTTGGAACGCTGGGCCGCGTCTACCGCCGACTTCGAATCGCTCCGCCGCCGCTATTTGCTGTACGCCTAACCCGTGTCACGGTGACAAATCGTAGGCATCCAGCGCTCTCATGAGTTTGCGGAGCAGCGGTTCGATGTTGTCGGCATTTGCGCTCAGAATGTCGCGCCACATTGTGGGGCTCATGCCGGAGATGCGCAGCAGCTCGAGAGCGACAGGGCCGCAGAGCGTTTCCGCATTGGTGCCTTGTGCGCGAAGCAGTTTGGCGTAGCACCACGCGACAATCTGCGGCACGTGCGATGTGATCGCCACCGCTCGATCGTGCTCTTCCGCTGAAACGGCAAATGGCACCGCGCCCATCGATTCGATGAACGCGCGAACGCGCTCCTCGAGCGCTCCGCCGTCGCTGGGCACGTAGGCCCAGGTTCGGCCCACAAACATATCGGCGCCCGCGGCTTGCACGCCGCTGCGCTCGGTGCCGGCCATTGGATGCGTCGGGACGAAGTTTCGCAAGCCGCGTGCAGCCTTCACCACCGGCGTTTTCACCGATGCAACGTCGACGATCAGCGCCGGCGTCGAACCCGAAGCGTGCTTCAGGCGCTCGATCTCCTGCAGCGTCGGCTGCAAGTGCGCCGCGAGAACGAGCGCTTCAACGGCGTGCGGCAGCTCATCGAGCGTTGCGACATCATCGATCGCCCCAATCGCGAGCCCCGAACGCAACGCTGCTGAGTCGCAATCGGCGCCGATCACCCGCGCGCCGTTCCGCCGTGCACGCAAGCCGATTGAACCGCCGATCGCCCCGACCCCGAAGATGCCGACGGTTGCGGGCGTCACGACGTCGTGTGCATCAAATCCGGCCGCAAGACCGTCGCGCCGTCGAGGTAGACGTGTTCGATCTCCCCGGGCTGCTTGCTCGTATTGACGTGCATCAAAACGCGAATGCACCGTCCAGGCGAACCGGGTACGTCGATCTCGCACGCATGCAGCATCGGCACCCAAACCCAACCCATCTCGCGCGCGGCGAGCGCTGGAAATCCGGCGCGAAGATCCGCGGTCACCGTAAACAGTATCGACGCAATGTCGTCCACCTCGATCCCGTTGCGGCGCGTCATCTCGCTCAGAAGCCGTTTCGTCGCGCGAGCGATCGCGGCCATATCGTCGCCTTCGGCCGTAATTGCGCCGCGAATGCCCCGGAAAAACACCGCCTTACCGAATCATAGCGCGGCGGTGATTGTCAAGCGACCGCCGAAGGCGTTGGGCGATGCTTCGCGACAGGCTGGTCGAGGCGCTCGGAAGCGATGCGGTCAAGACGGCGCCCGAAGATTTGGCGGTATACGCCTTCGACGCATATACCGACGGCGGCTTGCCCTCGGCGGTGGTCTTACCAAGCTCGACGCGCGACGTCAGCGCAATCGTCAAGATCGCGCGCGATTGCGGGGAACCGATCGTTGCGCGGGGCGCCGGCACGGGGCTATGCGGCGGCGCAGTGCCGCTCGCGGGCGGCATCGTTATATCCTTTGCGCGCATGAACCGCGTGCTCGATCTCGACGAGCGCAACCGGCGCGCGCGCGTGCAGCCGGGCCTGATTAATTTGGCGCTCTCGCGCGAGGTTGCGAATCTCGGCCTCTTCTATGCGCCCGATCCGTCGTCTCAACTGATATCGACCATCGGCGGAAATATTGCGACCAATGCCGGCGGACCACACTGCCTGTCGTATGGAACGACGATCAATCACGTGCTTGGGCTAGAAATTGTCGATGCCGCTGGTGACGTCTTCGAAACCAGCATCGACGTCGCCGGCTACGATCTTACCGCCGCGTTCGTCGGCAGCGAGGGGACGCTCGGGATCGTAACGTCGGCATGGGTGCGCCTCATGGCGCTTCCCGAGTCGGTGCGCGTCTGGGTCGCTGCCTTCGACGACATCGATTCGGCGTCGGAAGCCGTTTCGGCCATCATCGCGGCAGGTATTCTCCCGACGGCGCTCGAGATGATGGACGTCGTCATTACGCGCGCGGTCGAAGCCGCTTTTCACGCGGGTTATCCAACCGATGCGGCCGCGGTGCTCCTAATTGAGAATGCCGGCTTCGACGAAGACGTCGAAGCGTCCGAATCGGCGATTCATACGATCGCCGTGGCGCACGGCGCGCGGTCGTGGCGCAGCGCGCGCACGAAGGGTGAGCGCGATGCGCTCTGGGCCGGACGCAAGAGCGCTGCCGGCGCGACCGGACGAATCGCCCCCAACTACTACACGCAAGACGTCTGCGTTCCGCGCAGCCGGTTGCCGCAAGCACTGCGCGCGGTCGGTGAGGCGGCGCACGAAAACGGCATTACCGTCGGCAACGTCTTTCACGCGGGCGACGGCAATCTGCACCCGCTGCTGATGTACGATAAGCGCGACCGCAAACAAGTTGCCGCAGTCATCGAAACCGGAAATCAAATCTTGCAGTGCGCAATCGATTTGGGCGGAACGATCAGCGGCGAACACGGCATTGGCTGGGAGAAACGCGACGCGATGACGCGCGTCTACTCGACGGCCGATCTCGCCGTCATGGCGCGCGTGCGCGACGTCTTCGATCCGATGCGGATGCTCAATCCGGAGAAAATCTTTCCCGCCGGAGCGCGTTGTCCGGAAGTTGCGCCACCGTGAACGCAGTGCAGCATCGCGCGGTGCCGGAGAACGTGCAAGCAGTGGCGACGCTCCTCGCGTCGTGCGATCGCGCGCGGGAAAAAGTACAAGTCGCCGGTGGAGGGACGCTCTCGGGAATGGGCTATCCGCCCGAACGGCTCGACGTCACGCTCTCGACTGCAGCCTTAACCGGCATCGTTGCCAACGAGCGCGCCGACTTGGTCGTTGCCGCGCAGGCGGGCACGCCGATCCGCGATATCGCAAACCTGCTCGCGGTCCAGTCGCAGTTCGTTCCGTTCGATGCTCCACACGCGCAGTACGCGACGCTTGGCGGTACGCTGGCTGCAGGCTGGCTCGGCCCACGACGTCACCATTACGGTCGCCTTCGCGATTATCTCATCGGCTCGACGATCGTCCTGGCCGACGGGACGGTTGCCCGCGCCGGCGGCATGGTCGTCAAGAACGTCGCCGGCTACGACATGAGCCGGCTGTACGTCGGCTCGTTCGGCACGCTCGGCGTACTCGTTCAAGCGAATTTGAAAACCACTCCGCGTCCGCCGCATGCGCGTCTCTTTCTTGCGCCGTTGCCCGAAGAAACCCGCGATCGAGCGTGCGCGCAGCTCTCCGCCCTGCGCGTCACGCCGGCTGCGGCTTTTTGGGTACATGGGTTCAATGCGATCGACGGCGACGACGGGGACGAAGGGAGAATCCTGGCGCTCCTCGAGGGCAGCGACGCGCTGCTCGAACGCGCGACCCTGGAACTGCGTTCCGCACTTGGCCGCGCCGGCGTTCCCGAGACGCACGTCATCGATGCGGGCGCGCACGAGGGCTTCGAACGCATTGTTGACGCATACGTCGGGTGCGTGGGCCAACGATCGGTTACGTACCGTCTCTATCCTCCGCCCGATGCCGCATTCAGTTGTGCATTGCGGCTGCACGAGCTCGTCCATCGGTTCGCATTACGCCGCGAGACCATTGTGGACGTGATGAACGGTGATGTCGTCTTGCGCGTCAGCGATCTCGATGCACATGCCTTCGGCACGAAAATTGAGGCGTTCGACGACGCACTGCACGCCGCTGAACCCGGGGCGCAAATCGTTGCCGGCGATCATCCAAGCCGCCCGTATCTGCGCGTATGGGGCGCTCCGCCGCCGGGCATCGAGCGGATGCGCGAGCTCAAGGTACGATTCGATCCGAACCGCACGCTGAACCCCGGCTGCTTTATCGGCGGCATCTAAGCGGAACCCGAAATGAAGATCGCTATGCTCGGCGCCTCCGGCTTCGTCGGCAAGCATCTCGTCGCGACGCTTCAAATACGCGGCGACGAGATCGTGGAAGCGTCGCTGCGACAGCCGGAAGAAGCGGCCAAGATGGCCGGAGACTGCGACGGAATCGTCAATCTTGCCGGCGAGCCGCTCGGACAACGTTGGAACGCGAACGTCAAGCGCCGCATTGAGGAGAGCCGCGTCGATATGCCGCGGCGCTTTCTGGACGCGCTCGCGCAGCGTCCGCGACGCTGTGCGTTCTACGTCAGCGCATCGGCCATCGGCTACTACGGCACCAGCGAAATCGAAACGTTCGTCGAGGAGAGTCCGGCGGGCAAGGACTTTCTCGCACGCGTCTGTATCGGCTGGGAACGCGAGGCGCATCGCGCCGCCGATCTCGGCATGCGCGTTGGAATCGTTCGAAGCGGTCTCGCGCTGGGAAACGACGGCGGTGCACTGCCGAGAATGCTGCCGCCATTTCGTGCCGGGATGGGCGGCGTGGTCGGCGGCGGCAGCCAATGGGTTTCGTGGGTGCACGTCGACGATCTCGTGCGCATCTACACGATGGCGATCGATCACGCGGAGGGCGTCCTCAACGGCTGTGCGCCTAATCCCGTAACCAATGCAACGTTCACTCACGCGCTCGGCGACGCGCTCCACCGCCCGACGAAAATTCCGGTACCTACGTTTGCGTTGCGAGCAATGCTTGGCGAAGGCGCCGACATCTTGCTGCGCGGGCAACGCGTCTTACCGCAGCGCGTTCTGCAGCTCGGCTATCAGTTCCAGTTTCCCGAGCTCACAAACGCGCTAGCGAATCTACTTTAAACTCCTGGGCCTCGAGGTATTTTTCGACGTCCATCGCCGCGCGGCACCCGGCGCCCGCCGCCGTGATGGCTTGCCGGTAGCGGTGGTCGTTGACGTCACCAGCGACGAAGACGCCCTCGACGTTCGTCGACGTACCGTCGGGCGATACGACGTATCCGCGTTCGTCTAAGTCGAGCTGTCCGGTAAAGACCGCTGTGTTGGGCGTGTGACCGATCGCGACGAACATTGCGTCGGTTTCGATATCGTAGGTCGTTCCATCGAGAACGTTGGCAATCCGCAAGCCGGTCACATGCGTTTCGCCCAACACCGCTTCGACGACCGCGTTCCAAATGAAATCCATTTTCGGATGGGCGAGCGCGCGGTCCACCATGATTTTGCTTGCGCGTAACCGATCGCGGCGGTGGATCACCGTAACGCGGCTTCCGAATCGGGTGAGAAAGAGCGCTTCCTCCATCGCCGAATCGCCGCCGCCGACGACCGCAATCCGCTTGTCGCGGAAAAAGGCACCGTCGCACGTCGCGCAACTCGAAACGCCGCGTCCGCGCAGTTTTTCTTCGCCCGGAACGTCGAGCCAGCGCGCACTCGCGCCGGTTGCAACGATAACGGTCTTCGCTTCGAATTCCGCATCGTCGGTACGCACGACGAGCGGCCGCTTCGTGAAATCGACGCTGCTCACGTCTACGTTCTCGATGCGCGCACCGAAGCGTTCGGCTTGCTCGCGAAACTTGATCATCAGCTCCGGCCCGAGAATCCCTTCCGGAAAACCCGGATAGTTCTCGACGTCGGTCGTGAGCATGAGTTGTCCGCCATAGAGGCCGCCGGCGAGGACGAGCGGTTGAAGATTCGCGCGCGCCGCATAGACGGCGGCGGTTAGCCCGGCCGGACCGGACCCGATGATGATGACGCGTTCCACTACAACCTTCGACTGCTATTAGGATGATACGGTTTCCTGTCGAAGAGCGACGCATGGCCGGCACCCAACTTCCCCTCGAAGACACTTTCGGCGACATCCTGCGCAAGGCGATGCGCGGCGTCGGCATCGACACGCCGCAGCTCGCACGCGCGAGCGGTGTCCCGGCCGACGCAATCTCGCGATGGCTCAAAGACGACGGTGCCGCCGGCGACGAGCAAGCCCGCGCGCTTGCGACGGTGCTGCATCTCGACGGTTCGAAGCTCGCGGACTCGGCGGCTGCACGCTGGTACCCGCCCGCGGTGGCGCCGCCGCGTGTCAGCCGGCACCCGCAAGATCCGCACCCGAGCAACGGGTACGTCTTCTTCCTCGAGCAAGGCCGGCGCGCCGCACTCGTCGACCCAGCCGGCATCCCGCAAAATCTACTGCGGATCTTACGCGACGGCGACTATCACCTGCAGTACATTCTCGTTACGCACAAGCATCCCGATCATTGCGACGCCACCGCGCCGGTCGCGCAGGCATTTCCCGACGCGACGATCGTCATGCACTCGCTCGACGTGCCGGCGATCGGATCGCTCGCAAAGAGCGCGACGATGCTGCGTGACGGCGAATCGTTGCCGTTCGGCGACAACGCGTCGATTCGAATGCTGCATACGCCGGGCCATACCGACGGATCGTCGTGCTTTATTTTCCAAGGTACGCTGTTTTCGGGCGATACGCTCTTTGCCGCAAGCGTCGGCGGCGCGTACGGTGACGCCAGCACCTACGGCGACATTCTGAACAGCGTGCGCAGCAAGCTCTTCGCCTTGCCCGACGATACCGCGGTCATGCCCGGTCACGGACCGCCGACGACGATTGCCGCCGAAAAAGCCCACAATCCGTTTTTCTAAGGCTACTCCCGGAAGGCGGCGGGAACGCTGATCGACGCGCCGTCGCTCACTGCAATCGTCGCACCGCTGCGCTTTGGTGCGGCGAGCGACTCGCGAATCAGCTCGAACTGAAAAACCGCCGACCCCGAGTGCGGCAGTTGCACGTCGATTTCGTGTGGCGAACAGAGTTTTGGGGTGCAGAACGCGGCGAGCCAACCGTTTTCGACATGTGAAGCGCGCAAGCGAACGGTTGCGTTGGGTTTTCCGTCGACCTGAAGGCGATATTTCGCGGCGGTGGTGGTGGTCGTTTGAAAATCGGAGCCGGTCCAGGGCTGAATCGAAAGCTGCGTCGCAGCCTGTGCGAGCGCCAGCAGCATTGCAAATACGATCATCACATACGCAGTTTATATCCGATTGCGGTCATGCGCAAGACTATCGCGAGCGCAACGGACGCGAGCAGCGCGATCATTGCAAGTGAAAAAACGATGGGAAGATCGCCCTGTCCGGTGTAACTTCGGCGAAATGCGTCGATCGTATAGAAAATTGGATTAAAAAGTTCGAAGTTGCGCAACGCCGGCGGGAGCATCTTCGCCGACGTGAAGACGCCGCCTACAAAGGTAAGCGGCGTTATGACGAACGTGGTGAGGATCGCGATGTGGTCGAACTTATCCGCAAGCAACCCGAAGATCAAGCCGAGCGCGGAAAACCATATCGAGACCATCGCGATCACGCCGACATAGAGCAACCAGTCGCGCGGCGCAATGTGCACGAGCACGACGCCCAGACCCGTGATCAATCCAGCAATGAGCAGCGCGCGTGCCAAGCTGCCGAGAATGTACCCCGAAACCATTTCAAACGCCGACATCGGCGCGATCAAAAGCTCTTGGATCGAGTTCATGAATCGTCCCTGGAAGAGCGAGCTCGAGCACTCGCCATACGAGGAGTCAATGACCTGCAGCATGATCAGGCCCGGAATCAAAAACTGCGCGTAGCTCACACCTTGAACGCTCGGGATTTTGCTTCCTAAACCAAGGCCGAACACGAAGACGTACAGCAAGGTCGTGATGACCGGCGGCCAGATCACTTGATTGATGATTTTGAGGCTGCGGATGATCTCGCGCTTTACCAGCGTCCAGAGCCCTACGGCATTCGGCGACACGTCAGCGCCCCTCTTAATTCCGCGTCAGCTCTAAGAAGACGTCCTGTAAGGACGCACCCTCGGCAATGAGGTCTTCGGTCGGCTTCTCGGTGACGATGCGCCCGTTACGAATGATCGCGATGCGCTTGCAGAGCTGCTCGGCTTCTTCGAGGTAGTGCGTCGTCAAGAAGATCGTCAGGCCGTCGGCGTTGAGCGCGCGCAGCCACTGCCAGAGTTCCAGACGCAGTTCGACGTCCACGCCGGCGGTCGGCTCGTCGAGAATCAGCAGCCGCGGTTCGTGGATGAGGGCGCGCGCGAGCGAGAGCCGGCGCTTTTGCCCACCGGAGATCTTTGTATACTCTAAGTGAGCGTGCCCGGTCAGCCCGAATCGCTCGAGCAGCATGTCGGCGCGCTCGGCAACCGCGCGCCCGCGGAGTCCGTAGTAACCTGCAGCGAAAATCAGCACGTCGCGCAGCGAGAGATAGCGATCGAAATTATACTCCTGAGGCGAGAGCCCGATCAGGCGTCGCGCGCTTCGCCAGTCGCGCTCGTTGTCGTGGCCGAAGATGCGGATCGTGCCCGCGCTTTTACGCGCTAGCCCAACGATTGCGTTGATCGTCGTTGTCTTGCCTGCGCCGTTAGGGCCGAGAAAGCCGAAGAACTCGCCGGTGCCGACCCGCAGCGATATTCCGTCGACTGCAGTGAACCGACCATAGCGTTTTACGAGCCGGTCGATTTCGACCGCCGGTGTGGTCGGGGCTATGGAATCAAACTCTTTAATTGCTTGTACCGATGACGACGCAAAGTGGCGATGAGATCCGCACTCCCCGGAATCCCGCAATCTGCCAGTTGGGTTGCAACCCGCTTTACGTCAAAGGGTACCCGCCGGTGCTTGACTTCCCACCCGCCCTCGCGCTCGGTGAAGATTGCATAGCAAGCACGCGCGTCGCCGTCCTTGGGCAAGCCGGCCGACGATACGTTCACCAGCAGCTTTCCCCGCCAGTACCGAACGTACGGAATGTGGAGATGTCCAAACGCGATTGCGGTCGCATGCTCGTCTCCCACGATGCTCTGCAGATCCGACTCCGCAGCATCGGGCCAAATATGTTCGTCGTCGTGACGCGGGCTTGCGTGAACGATCAACAGCTGATTTTCGTCCTCGCCGATGCGCATCGCAAAGGGGAGTTGTTGAATCCATCCCAGCCACCGCTCTCCGATTTCGCGGCGAGTCCACGCGATCTGCGCGCCTTCGCCCGCCTCGAACTCTTCGGCTTCGTCGTACAAATAACGATCCGTATTGCCGCGGATGCACGACGCACCGATTTCGTCGAGCCGTTGGAGCACCTTTTTCGGCTTCGGACCATCGACGCAAAAATCACCGGCGGCGACGATGGCGTCGGCGCCGCCCTGCGATTCGAGATCGGCGAGACAGGCGTCGAGGCCTAAAAGGTTTCCGTGAATATCGGATAGGACCGCGATGCGCATTCGCCGCTCACTCGCGCCGAAGAGCGAGCGTCAGCATCGACGGCGTCAGGCCGAGTTTGGTGAACTCGTAAAGATCGAGCGCCTCCACGGTGATGCCCGCGCGGCGCATCGTCGCAAGCGCGGTGCGAAAGCGAATTTCGGCGACGACGTGGCCTTCATCGATCGGGAGCACGCCGGCGGCTTGCTCCTCGCCGAGCGGAAGAACGATCGTTTTGAATTCACGAAACGCTTCGGGATCGACCTTGCCGGCGCCGATTACAATGGTGTCCTTCGCGGCCGCACCGGCCACCGCACGCAGCGCCGGAACGCCGTCGGCCAGCTTTACTTCGACAACTCGATAACCGTGCGCACGCGCGAGCTCCGTGAAGCCTTTGCGCCCGAGTGCGTTTCCACGCGGCCCAAGGCCGACGAACGCGGTGCTTCCGGCCAAGAGCACGTCGCTGCCGTCGAGCAAAGCCGGCGCCGATACGTGACCGGCAATCGGCACGTCGAGATTTGTAAACTCCGTTTCCATCCGGTCGACCTCGGCGCGGCGCGAAAGCGCCGTCAGCCGCATGAGCGCAGCGCCGTCCTGAAAGACCACCGCCGCATCGCCGGTTGCGCTTTCGTACGGATCGGTTCCGCACGGGTCCATCGCCATCGTCTCCACGCCGAAATACTCCAGCGTCTTGCGAAGCACGTCGTGCTGCTCGATGGCACGTTCGTAGATGGCCCCAGGCTCGCCGATGAGCGGCACCGCGCGCTCGATCGCGCGCGACGGCCGTACGAAAAGCGCGCGGCGCAAGGTGCCCGTGGGCGTCGCGATGAGGCTCGGGCCGTACGCCACGTCGCGATGCGTTGTCATCGCGCTTGATACGGCTCCGGTGCCGGTGCGTCGCTGAAGAATGCCGCCAGATCGGAGGCGAGCAGATCGTTGAGCGTCAGGGGCTGCAAACCGAAGATTTCCTCCTCCGTTTTGAGTACGCCGGCCATGCTTAAGTGCGCCTCGCCGACGTACCCGCGTCGCGCCAGCGGTGAGACGACGATGGCGAACGTGCGCAGCGCGTTGACGTGGTCGTTCGATCCCGCGCCGTCCGGTACGATGAAGATCGCCGTCGAACTCCAATGAGGCGTGTGCGATATAAAATCAACGATCTTGCCGAGTGCGTGATCGGCGGAGCTCGGGTTTGGGTGACCGTTCTCTCCGCGGAGCGAAACATACGTAAAACCGGGCATGCTGTCGCGCTGAACGTACCGCTGCATATCGGCGACGAACTCGTCGGCCCGCTGCTCGTCGGTCAGCGTCGGGTTTGAATAGCTCAAGTCAACGTTTCCGCTCAACGCCGCAAGCGCGGGCACGTCCAGGGTATAGTGCGTTCCATCGTAGCCCGAGAGCCGCAGCAGCCCGCCGTAATCGCGAAACGCGATTCCGGCGCGCGCCAAGGCGTTGAAGAGATAGCCTGCGCGCGCGTAATCCTCCGGATTGTCGCCGTGATCGTCGAGCGGCGCGCGCGCCGTCCCGGCCGCCGCGACGAGCTGTTGATAGAGCGTTGCTTGGCCGGCGGCCGCAAATTCTTTGGCTACGTCGGGATTTGCATCCGAGGCGTAAAAGTTATCGGCGAGAGCGTACGATTGCGCTAAAGCATGAAGATTTGGCGTGGTGCTTGCGGGATACACGCTGAGATTCGCGTCGCCGTTTCCATGCGGATTGCCCGAAGCGTCGATGAGATCGCCGAAGACCGCGTCATAGCTGAGCGCCCCCGTTGCCACGTAGACGACGTGATCGATCGCTTCGCTTCGCTTGTTCGAACGCAGCGGCGGAATGACCGGATCGAACTTGGCGACTGTGGGCGTGCGGTTGTAGCGAAGTGCGTCGAGCGTTGCACGCACGAGATACGTGCGCTTGAGATCGACCCGCTGCAACAGACCCCATCCGTTGACGCCTTTGCTGTCGAGGATATACAGATACCGGCCATCGCGCGAGAGGGCGAGTGCGGTCGGATACCATGCCGTCGGAATCAACCCGTAGCGGTACCGCGTCTGGCGTTGCGCGTCGAGCACCGCGACGGCATTGAGGCCGGCGAGCGCGACGTAGAGTCGTTTGCCGTCGGCGCTGAGCGCTTCGGCGCTCGGTTCGGCACCGAACGGTGCGCCGGGATAGAGACGCAGGTCGAGACCGCGCACGACCTGCGGCTCGCCGGCGAGTGCAACGACGGCGACGCGGTCCACATTACCCAAGGCGACGTACGCCTGGTCACCGTTGCGGCTCATCACGATCGCACCGGGCTCGGCGCCGCCCACTATTTGCGTTCCGTCCGGCGCGGGGTCCATGCGCACCGTTGCGGGATCGCCGACTTGGGCGCCCGAGGCTCCAAAAACGGTCAGCGAAGACGACTTTGCGGGATCGAATGCCGGCTGCGTGAACTGCGGCGTTCGCGCGGGAGCAACCGCGGCGTATGAAGAGAGGCCGGTCCCGGCAGCGATGACGCCGCGGCTGCCGGCCGCTACGTAGAGCGGAAAATCGCCAACCGGCAACGAGCGCTGTACGCTGCGGGATGCGAGGTCGATCGCATCGACCGAGTTGCCGAGATTGTCGGCGACGTACGCGGTACGGTTATCCGGCGATAGGGCGATCGTTGCGGGAAAGGCTCGCGCGCCGCTGCTGCGCGGGAGCTGAATCAATTGTCCGCCGGGCGAGAGTTCTCCAGCCGGTCCTAAATCGAAGATGCGTACCGCGCCAAGGTTCGAATCGGACGCGAGAACCAGCGTTCGCGCCGGATCGGTCGGGTCGCGCGCTACGACGACGCCCATAAAGAACGCCGCTGACGAATCGCGGTACTCGTCGACGATTCGCATGCTTTTCGTGTCGACGACCGTGAGCGATGAGTTCGGCGCAGGAGCGTCGTTCGAAACGACCGCATAGCGGCCGTCGGGCGAGAGCGCGAAGCCGAGCGGATTGCTGCCGACAAAGAGCGCAGTACCGGCCGGTGCGGCAATCCGCCCGCTCGGCAGGACGGAGTTCGCCGGGTGAATTTTGTCGGGCCCGGATGGCCGCGTGCCCGCAGGCGACGAATACACGATTAAAGGAGCGGGCCGGCCCCCAGCGCCCAATAAAACGGCGGCTAATAGCGCCGCTGCGATAGGTCTAAACGACGACACGGGAGGTAAGCCATTATCATGCGGGCTGCGGGGCCCCTGCCGACGGGACGGAGCGTTTACCGAGTCACAGAGGACGCACATATTCTTGGGGTCGCGACGGCGGTGCCGCCCTACGAGCTCGGTCAAGCCGAGGTAATGCGGCGTATCGAGCTTGCGCTCGGCCCGCGATCGCCGGAGATCGTGCGCCTGCTTCCAATGTTCGGCAATACCGGCATCGACCGGCGCTATTCGTGCGTGCCGATCGCCTGGTACGAGCGCCTGCACGAGTGGCCCGAGCGTAATCGCGTCTACCTCGATTCCGCGATGGACCTTCTCGAGTCGGCGACACGCCGCGTACTCGCGCAGGCGGGTCGAACCGCCGACGAGATCGACGCCATCGTCGCCGTCTCGACGACCGGCATTGCGACGCCGAGTCTCGACGCGTTGCTGATGGAGCGAATGGGCCTGCGCCGCACCGTGCAGCGCCTGCCCATCTTTGGTTTGGGCTGTGCCGGCGGTGCAATCGGTTTGGCTCGGGCAGCGGCGATCGCGCGCTCGAATCCCAATGCACTCGTCCTGTTTCTCGTCGTCGAGTTGTGCGCGCTCTGTTTTCGGCGCGACGATTTCTCCAAGAGCAATATCGTCGCAACCGCGCTCTTCGGTGACGGCGCGGCGGCCGCATTGATATCGTCGAAGGGAACCGGTGCGAAAATCGTCGCGAGCGGCGAGTACACGTGGCCCGATTCACTCGACGTCATGGGCTGGGAAGTAACCGGCGAAGGGCTCAAGGCGATCTTTTCGCGCGACATTCCCGAGCTCGTAACGACGAAGCTTCACGACGTTGCGGTGGATTTCTTGGCGGAGCACAACTTGACGCTGCGCGACATCGATGCGTTCGTCTGTCACCCCGGCGGCGCAAAAGTGCTCGACGCACTAGAAGCTGCATTCGAGCTCGAGTGCGGATCGCTCCACACCGCACGCGAGGTTCTGCGCGACTACGGCAACATGTCCGCCGCGACGGTCATGTTCGTGCTCGAACGAACCATCGGGAACGGTTCGCCGTGGAAACGCGCCCTGGTCAGCGCGCTCGGCCCGGGCTTCACCGC